>NZ_JBIWHT010000005.1:0-180605 GCF_044764265.1 Streptomyces sp. NPDC094147 | reverse complement strand
GGGGGGGCGCGGGGCCGGCGCCCGCGGGGGGGGCGCGGCCCCCGGGGCCTGTGCGGCGGGGGGGGGGGGGGCGCCCCGGGCGGGGCCCCCCCCCCCCCCCCGGCTCCGTACCGAAGTCGCCAGTCGGGACGTCTTTCTCAGTCCTGCTTCTTCCTCCGGGTGCCGAACACGATCTCGTCCCAGCTCGGCACCGCGGCCCGGCGTCCCGGACGGACCCCGTCCGCTTCGGCTTGGCGGTCGGTGGTGCCGGTGAGCCGGTCGCGGTGACCGGCCACGGTGCGCGGCATCAGCACGTCCGCGTACGCCGAACCCGCTCCCGCCGAGGCGGCCGGCGCGGGCGGCTCCTCGACCTCCGGCTCGGCGGCCGGTTCGGTCTCGGGCGGCTCGGGCGGGTTCGAGGGACGCTCCGGTACGACCATGTCGCCGCGGAAGCTCGGTACGGCTTCGAGCAGGCTGGTCAGCGAGTCGCTCTCGTCCGCGACCGGTTCGGGCGGCGGCGCGGGCCGCTCCAACTGCCGGTCCAGGGCGCGGTCCAGCGGCCGGTCCCGGGGCAGCCGGGCGATCCTCGGCACGAACGGGAAGCTCGGTTCGGGAACCGTGGTGATGGTGTCGTCGGACTCGCCGATCAGCGATCGGGCCTCGTCGTCGACGGCCTGCACGAGCCGGCGCGGCGGGTCGTAGGTCCAGCTCGCGGAGTGCGGCTCGCCAGCGACCAGGTACACGAGCAGGACTTCCCAAGTGCCGTCGTCCCGGCGCCAGGAGTCCCACTGGACGCTCTCCTTGTCGGCGCCGCGCAGCACCAGCCGCTCCTGCACCGCCTCGCCGAGCTGGGGGCCGGTGTTCTCGCCCGGACGCCGCACGGGGGTCTTCCGCGCCCGCTCCGCCATGAAGGCGCGCTCCGCGAGGACGGGGCCCTCGAAGCGGCGTACGCGGTCGACCGGAATGCCGGCGAACTGGGCGACCTCCTCGGCGGAGGCACCGGCTCGTATCCGCGCCTGGATGTCGCGCGGCCGGAGGTGGCTCTCCACCTCGATCTCGATCTGGCCGAGGCGGGCCCGGTCGTTGCGCACAGCGGCCCGGAGCCGCTCGTCGATCGGAAGCGTGTACTCCGTGCTGTCCGCAGCCTTGAGCACCAGTCGTGTGCCGTCGTTGGAGACGGCCACGACACGCAGTTCGGGCATGGGGACCTCCCGGGTGGTGCCTGCCGACGTCACGTGCGTCGCTGCTTCCGCTAGTCGAGTGTGGCCTGCCCGGGTGCAGCCTGCCACAACATTGCCGAGTTGCCCGGCGTGTCGGGCATGGGCCCTGGAACGCCGTTATGGCACGGTTACCTATTCGCAACGCAGAGTGACCGGGGTGGTCACTCTGTGCAGCAGGCACCCGTACGGTGCCGCGGCGCCGCCGGTTCGAGTGCCGCTTTCGGCCCCCTCCCGCAGTCCCGGATACCCGTGTGGGACCCGGGGCCCAGGGCTCGCCACAGTACTCCATTCGGGCCACCTGGGTGGACCGGCACGCCGCCGAAGTTCTCGCGGGGTACGGGAGTTGGACCCGCTGCGACGCGTCCATGCCTGCCCCGTACGTGTCTTGCTTCACACAATCCCCGGAATCGGAACTATTCGCTTCGCTCAAATGTCCCTTCTCTGTGCAAGACGGACGAGAAGGGCGAACAGAGGCTGGGGATGGGTGACAAGCCGGACACCGGGACGGAAGAGAAGAAGCGCATCGACCTGAGCGTGCCGCAGGTCGCGGGCAGCGCGCTCGCCGCGGTCACCGCCGCGGTGCTCGCCTCCAAGCTGGGCGTGTACGGCACGTTCCTCGGCGCCGGTGTGGTCAGCGTGGTCGCCACCTGCGGCGGCACCGTCTTCCAGCACTTCTTCAAGCGGACCGGCGAGCAGTTGCGCGAGGCGACCGTGCAGGCCAAGGTCGGCTCCCGCCAAGTGCCCGTGGTCTCCCCCCACCAAGGGGCGCAGAACGAGACCACCGTGCTGCCGCGGGCCGACGCGGATCGCACCCAGCTGCTCAAGTCCGTCGACGAGACCCGGCTGCTGCGGCCCGGCGCCCGCCCCGCCCGGGAGTTCAACGAGGCGACCGTGCACGGCACCCGGCTGCGCGGATGGAAGCGGCCGGTGCTCGCGGCCGCCGTCGTCTTCGGGGTGTCGATGGGCGGCATCACCGCGTACGAGCTGATCTCGGGCGACGCGGTCGGCGGCAACGGCAACGGCACCACCCTCCAGTCCGTGCTCACCGGCGGTGGCGAGAAGCGGACGCCGCCGGACCACGCGCCCTCGGACACCGGCGACCGGCACAAGCCGTCCCCCGGCGGCGACGCGTCGCCGGCGCCGGAAACGAGCGGCAGGGGGACGACCGGAGGCAGCTCCTCCGGGACCGGCTCCTCGCCGTCGCCGTCCCCCTCGAAGTCCCATGACTCGGGCTCCGGTTCGAGCTCCGGGTCCACTTCCGGTTCGGGCGGCACGACACCGAGTCCGGCGCCCACGCCGTCCCATTCCACGGGTTCCGATTCCGGGAGCGGCCCCGGCGGGCAGAGCACCCCCGACACGCGGTCCGGGGGCACGCCCACTCCGTAGGGCCGGCGGCTCAGTCGCCCAGCACGCGGCGCAGACAGTCGTTGCCGAACCGCCGCTCCGGGTCGAGCCGGTCGCGCAGCGCGGTGAACTCGGCGAAGCGCGGATAGACCTCCGCGAAGTAACCGGCGTCGCGCGTATGGACCTTGCCCCAGTGCGGCCGTCCCGCGTGGGCGGTCATGATCCGCTCGACCGCGGTGAAGTACGCCTGATACGGCGTGCCCCGGTACATGTGCACGGCTATGTACGCGGTCTCGCGGCCGGAGGCGGTGGAGAGCGCGATGTCGTCGGCGGGCGCGGTGCGCACCTCCACCGGGAAGCTCACCCGCAGCGGCGAGCGCTCCACCAGCGCCTTCACCTCGCGCAGCGCCTCCACGACCGCCTCGCGGGGCAGCGCGTACTCCATTTCCATGAACCGCACCCGGCGCGGGCTTGTGAAGACCTTGTACGGAATGTCGGTGTACGTGCGGGCGGAGAGCGCCCGGCTGGAGAGCTTCGCGATCGACGGGATCGTGGCGGGCACCGCCCGGCCGAGTGAACACACCACCTGGAAGAGCCCGTTGGACATGAACTCGTCCTCGATCCAGCCGCTCACCTTCCCGGGCGGGGCGGCCGGTCCCGCGCTGCGGTTGTTGCGCTTGGTGTTGCAGTTGCCGGTGTGCGGGAACCAGTAGAACTCGAAATGCTCGTTCTCCGCGAAGAGTTCCCCGAACTCCGAGGTGACCCTGTCGAAGGTCATCGGCTCCTCGCGGGCCCTGAGCAGGAAGATCGGCTCCACGGCGAAGGTGATCGCGGTGACCACACCGAGCGCGCCGAGCCCGATCCGGGCCGCCGCGAAGACGTCGGGATTGTCCTTCTCGGAGCAGGTGAGCAGCGAGCCGTCGGCCGTCACCAGCTCAAGTGCCTTGATCTGGGCGGCTATCGAGGCCGAATCACGGCCGGTGCCGTGCGTTCCGGTGCTCGTCGCGCCGGCCACCGTCTGCTCCATGATGTCGCCCATGTTCGTGAGCGAGAGGCCCTCCCTGGCCAGCGCCGCGTTCAGCCGCTTCAGCGGCGTACCGGCCTCCACGGTGACGGTCAGCGCCGTGCGGTCGATGGCGCGGATACCGGTCAGCAGGTCGGGGCGTATGAGCACGCCATCGGTGGCGGCGACCGCGGTGAAGGAGTGGCCGGTGCCGACCGCCTTCACCTTCAGCCCGTCCTCGGCGGCCCGGCGCACGGCCTCCGCGAGTTCGGCCGCGGAGGCCGGGGACACTTCCCTCGCCGGACGCGCGGTGACGTTCCCCGCCCAGTTACGCCAGGTGCTGCTGCCGTTCGCTCCGCTCATCTGCTTCGAGCCCCTCCCGATGCGGCACCGGCCTGCGAAGCCGGCGGTACCCCAGGAACGCCACCGCGGCCGCGAGCGTTCCCGCCACGACGGACACCAGGTACCCCGCCTCGGCGCCCGAGGCGTCCACCACCCAGCCGGCGGCGGAGGAGCCGAGCGCCACACCGACCGCGAGCCCGGTGCTGGTCCAGGTCATGCCCTCGGTGAGCTTGCTGCGCGGTACGTGCTGTTCGACGAGGGCCATCGTCGTCACCATCGTCGGTGCTATGGACAGGCCCGCGACAAAGAGCGCCACGGCAAGGAACGGCAGGTTCCCGGCCAGTTGGAGCGGGATCATACTCACCGCCATCGCACAGACACCCACCAGCCACCTGGTCGACGCCGCCCCCTTGAGGCGCAGCAGCCCGAACACCGCTCCTGCTATGCAGGAGCCCAGCGCGTAGACGGCGAGCACCAGGCTGGCCATCGCCTTGTGGCCGCGTTCGTCGGCGAAGGCCACGGTGACCACGTCGACCGAGCCGAAGATGGCGCCGGTGGCGACGAAGGTGGCGACCAGGACCTGGAGTCCGCGGGAGCTCAGCGCGGAGCGGCCGGTGTGGTGCTCGCGCGGGTGCGGTACGGGTTCGGTGGCGCGCTGGGCGGTCAGCCAGAAGACGCCGGCCACCAGGAAGCAGGCCGCGATCAGGGGCCCCGCCTCGGCGAACCAGGCGGTGGAGAGCCCGATGGAGAGGATCGGCCCGAAGATGAAGCACAGCTCGTCGACGATCGACTCCCACGAGTACGCCGTGTGCAGGTTCTGGGCGTCTCCCCGGTAGATCTCGGCCCAGCGGGCCCGGACCATCGAGCCGACGCTCGGCACGCAGCCGGCGCCCGCCGCGAAGACGAACAGGGTCCAGTCGGGGGCGCCCTGCTGGGCGCAGACGAGGAGTCCCGCGACGGCCGCGACGGCGACCAGGGTGGCCGGGCGCAGCACCCGGCGCTGGCCGTGCCGGTCCACGAGCCGGGATATCTGGGGGCCGACCACGGCGGCCGACATCGCGAGCGTCGCGGAGAGCGCGCCGGCCAGGCCGTAGCGGCCGGTGAGCTGGGAAACCATGGTCACGATGCCGATGCCCATCATCGACAGCGGCATCCGCCCGAAGAGCCCGGCGGCGGAGAACCCCTTGGTGCCGGGGGCGGCGAATATCGCGCGATAGGGACTGGGCAACGGGGACTCCGGGATCCGGCGTGACGCGTGTAATTAATTCCTAAAGCTTACGATGCTGAAGTCGACTGGCGCACCGCCTTTTCGGGCTCGGTCCCCGGGGGCCGAGCCCCGGGCCCGGTTCCCCGGCTCGGTTCACCGCTTGTCAGAGCCGGATGGCAGGATCGGAACCATGTCCGAACTGCGCGATCCAGCTTCCGGAGCAGCCGAGGCCGCCGCTCCGTACGACGCCCTGCTGCTGCTCTCCTTCGGCGGCCCCGAAGGCCCCGACGACGTGGTCCCGTTCCTGGAGAACGTGACGCGCGGCCGCGGCATCCCCAAGGAGCGGCTCAAGGAGGTGGGGCAGCACTACTTCCTGTTCGGCGGGGTGAGCCCCATCAACGAGCAGAACCGCGCGCTGCTGGACGCGCTGCGCAAGGACTTCGCCGACCACAGCCTGGACCTGCCGGTCTACTGGGGCAACCGGAACTGGGCGCCCTACCTGACCGACACCCTGCGCGAGATGGTGGCCGACGGCCGCCGCCGCATCGCGGTCCTCGCCACCAGCGCGTACGCCTCGTACTCGGGCTGCCGGCAGTACCGCGAGAACCTGGCGGACGCGCTCGCGACGCTGGCGGCCGAAGGGCTCGAACTGCCCAGGGTCGACAAGCTGCGGCACTACTTCAACCACCCCGGCTTCGTCCGCCCCATGATCGACGGCGTCCTGGAGTCGCTCGCCGCACTGCCCGAGGACGTCCGCGCGGGCGCCCACCTCGCCTTCACCACGCACTCCATCCCCGAAGCCGCGGCCGACACCTCGGGCCCCGCCGAAGAGCACGGCGACGGCGGCGCCTACGTACGCGAACACCTCGACGTGGCGCGGGTCGTCGCCGACGCGGTCCGCGAGCGGACCGGCGTCGAGCGGCCCTGGCAGCTCGTCTACCAGTCCCGCTCCGGCGCCCCCCACATCCCCTGGCTCGAACCCGACATCTGCGACCACCTGGAGACGCTGCACGGCGCGGGCGCCCCCGCCGTCGTCATGGTCCCCATCGGCTTCGTCTCCGACCACATGGAGGTCCTGTACGACCTCGACACGGAGGCCACCGCCAAGGCCGCCGAGCTCGGTCTGCCCGTGGCCCGTTCAGCCACCGTCGGCGCCGACCCGCGCTTCGCGGCCGCCGTGCGCGACCTCGTCCTGGAGCGGGCCGCGAGCGAGCGCGGACTGCCCGCCGAGCGGTGCGCCCTGGGCGCGCTCGGCCCCTCGCACGACCTGTGCGCCGTCGGCTGCTGCCCGGCCGCCCGCGGCGGCACCAAGCCCGCGGCAGCGGGCGCCGACAGCCCGTACGCATAAGGGAGCGACCATGACCGACCCTCTCCACCGCGAACTGCTCGGCCTCGCCATGGAGGCCGCGCGGCGGGCCGGCGAGCTGCTGCGCGACGGCCGCCCGGCCGACCTTGCCGTCGCCGCCACCAAGACCAGCCCCATCGACGTGGTGACCGAGATGGACGTCGCCGCCGAGAAGCTGATCACCGGCTACCTCTCCGAGCACCGCCCGCACGACGGCTTCCTCGGCGAGGAGGGCGCCTCCAGCGTGGGCACCAGCGGAGTGCGCTGGGTCATCGACCCGCTCGACGGAACCGTCAACTACCTTTACGGGCTGCCCACTTGGGCCGTTTCCATCGCCGCCGAACAGGACGGCGAGCGGGTGGCGGGCGTGGTCGCGGCCCCGATGCGCGGTGAGACGTACCACGCCGTCCTCGGCGGCGGCGCCTTCCTTGGCGAGCGCCCGCTGCGCTGCCGCCCGCCGGCCCCGCTGTCCCAGTCCCTGGTGGCGACCGGATTCGGCTACGTCCAGTCCGTACGCGCCCACCAGGCGGACGTGGCCCAGCGGTTGATCCCGCGGTTCCGCGACATCCGCCGCGGCGGCTCGGCGGCCATCGACCTGTGCGACGTGGCCGCCGGCCGGCTCGACGCGTACTACGAGCGCGGCCTGAACCCCTGGGACCTGGCGGCCGGCGACCTCATCGCCCGCGAGGCCGGCGCGCTGACCGGCGGCCGCCCCGGCACGCCCCCGTCCCGGGAGCTGACCATCGCCGCGTCCCCGGAACTCTTCGGCCCGCTCCAGTCGCTCCTGGAGGAGTACGGGGCCTGGCACGACTAGGGGGTGTCCGGGCATGACGAAACCCCGGCGCCGTCCCGTGGCGCCGGGGTTTCCTGGTGGGTGGGGTCAGCAGTGCGCTACGGCTACCTCGACACCGTGCTCGGCGGCCAGACGATGGAGATCGTCCAGCTCTGCCTGCTCGACGTCGGCGAGGAAGTCGTCGCCGCTCTCGCGCGCCCGTGTGAGGTCGGTTTCCGTGGTCCTTATGCGCTGCAGCAGCCCTGCGGTGAAAGCGTCCATGGTGCGCCCCCTCGTCGTGGGTCGGTGGCACGGGGGTGTGCCGACGGTGGGTTGCGATCACGACGTGAAGATGTGGCATGCCACATACAGGGCGTGATCGCGGGGTGTGCAGTCGTCCTCCCCACGCCCACTCTCAAAGAAACCTCAACTGCCGCGGTAATCCTGCCTATTCCCGCTGCGGCTGCCGTCCGTGGCCGGAAATCGCAGGTGGGCGCCGCCTCTGGGTCCGGCACCGTCTTACCGCCGGTTTATGGGCGTAAGGGGCAGGATGGAAGCTCACAGTCACTGGTTCAGTGCACAGACATGCCCGCGGACGACGCGGGACCCTAGGGAAGGAAATGCGCCGTGCGCGTACTCGTCGTCGAGGACGAGCAACTGCTCGCCGATGCGGTGGCCACCGGACTGCGCCGGGAGGCCATGGCCGTCGACGTCGTGTACGACGGCGCCGCGGCCCTGGAGCGGATCGGCGTGAACGACTACGACGTCGTGGTGCTCGACCGGGACCTTCCGCTGGTCCACGGCGACGACGTCTGCCGCAAGATCGTCGAGCTGGGCATGCCCACCCGGGTCCTGATGCTGACCGCCGCCGGAGACGTCAGCGACCGCGTCGAGGGCCTGGAGATCGGCGCGGACGACTATCTGCCCAAGCCCTTCGCCTTCACCGAGCTGACCGCCCGGGTCCGCGCGCTCGGCCGGCGCACCACCGTCCCGCTGCCGCCCATCCTGGAGCGGGCCGGCATCAAGCTGGACCCCAACCGCCGTGAGGTGTTCCGCGAGGGCAAGGAGATCCAGCTCGCGCCGAAGGAGTTCGCGGTCCTGGAGGTCCTCATGCGCAGCGAAGGGGCCGTGGTCTCGGCCGAGCAGCTCCTGGAGAAGGCCTGGGACGAGAACACCGACCCGTTCACCAATGTGGTGCGCGTGACCGTCATGACGCTGCGGCGCAAGCTCGGCGAGCCCCCGGTGATCGTCACCGTGCCGGGCTCCGGCTACCGGATCTGACGGCGATGGCCGCCACTCCCGCCCCGCCGTCGGCGCCTCCCAAGCCGACCTGGGCCCCGAAAAGCGCCGAACCGCCCTTCCCCTGGCTGCGACCGACCATCCGGATACGCCTCACGCTGCTCTACGGCGGCATGTTCATGATCGCGGGGATACTGCTCCTCTCGATCATCTATCTGCTGGCCGCGCAGGCCCTGCACGCCGGCAGCGCCCCCTTCAAGATCGTGGGCGGTCAGAACCTCACGCTGTCCAGCAGCAACTGCCAGCTGCCGAGGACCGGCACCGTCGCGGAGTTCAACGACGCGATCAGCGCCTGCATGGCCCAGCAGCGCCAAGAAGCCTTGGACAACCTCCTGAGCCGCTCCCTGCTCGCGCTCGTCGGCCTCAGCGTCATCGCCTTCGCTTTCGGGTACGCGATGGCCGGCCGGGTGCTCTCGCCGCTCGGCCGGATCACCCGGACCGCCCGCCGGGTGGCCGGTACGGACCTGAGCCGGCGGATCGAGCTGGACGGCCCCGACGACGAGCTCAAGGAGCTCTCCGACACCTTCGACGAGATGCTGGACCGCCTGGAGCGGTCCTTCACGGCCCAGCAGCGGTTCGTCGCGAACGCCTCGCACGAGCTGCGCACCCCGCTGGCGATCAACCGCACGCTGCTTGAGGTGCACCTCTCCGACCCCGGCGCCCCGGTGGAGCTCCAGCAGCTCGGCAAGACGCTGCTCGCCACCAACGAGCGCAGCGAGCAGCTCGTCGAGGGCCTGCTGCTGCTCGCCCGCAGCGACAACGAGATCATCGACCGCAAGCCGGTCGATCTCGCCGAGGTCGCCTCCCGCGCCATCGACCAGGCCAGGAGCGAGGCCGAGACCAAGGGCGTGGAGATCAAGGGGGAGCGGGCGCCCGCGGTAGTCCAGGGCAACGGCGTCCTGCTGGAGCGCATCGCGCTGAACCTGGTCCAGAACGCGGTCCGCTACAACGTCCCCGAAGGCGGCTGGGTCGAAGTGGTCACCGAGCTCCGGGACGGCCATGCGACGCTGCTGGTGTCGAACACGGGGCCAGTGGTTCCCGCGTACGAGATCGACAACATCTTCGAGCCGTTCCGGCGGCTGCGCACCGAGCGCACCGGCAGCGACAAGGGGGTCGGCCTCGGCCTATCCATCGCCCGGTCGGTCGCGCGGGCCCACGGAGGCCGTATCATCGCGGAGCCCCGCGAAGGCGGCGGCCTCGTGATGCGTGTCACCCTGCCGGTCTGAGACGCTGCTCGAAGCTGTTTCGGCAGTTCGCTTTGCGCGGAATTTTCGGGACCCGTTCCCAAGAGTTTCGTGTGTGATCAGTCACAAAGGCAAACTTCCGGCCACCTACTCTCCGTGATCGGTGAATCCCCTGGAATCCCGGTAAAAGTCCGGGTTTCCGGGGGGTGAGATCACGGGAAGTACACGGGGTGGCACTCGTGAAGTGCGACATGAGGACCGTGTACGGTCCCGATCGCCATCCAAGACGATCACTCTTGAGGAGTGCGGTTGGGTGTCGATTGAGTAACAGACCTTGATGTGAGGCAAAATCTCCGCCTCAGGTCGGGCACAAGTCCGGCCTCTCACGCGTTACGTGCGCTGAGACACCGCAACCACCCAGAGGGGGAGAGCGACATGGCAACGGACTACGACACCCCACGCAAGACCGACGACGACGTCGATTCCGACAGCCTTGAAGAGCTGAAGGCCCGGCGTAACGACAAGTCCACCTCGACTGTTGACGTCGACGAGTACGAGGCCGCCGAAGGCATGGAACTGCCCGGCGCGGACCTCTCCAACGAAGAGCTCGCCGTTCGCGTCCTGCCCAAGCAGGCCGACGAGTTCACCTGCATGAGCTGCTTCCTCGTGCACCACCGCAGCCAGCTGGCCCGGGAGAAGAACGGTCAGCCGATCTGCCGCGACTGCGACTGAAGCAGGTCGGCGTGGCAGGCGCGAAACCGCCCCGGAAGCGACCGTTCCGGGCGGAGGGTGCCCCGGGTTCCACCGAGGCACCACAGGGCGGCACAGGCCCGGCAGAAGGCGTTGAAGCCCCCGCCGAGCCGGCCGGCCTCCCCGCGGTGAGCGCTGCCGACGGTGCACGTGACGCCGGGCGGGGCCAACAGGCCTCGCTCGAAGCAGCCGTCACGGCAGCAGGTACGGGGAAAGAGAAGAAGGCGGGGCCCGCGGCCGGGGCCCGACGCCTGGACGCCCTGCGCAAGGGCGCTCTCGACAAGGGCGTCCCCGCCCTGAAGAAGAGTGTTCCGGCGCTCAAGAAGGGCGTACGCAAGGGCGGCGAGGGCATCAAGACCTCGCTCGGCCACCTTGCCGACCGGATCATCGACGTCGCCCCCCGCATTCCCGTGCGGGACCTGGCGACGCTGCGCGCGCACTTCCCGGGCCTCGGCCCGGAGGAGATCGCCGACAAGCTGATCGCGGGCGCCGCCAACGGCACGTCCACGGTCGGCGCGGGCATCGGCGCGGCCGCGATGCTGCCCGTTCCGCCCGCGATGCCCGCGGAGCTGGCCGCCGAGGTCACCGGGGTCGCCGCGATCGAGCTGAAGCTCATCGCCGAGCTGCACGAGGTCTACGGAATGCGGCCGCCCGGCACCCTCAAGCAGCGCTCGATGGCGTATCTGACGTCATGGACCGAGGAGCGCGGCATCGACGTCACCAAGCCGACGACGCTCAACTTCGCGCTCGGCGGCCAGATGAAGCGCGAGCTGCGCCAGCAGATCATGAAGCGCATGGCCCGCAACCTGCCGAACCTGACGCCGTTCATGGTCGGCGCGGCTGTTGGCGCCGTGATGAACCGCCGCGACACCAAGAGGCTCGCCGCGCACATCAGGAAGGACCTGCGCAAGCACCAGGTGCCCTGGGACGCGCTGCCCGAGCTCCCCGCCCTGGAACGGCCGGACAACCCGCTGCCGCCGGGGGAGCACCCCAAGGAACTCGGCCGCTGAAGGCCGGGCCCCCGCGAAGCGGAGGGCTCAGGCGGTACGGACCGCGTTGAGCGCCGTCTTCAGCGCCTCGGGGTCGCGGGTCGAGAGGTAGACGTACGGGGTCGGGTCCGCCGGGTCCGTGATCTCCACCTTCACCGCCGTCGGGATGTACGCCCGCAGCAGCATGAACGCGCGCGGATCGGCCTTGTGCAGCCGCCAGGCCCGCGCCTCCTCGGCATCCAGGACCTCGGGCTCGCCCAGCGCCTGCACCGGAATCCGGGCCTCCCCGGCGACCAGGGTGTCCGCGAGCACCCGGATCCGCACCGAACCGTACGAACTCACCACCACCCAGGACACCGCCGTGCCGCCCACCAGACCGGCCAGCATCGGCAGCGTGCCCACCGGCAGCAGCATCAGCGCGCAGGCGACGCCGACCAGGCCGGAGATGAACCACCAGGAACGGGGCGCGGTGAGGCGTTCTGCGTACTGCGGGGCGTTGGGCTGCATGAAACCTAGCTTGGCACGGCGCGACCTGCGGCTTGGACCGCGGGTAAGGTCTGCGGCTGTGACTGCTACATCTGCGTCCCTGACGCCCCCGCCCGACGCCATGGCGCCGGTGCGGCACCCGGAGGCGCCCGCACCCGGCGAGCTGCTCGGTGCGCACTACGGGCACTGCTTCGGCTGCGGCGACGGACAGCCCCACGGCCTGCACCTGGCGGCGCGGGCCGGCGAGGGCGTCACCGTCACCGCCGAGTTCACCGTGCGCGAGGCGCACCAGGGCGCCCCCGGTCTCGCGCACGGCGGGGTGCTGGCCACCGCGCTCGACGAGACGCTCGGCTCGCTGAACTGGCTGCTGAGGGTGATCGCGGTGACCGGCCGTCTGGAGACGGACTTCGCCCGACCGGTCCCGGTCGGCACGGTGCTGCACCTGGCGGCCGAGGTCACCGCGGTGGCCGGCCGCAAGATCTACTCCCGGGCCACCGGCCGCATCGGCGGCCCCGAGGGGCCCGTGGCGGTCCGGGCCCAGGCCCTCTTCATCGAGGTGAAGGTGGACCACTTCATCGACAACGGGCGCCCGGCCGAGATCCAGGCCGCCATGTCCGACCCCGACCAGCTCAGGCGCGCTCGCGCCTTCGAGGTGAATCCGTGATGCGTGAACCCGTAGACGTCCTCATCCGCCGTGTCGACCCGGAAGTGCCGATCCCGGCGTACGGGCACCCGGGCGATGCCGGAGCCGATCTGGTCACCACCGAGGCCGCCGAACTCGCTCCGGGCGAGCGGGCCGTCCTGGCGACCGGCGTCTCCATCGCGCTGCCCGACGGGTACGCGGCCTTCGTGCACCCCCGTTCGGGCCTGGCCGCCCGGTGCGGTGTCGCCCTGGTGAATGCCCCGGGGACGGTGGATGCCGGGTACCGTGGAGAGATCAAGGTGATCGTGGTCAACCTCGACCCGCGCGAGAGCGTGCGGTTCGAGCGTTTCGACCGCATTGCCCAACTGGTCGTCCAGCAGGTCGAGAAGGTGCGCTTCCACGAGGTGGCGGAGCTTCCCGGCTCGGCGCGGGCCGAGGGGGGCTTCGGGTCCACCGGCGGTCATGCCGCCGTGGACGGTTCGGCCGCCAGTGGCGGTACAACGGGTGGGAATCGATACGCTTCGGTCGTATCCGACCGGGAAGGACAGTGACGTGTTCGGACGTCGCAAGAAGAGCGGGACTGCCGATGACGCGGCGGGCGAGGCCGAGCAGGTCGTCGACGGCACCGAGGCCGATGACATCGAGGCCGGGGACAAGAGCGAGGTCCGCAGGGTGAACCTGCCGCCGGCACCGCGTCCGGACGGCCCCTGGGACCTCGCCGAGGTCACCGAGCCCGGCGAGGGCCGGGTGGACCTCGGCGGACTCTTCGTCCCCGGGGTCGAGGGCATGGAGCTGCGGGTCGAGGTCGCGGGCGACGCGATCGTGGCGGCCACGGTCGTGCTGAACGACAGCGCGGTCCAGCTGCAGGCCTTCGCGGCGCCGAAGAAGGAAGGCATCTGGGGCGAGGTCCGCGAGGAGATCGCCTCCGGCATCACCCAGCAGGGCGGCATCATCGACGAGGTCGAGGGCCCGCTGGGCTGGGAGCTGCGCGCGCAGGTCCCGGTGCAGCTGCCGGACGGCACCAACGGCGTCCAGCTGGTCCGCTTCGTGGGCGTGGACGGCCCGCGCTGGTTCCTGCGCGGTGTCATCTCCGGCCAGGGCGCGGTGCAGCCGCAGGCCGCCGGGCTGCTTGAGACGATCTTCCGCGACACCGTGGTGGTCCGCGGCGAGGGCCCCATGGCGCCCCGCGACCCGATCGTCCTGAAGCTGCCCAACGACGCGCAGATGGTGCCCGAGGGCGTCCAGCAGGACGACCAGGAGGGCTCCCGCTTCTCCGGCGGCATGGGCCAGCTCCAGCGCGGCCCCGAAATCACCGAGGTCCGCTGACCCCGGCCGGCGCCCCGCGCGCCGGGCAATTCGCTTACGGCCCGCGGCGGTTGGTCCTCGAAAACCAACCGCCGCGGGCCGTCGCATTGCGTTCGGGCTTTCGGCCGGGCCGACCCTCGCCACCTGCGCCGGAGCATCAGAATCGCGTCAATACGGGACCTCCGCCCCACCCCCACCCCATTTGCCGCAATTGTTGGCCGTAAGGTCGACGCTGCGTACGCAGCTGAATTCTGAAAGACAATGGGGCCATGGCACGCGGCAAGCTTCGGATCTACCTCGGCGCGGCACCGGGCGTCGGCAAGACGTACGCGATGCTGTCCGAGGCCCATCGGCGGGTGGAGCGCGGCACCGACTGCGTCGTCGCCTTCGTCGAGCACCACGGGCGGCCGCGCACCGAGGTGATGCTGCACGGCCTGGAGCAGATCCAGCGGCGCGAGATCGAATACCGCGGGACCGTCTTCACCGAGATGGACGTGGACGCGGTCCTGGAGCGGCGCCCCGCCGTCGCCCTGGTGGACGAACTCGCGCACACCAATGTCCCCGGCGCCCGCAACACCAAGCGCTGGCAGGACGTCGAGGAACTGCTCGCGGCCGGGATCGACGTGGTGTCCACCGTCAACATCCAGCACCTGGAATCCCTCGGCGACGTGGTCGAGTCGATCACCGGCGTACGGCAGCGCGAGACCGTGCCCGACGAGGTGGTGCGGCGGGCCGACCAGATCGAGCTGGTCGACATGTCGCCCCAGGCGCTGCGCCGCCGCATGGCGCACGGCAACATCTACAAGTCCGAGAAGGTCGACGCGGCCCTGTCGAACTACTTCCGGCCCGGCAACCTCACCGCGCTGCGCGAGCTGGCGCTCCTGTGGGTCGCCGACCGGGTGGACGAATACCTCCAGCAGTACCGCGGCGAGCACGACATCCAGTCCACCTGGCAGGCCCGCGAGCGGATCGTCGTCGGCCTGACCGGCGGACCCGAGGGCCGCACCCTCATCCGCCGGGCCGCCCGGATGGCCGCCAAGGGCTCCGGCAGCGAGATCCTCGCGGTGTACGTGGCCAGGAGCGACGGCCTCACCTCCGCCTCGCCCAAGGAACTCGCCGTCCAGCGCACCCTGGTCGAAGACCTTGGCGGAACCTTCCACCACGTCATAGGCGACGACATCCCCACCTCGCTGCTGGCCTTCGCGCGGGGCGTCAACGCCACCCAGATCGTCCTCGGATCCAGCCGCCGCAAGGCCTGGCAGTACATCCTCGGCCCCGGTGTCGGGCAGACCGTGGCCCGCGACTCCGGGCCCGACCTCGACGTCCACATCGTCACCCACGAGGAAGTCGCCAAGGGCCGCGGACTGCCGGTGGCGCGCGGGGCCCGGCTCGGGCGCGCCCGCATCGTGTGGGGCTGGGCGGCCGGCGTGATCGGCCCCGCCCTGATGACCGTGCTGCTCAACAATGTCGACGCGGACCTCGGGCTCGCCAACGACATGCTGCTGTTCCTGACGCTGACCGTGGCCGCGGCCCTGCTAGGCGGCCTGATGCCGGCGCTCGCCTCGGCCGCGGTCGGCTCGTTCCTGCTGAACTACTACTTCACCCCGCCCATCCACAAGATCACGATCGCCGATCCGAAGAACATCGTCGCCATCGTGATCTTCGTGCTCGTGGCCGTGTCGGTGGCCTCCGTCGTGGACGTCGCGGCCCGCCGCACCCACCAGGCCGCCCGGCTGCGCGCGGAATCGGAGATCCTCTCCTTCCTCGCGGGCAGCGTGCTGCGCGGCGAGACCAGCCTGGACGCCCTGTTGGAGCGGGTCCGCGAGACCTTCGCCATGGAGTCCGTGGCCCTCCTGGAGCGCGAGAGCGACGTGGCGCCCTGGACCCGCGCGGGCAGCGTCGGACCGCGCCCGGTCGGCCGCCCCGAGGACGCGGACGTCGACATGCCGGTCGGCGACCACATGGCGCTGGCGCTGTCCGGACGCGTCCTGCCCGCCGAGGACCGCCGCGTGCTCGGCGCCTTCGCCGCCCAGGCCGCCGTCGTGCTCGACCGCCAGCGCCTGGTGGGGGAGGCCGAGGAGGCCCGCAAGCTCGCCGAGGGCAACCGCATCCGTACCGCGCTGCTCGCCGCCGTCAGCCACGACCTGCGCACCCCGCTCGCCTCCATCAAGGCCGCCGTCACCTCGCTCCGCTCCGACGACGTCGAATGGTCCGACCAGGACCGCGCCGAGCTCCTCGAAGGCATCGAGGGCGGCGCCGACCGCCTCGACCACCTGGTCGGCAACCTCCTCGACATGTCCCGCCTGCAGACCGGCACCGTCACCCCGCTCATCCGCGAGATCGACCTCGACGAGGTCGTCCCCATGGCGCTCGGCGGCGTCCCCGAGGACAGCGTCGTCCTCGACATCCCCGAGTCGCTGCCCATGGTCGAGGTCGACCCGGGCCTGCTGGAGCGGGCCGTCGCGAACGTCGTGGAGAACGCCGTCAAGTACAGCCCGCCCGACAGCCCCGTCACCGTCGCCGCCAGCGGCATGGCCGAGCGCGTCGAGATACGGGTCACCGACCGCGGCCCCGGCGTCCCCGACGCCGCCAAGGACCGCATCTTCGCGCCCTTCCAGCGCTACGGCGACGCCCCGCGCGGCGCCGGAGTCGGCCTCGGCCTCGCCGTCGCCCGCGGCTTCGCCGAAGCCATGGGCGGCACCCTCTCCGCCGAGGACACCCCCGGCGGCGGCCTCACGATGGTCCTCACCGTCCGCGCCGCCCCCAGTCCGGGCCGGGCCCCCGCCGACCTCTCCGCCCAGGTCACCTCATGAACCGAACCGTTCCGCCAGAGAATGCAGAAGGCAGGTACTCCAGATGACCCGGGTGCTCGTGGTCGAGGACGAGCCGCAGATCGTGCGCGCGCTCGTGATCAACCTCAAGGCACGGAAGTACGAGGTGGACGCGGCCCCCGACGGCGCGACCGCCCTCCAGCTCGCCGCCGCCCGCCACCCCGACGTGGTCGTGCTCGACCTCGGCCTGCCCGACATGGACGGCGTCGAGGTCATCAAGGGGCTGCGCGGCTGGACCCGGGTCCCGATCCTGGTGCTCTCCGCCCGCCACACCTCCGACGAGAAGGTCGAGGCGCTGGACGCCGGCGCCGACGACTACGTCACCAAGCCGTTCGGCATGGACGAGCTGCTCGCCCGGCTGCGTGCCGCCGTACGCAGGGCCGAGCCGGTCGGCGGCGCCGACGGCGCCGACGACCTGGTGATCGTCGAGACCGACGGATTCACCGTCGATCTCGCCGCCAAGAAGGTCAACCGCGACGGCCGCGACGTACGCCTCACCCCGACCGAATGGCACCTGCTCGAAGTCCTGGTGCGCAACACCGGCCGCCTCGTCAGCCAGAAGCAGCTGCTCCAGGAGGTCTGGGGGCCCTCCTACGGCACCGAGACCAACTACCTGCGGGTCTACATGGCCCAGCTGCGCCGCAAACTGGAGCTCGACCCCTCGCACCCGCGCCACTTCATCACCGAGCCGGGCATGGGCTACCGCTTCGAACGCTGAGCCGGTGATCGGTGCTGTCCACACGCTTTGATCGGGTGGGGGTGTCCCCCGGTACGCTTTCTGTATGAGTGCTGACCTTCGTACCGAGAAGCCCGCGGGGCGCTTCCGCCGGATGCTCGACCGGCTGTCCACCTCGCAGGAGGATCTGCACTCCGCGGAGCTGCAGGAGGACACGCAGGCCACGGGGTGCACCCGCATCTCCGAGTGCAGCGACCGCCAGATAGTCAAAGTGACTGGTACCTTGCGGACCGTCACCCTGCGTCCGCGGGCGGGTGTGCCGGCGCTGGAGGCCGAGCTCTTCGACGGCACCGCCCCGCTGGACGTGGTGTGGCTGGGACGGCGCTCGATCGTGGGCATCGAGCCGGGCCGCAAGCTGATCGCTTCGGGCCGGATCTCCATGAGTCACGGCCGGCGAGTCCTGTTCAACCCCAAATACGAACTCCGACCGCTCGGACAGGAGTAGCCGGTGACGTCAGTCGACAAGCCGACCACCACCCCCACGCACACCCCGCCCGACGCCGACGCGAAAGCCGTCACCGAGGCCGCGCTCTTCGAGGCGTTCGGCGGGGTGCGCGGCATGGTGGAGACGGTCCTGCCGGGGCTGCTCTTCGTCACGATCTTCACGGTCAACAAGGACCTGCACACCTCGGCGATCGCCGCCCTCGCGGTCTCGCTGCTGCTCGTCGTGGTCCGCCTGGTCCGCAAGGACACCATGAAGCACGCCTTCAGCGGCGTCTTCGGCGTGGCCTTCGGCGTGGTCTTCGCGATGATGACGGGCAACGCCAAGGACTTCTACCTGCCGGGCATGCTGTACACCCTGGGCCTGGCCCTGGCGTACCTCGTCACCACGGTCTTCGGGGTTCCCCTGATCGGGCTGATCCTCGGCCCGGTCTTCAAGGAGAACCTGTCCTGGCGCACCCGCAACCCGGGCCGCAAGAAGGCGTACGCGAAGGCGAGTTGGGCCTGGGGGCTCATCCTGCTCGCCAAGTGCGCGATCCTCTTCCCGCTGTACTGGTGGGCCAACACCTCCCAGCTCGGCTGGGTGCTGATCGCCCTGAAGATCCCGCCGTTCCTCCTCGCGGTCTGGCTCACCTGGGTCTTCCTCGCGAAGGCCCCGGCGCCGATCGACGTCTTCGCCGAGATGGAGGCGGAGGAAGCGGCCGAGAAGGCCCGCAAGGCCGCGGCTCAGGCCCCCGGCGCGAGCTGATCCCCGAACGCGGGAAGGGCCCGGAACCACCTGGTTCCGGGCCCTTCCGTGTGTGCGGTGTCAGCCCTCGCGGCGGACCGACAGCAGGTCCTCCAACTGCTCCTCGCGGGCCTGCGCGGCCACGAACAGCAGCTCGTCGCCCGCCTCCAGGGTCTCCTCCTGGCTCGGCGTGAGCACCCGCGTGCCCCGGATGATCGTGACCAGGGAGGTGTCCTCCGGCCAGGCCACATCGCCGACCTGCGTGCCCGCCAGCGCCGACTCCGGCGGCAGCGTCAGCTCGACCAGGTTGGCGTCGCCGTGGCTGAAGCGCAGCAGGCGTACGAGATCACCGACGCTCACCGCCTCCTCCACAAGCGCCGACATCAGCCGCGGCGTCGAGACGGCGACGTCCACGCCCCACGACTCGTTGAACAGCCACTCGTTCTTCGGGTTGTTGACCCGGGCCACCACCCGCGGCACCCCGTACTCGGTCTTCGCGAGCAGCGAGACGACCAGGTTCACCTTGTCGTCGCCGGTGGCCGCGATGACCACGTTGCAGCGCTGGAGCGCCGCCTCGTCCAGCGAGGTGATCTCGCAGGCGTCCGCGAGCAGCCACTCGGCGAGCGGCACCCGCTCCACCGAGATGGCGGTGGGCGCCTTGTCGACCAGCAGCACCTCGTGCCCGTTCTCCAGGAGCTCGCCCGCGATGGAACGGCCCACCGCGCCGGCCCCGGCAATCGCCACACGCATCAGTGACCGCCCTCCTCGGGGCCCTGGGCGAACGCCGCCTCGACCTTTTCGACCTCGTCGGTACGCATCATCACGTGCACCAGGTCGCCCTCCTGCAGCACCGTCTGGGACGTCGGCAGAACCGCTTCGCCCAGCCGGGTGAGGAACGCGACGCGCACGCCGGTCTCCTCCTGCAGCTTGCTGATCTTGTGGCCGATCCAGGCCGCCGAGGTGTGCACCTCGGCCAGCTGCACGCCACCGCTCGGGTCGCGCCACAGCGGCTCCGCGCCGGACGGCAGCAGCCGCCGCAACATCTGGTCGGCGGTCCAGCTGACCGTGGCGACCGTCGGGATGCCGAGACGCTGGTAGACCTCGGCACGGCGCGGGTCGTAGATCCGCGCCGCCACGTTCTCGATGCCGAACATCTCGCGGGCCACCCGGGCCGCGATGATGTTGGAGTTGTCACCGCTGGAGACCGCCGCGAACGCGCCGGCCTCCTCGATCCCCGCCTCGCGCAGGGTGTCCTGGTCGAAGCCGACCCCGGTCACCCGGCGTCCGCCGAAGCCCGAACCGAGCCGACGGAAGGCCGTGGGGTCCTGGTCGATCACCGCGACCGTGTGCCCCTGCTGTTCCAGGGTCTGCGCGAGAGCGGCTCCCACTCGCCCGCAGCCCATGATGACGATGTGCACGTGCCCTTTACCCCGCACTCCTGGTCGCCCCGATGACCTGCGCAAACACCCTGCTCACTACTTCCTTCTCGGCTAGCCGGGCAACAGCGTGGCAACAGAAATCCACGTTGCCGCCTGACGAGCTTATGCGGCCCGCCCCCGGATGCACTCACCAGTGCCGTTATCGCATCAGGACGTCAACAGGAGGCGGCTGGGCCTTATCCATACGCAACGCTTACGATCCTCTGCGTGTCCAAACTGACCGACCTGCCCAAACGGATCCTGATCGGCCGGGCGCTGCGCAGCGACAAGCTGGGAGAAACACTCCTCCCCAAGCGCATCGCACTCCCCGTCTTTGCCTCCGACCCGCTCTCGTCCGTTGCGTACGCACCCGGAGAGGTACTCCTGGTGCTCTCCGTGGCGGGTGTGTCGGCGTACCACTTCAGCCCCTGGATCGCGGTCGCGGTCGTGGTGCTGATGTTCACCGTGGTCGCCTCGTACCGGCAGAACGTGCACGCCTACCCGAGCGGCGGCGGTGACTACGAGGTCGCCACCACCAACCTCGGACCGAAGGCCGGACTCACCGTCGCGAGCGCCCTGCTCGTCGACTACGTGCTGACCGTGGCCGTCTCCATCGCCTCCGGCATCGAGAACCTCGGCTCCGCGATCCCCTTCGTGGTCGAGCACAAGGTGCTGTGCGCCGTCGCGGTGATCGTGCTGCTCACCCTGATGAACCTGCGCGGAGTGAAGGAGTCGGGCAAGCTCTTCGCGATCCCGACGTACGTCTTCGTCGCCGGCGTCTTCATCATGATCGCGTGGGGCGCCTACCGGGGCCTCGTCATGGGCGACACCATGAAGGCCCCCACCGCCGACTACACGATCAAGGCCGAGCACCAGGGCCTGGCCGGCTTCGCCCTCGTCTTCCTGCTGCTGCGCGCCTTCTCCTCCGGCTGCGCGGCGCTCACCGGCGTCGAGGCCATCAGCAACGGCGTCCCCGCCTTCCGCAAGCCGAAGTCCAAGAACGCCGCCGGCACCCTGGCCCTCATGGGCGGCCTCGCCGTGACCATGTTCTGCGGCATCATCGCGCTGGCCATGGCCACGAACGTACGGATGGCCGAGAAGCCCACCGAGGACCTGCTGCTGGGCGGCGCCCCCGTCGGCTCCGGATACGTCCAGAACCCGGTGATCTCGCAGGTCGCCGAGGCCGTCTTCGGCAACGGCAGCTTCCTGTTCATCGTGCTCGCCGCGGCCACCGCGCTGGTCCTGTTCCTGGCCGCGAACACCGCGTACAACGGCTTCCCGCTGCTCGGCTCGATCCTCGCCCAGGACCGTTACCTGCCCCGCCAGCTGCACACCCGCGGCGACCGCCTCGCGTTCTCCAACGGCATCGTGCTGCTGGCCGGCGCCGCGGTCCTGCTCGTCGTGATCTACGGCGCGGACTCGACCCGGCTGATCCAGCTGTACATCGTCGGCGTCTTCGTCTCCTTCACGCTCAGCCAGACCGGCATGGTCCGCCACTGGAACCGCCATCTGGCCACCGAAACCGACCCGGCCGAGCGCCGCCGCATGATCCGCTCCCGCGCGATCAACGCGTTCGGCGCCTTCTTCACCGGGCTCGTCCTGGTCGTCGTGCTCGCCACCAAGTTCACCCACGGCGCCTGGGTCGCGCTGCTCGGCATGGTGATCTTCTACGGAACGATGACCGCGATCCGCAAGCACTACGACCGGGTCGCCGAGGAGATCGCGGCTCCGGACGAGCCCTCCGACGACAGCCTGCGGCCCTCCCGGGTGCACTCGATCGTCCTGGTCTCCAAGGTCCACCGCCCCACCCTGCGCGCCCTGGCCTACGCCAAGCTGATGCGTTCGGACCAGCTGGAAGCCCTGTCGATCTCGGTCGACCCGGCCGAGACGAAGGCGCTGAAGGAGGAGTGGGAACGGCGCGGCATCAACGTACCGCTGAAGATCCTCGACTCCCCGTACCGCGAGATCACCCGGCCGATCATCGAGTACGTCAAGGGCCTGCGCCGCGAGAGCCCGCGCGACGCGGTCAGCGTGTTCATCCCCGAGTACGTGGTCGGCCACTGGTACGAGCACCTGCTGCACAACCAGAGCGCCCTGCGGCTCAAGGGCCGCCTGCTCTTCACCCCCGGCGTGATGGTGACCTCGGTCCCCTACCAGCTGGAGTCCTCCGAGGCCGCGAAGAAGCGGGCCCGCAGGCGCGCGGACTGGAACGCGCCCGGTTCGGTGCGGCGGGGCCCGGCACCCCGCCCCAAGGAGCCCAGCGGCAAGAGCTGAGCGGTGCTGGTGGCGGGCGGCCGGGCGACACCCACGTAGACTGGTGGGCTGTTCACCCGGTCGCCCCGCCGTTTCCCCCTCATCCCTGGAGTCACCCACCCATGCAGCAGAACGCATCCGAGTCGTCGCTGTCGTCGCTGGTCGGGGAGGAGTACGAGGTCGAGGTCGGCCCCGTCGCGCACGGCGGCCACTGCATCGCCCGCACCGCCGAGGGCCGTGTCCTGTTCGTACGCCACGCCCTGCCGGGCGAGAAGATCGTCGCCCGCGTCACCGAGGGCGAGGCGGATTCCCGCTTCCTGCGCGCGGACGCGGTGCGGATCATCGAGGCGTCCAAGGACCGGGTCGAGGCGCCGTGCAAGTACGCGGGCCCCGGCATGTGCGGCGGCTGCGACTGGCAGCACGCCAAGCCCGGCGCCCAGCGCCGGCTCAAGGGCGAGGTCATCGCCGAGCAGCTCCAGCGGCTCGCGGGCCTCACCCCCGAGGAGGCGGGCTGGGACGGCACGGTCATGCCCGCCGAGGGCGACAAGCTGCCCGCGGGGCAGGTCCCGGCGTGGCGCACCCGCGTCCAGTACGCCATTGACGACGAGGGCCGCGCGGGCCTGCGCAAGCACCGCTCGCACGACGTCGAGCCCGTCGACCACTGCATGATCGCCTCGCCGGGCGTCTCGGAACTGGGCATCGAGAAGCGCGAGTGGCCGCAGCTGGAGTCGGTCGAGGCGATCGCGGCGTCGGGTTCGCACGACCGCCAGGTCGTCCTGACCCCGAAGCCGGGCGGCCGCCTCCCGCTGGTCGAACTCGACAAGCCGGTGTCGGTCCTGCGCGTGGAGGAGAAGGACGGCGGCGTCCACCGCGTCCACGGCCGCGCCTTCGTCCGCGAGCGGGCCGACGGCCGCACCTACCGCGTCGGCATGGGCGGCTTCTGGCAGGTCCACCCGCAGGCCCCCGACACCCTGGTCAAGGCCGTGATGCAGGGGCTGATGCCGCGCAAGGGCGAGATGGCGCTCGACCTGTACTGCGGCGTCGGCCTGTTCGCCGGCGCGATCGCGGAGCGGGTGGGGGAGACGGGCGCGGTGCTGGGCATCGAGTCCTCCAAGCGCGCGGTGGAGGACGCCCGCCACAACCTGGCGGACCTGCCGCGGGTCCGCGTGGAACAGGGCAAGGTCGAACAGGTCCTGCCCCGCACCAAGATCACCGAAGCCGACCTGATCGTCCTGGACCCGCCCCGAGCGGGCGCCGGCAAGCAGACGGTCCGCTACCTGGCAGCCCTGGGCGCCCGCCGCATCGCCTACGTGGCCTGCGACCCGGCGGCGCTGGCGCGGGACCTGGGGTATTTCCTTGAGAACGGGTACAAGCCGCGGACGCTGCGGGCGTTTGATTTGTTTCCGATGACGCATCATGTGGAGTGCGTGGCGATTCTGGAGCCTGTCAGGGAAGGCGCCTAAAGCAGCGGTCCGCGGCCGCGCCTGTTGCAGGCTGCACCAGGCGCGGGCCTGTCGGCACAGCTACGAGCTTGGGACCGGCACGACGGAGCGCGTCTTGTGGTGCAGCAGCGCGCGCAGTTCGGCCCGGGTTTCCGGGTCGGTCGAGTAGATGACCGTGCCGACCATGCCGCGTGTCAGCAGCACTTTGTAGGTGTTGCGGATCAGCCGGTCGATGTCCTTGTCCGAGGTGGCATCCTTGCCGTTTCGCTTCTTCAGCGCAGGGTCCCTGGAGGCGTCGCGGTCGGTGACCCAAGCCTCTCCCCGTCGGACCAGATCAGGACCGATGATCACTCCGCTCCAGTCGTACTCGAAGCCCTGCGCTGTGTAAACGCAGCCGACTTGGTTGAATCCGGCCGGATCTGTGGCCCAGAGCGCGGAGGGGGGAGCGCCCATGATCGACCGGTCGCCCTTGAGGTTCCAGGGGCGTGCCCAGTCGCCGATCCGCACGTCGGCAGGGAGCGGCTCGCCGGGTTTCGCGTCGGACCAGGGCCAGCAGAAGCCGGCTGAAATCCTGGCCGTATAGCCCTTTGTCTGCTTCTCCCGTAGGGATGCTTCCAGTTCCGCCGGGGAGTCGACGACCTCGAGCTGCATACGACCGTCCGGCTCCCAGGGCTCAGGTGCATCCCCCTCCAACGAAAGAAGGCGGACCACCCACCGCACGTAGGCGTCACTGCCACCGCAGCGGAACTGGCTGTCCAACTCCACCACATGGCAGATCAGCTTTTTCTGGGCAGCCGCAGCCTCGATCTCCTCGACTGTGCCCGTTTCCCCGGGCCGGACGACCTGGTGCTGGTCCAGAAGGAAGACCGGGACGCGCGCAACGTCGATCAGTTCCTCGAGCTGCCGCTTGCCCGTGCGCTCAGCTGCCGGAGTGAAGCGGCTGGCCGATGTCTCCCGGATCCGGTGCGCCTCGTCGCACACCAGCACATCCAGACTGTTGCGCTTCGCGGTTCCAAAACTGTTGAAGTACTTGAAGAGCTCGCGGACCTCCGGCTTTCGTGTGCCCGCCACCTTGCGCATGGTCTTGGTGAAGGACTGGGAACCGGTGGCGTGCAGCGCCGGGATGCCACGGCGATACAGTTCGCCGAGCACCGACAGCGCGATCACGCTTTTGCCGGTTCCCGGGCCGCCGGTGATCACGACAACTTCCTTGTGGTCCGACTCGTGGGCTCGAGCGACCGTCTTCAACACCGTCTCGTATGCGATCCGTTGCTCGTCGAGGAGTACGAACTGTTCACGCTCACGTACCTCTTGTGCGGCAACGTTCAGCAGCTGCTTCGACGGCTGAACCTTGGCGGCTAGCAGCTCGTCGGCTGCCTGTGCTCCTGAAACAGGTGCCAGCCTGGATTGCAGGTATGCGAGGAATGCACTGCGGCGGTCGGCGGTGAAGAGACGACCCCGCTCATTGAGGGCCACCTCGTCCAGGCCCGCGACGCCGAACTCGGTCGCGTTGTGCAGATAAACAGCGCCCCAGATCCGCTCGGGGTGCTGCGCGAGGGCCCCGTTGAAGGCGATCAGGTAGTCGCAGTAGCCGCGTACCTGCTCAATGGGGTTCAGGACAGGGTGGCGATACCCGTCGACGCGGCACAGCAGCGGATCGATGCCGTCGTCAGGGTGGGCTTCACTCCACTGCTTGAGCTCCACGACGACGTATGACGGCTGTCCCGTCTTCGGATCCACCCCGGCCACTACGGCATCGGCCCGCTTGCTGGTCAGCGGAAGCCCGAATTCAATGAGCACTTCCGCCTGACCGAGCCCGGCATCGAGGAGCGCATCGGTGAGCGCCGGAAGGCTCCGCTCCCAGGAGCGTACTTCTGAGAAGCTGGGTCGGTATCCGTGCGCATGGGTGAATTGTTCGGTCAGATGGAGAGTCAATGACCCTTCGAGCAGGCGCGCAGCGACTGCGGTGGCCGAGTCACGAAACAGCAAGGAATGCCCCCAGGCAGCACGAAGTCCCTCGTGCGGGTGGGGGCATGTCCTGTGGCGGAAGCCCGGCGGGCCGCGATTGACGATTGATCGAATGTTATCGAAACGCCGACCGGGCGCGGTGGCGGGAAGACGACGTCAATGACGGGCGATCTTGCGCATGGGACTCGGGAGTGGGTGCTGTACGGAGGTGATCACGCGTCCGCGCAGGGCGTCCCTTGTCGCTTCGTCCGTGGCGTAGACAACAACTCCCATGATCCCGCGGGTCAACAGCACGTGGTACGCGTTGCGGACACATCGCTCGATGTCGGCCTGGTCGATGGATTTGGGTCGCAGTTCTGGGTCGTGCGTTGCCGTCCGGTCGACGATGAACTGGCCGCCCCGCCAGAGCAGGTCGGGGCCGATGATGATGCCCACCCAGTCGAACTCGAACGTCTGAGACGTGTAGACACAGCCGATCTGGTCGGCACCGCGAGGATCCGTGGCCCAGAAGTCGGCGTCCGGCGCGCCTTCCACCGCATACCCGGCCTTGACGTTCCAGGGCCGCTGCCATCCGTCGATCGTGACGTCCGGAATCAACTCACCATTGTCGTCAGGATTGCTCCATGGCCAGCAGAAGCCGGCCACGGCCCGGGTGCTCGCCCCTTCGAGCCTTCGGGCAGAGAGGAAGTCCTCCATCTCCTGCGGGGTGTCGGCGAGATGGACCTGCATCCGTCCGTCCGGTACCCACGCCTGAGGCGTGTGGATGCCCACGCTGAGCAGCTTCAGTACCCAGTCCCGGTAGTAGGCGCTGCCCTGCGCCCGGAACATTCCGCCCAGGTCGATCAGGGTGTGTTTGAGCCCCAGCGCCTTGGCGCGTTCAACCAGGTACTCGGCGGTGCCGACTTCACCGGGGCGCAGAGACTGCCAGTCATCGAGCAGAAAGACGGGGACGCGAGCGGCTTCGATGATTTCGTCCGCCTGCGGACGCGGGTTCTCCCGTTCTTCCCGCGGCGTGTAGCGGTCGATGGAGTGCCGTCGAATCCGGTGTGCCTCGTCGCAGATCACCACGTCGCAGCTGTCTGTGGGGAGTTTCTTCAGCTGGTTGAAGTATGTGAACAGCCGGGTGGCTTCCTTCTTGAGCTTCCCCTTCGTGCCGTGCGGCGCGTTCTGCGCATAGGTTTCGCGCAGGGTCAACGTGAGCGCCTTCGCACCAGAGGCATGTACGACATTCCAGCCGGCCTGGTCGAGAGTTCGGCGGAGCTCGAGCGCGATCGCGCTCTTGCCGCTGCCGGGCCCGCCCCGGACGATGATCACCTCCTTGGTGCCGCCGTTGTGGACCCGCCGCACCGCCTCGTGGACGTCCTGGTGCGCCATCTCCTGTTCGTCCAGCAGCTCAAACCGCTCGCCCGAGCCCAGACGCGCGGCCAGGTTGACGTCGGTGATCTTGGGGGGCTCGTACTCGGCGGAATCGATGAGGGCCTGTGCTGCCTCTCCACCCGGCCGCGGTGCCAGCCGCGCGCCGAGCAGTTTCCTGAACGATTCCAGACGATCCATGGTGTAAAGCCGCCCGTGATCGCTCTCGGGTAGCTCGAACAGCTCGCGCACGTCGTTGTCATGGGCGTTGTGCATGAGCACGGCTCCCGCCATGCTGTTGGGTTTGCCGCGCAACACGGCCTTGTACTGCATCAAGTAGTCGCAGTACTTCTGCACTTGCCGGACGGGGTGCAGTTTCCACTTGTCGAAGCCGAGGTCGACCGCGACCGATCGCTCGGGGTGCACCTTGGTCGTGCGCTGCTGCTTTAGTTCGATCAGTACGTAGGAGGGGGCACCGCTTCCGGGGTGCACGCCGGCGAGCAGCATGTCCACATCGGCATCGGTGTGCGGCAGCCCGAACTCGATGAACACCTCGACCTGACCGAGCCCGCGCTCGTGGAGAGCGTTGATCACCGGGGGGAGGCTGTTCTCCCACGACTCGACCAGCGACTTCCCGGGGTCCTTCCCGTCGTCCTGCCCATTGTCCTTCTTGTGCTTGTCCTTGTAGGCCCGAATCAGCCGCTCGGTGAGCGGACGGTGCTCCATCCCGGGCTGCCGTCTGATCTCTTCAAGCAACGCAGATGCGGATTCCCGGAGCAGATATGACGACAAGGACTTCTCCCACGGCACGCGAAAGCTCGTGCGGGTGGAGGCATGTCCTGGAGGCGGAAGCCTGGCGGGCCGCGATGACAGTGGGAACGTTAGCTCGATCTCGGGAGGCGAGGGGCAGATCGCGCCACAGGCTGCACGGGATCCGGACGTGGGGTGGCCTCCTGGGCGCAAGGGCGGGTGTTCAAGGTCGCCCTCGACCGGGAGAAGGCCGAGCGACTGCGCGCCGAAGCCCGCGCCCTGGACATGGTCGGCGGCGGCACGGTCGTTCAGCTCAGGAGCGACCCCCGTGAGCTGGGCGGACGTACGCCCCTGGAATTGGAGTACGCCGGCGAGCGAACTCCGGGCGCCAGGCTCGGAGCCGATGGAACGCTCTCATACCACGAACTGGAGCGGTACGGCGGCGACTTGTTCACCGCCCTCGATCAACTCGCCGCCAAGGGGGTGCGTCACCGAGACCTCAAGCCGGACACCTTCGGGCCGTACGAGCCCAGTGCCCGCACTTGGCAGTTGATGCTCCTCGACTTCTCGCTCGCCGACGCCTCCGACCGCGACATCAAGGCGGGCACCCGCGGGTATGTTCGGTGACCGGCGCAGCGCATAGACCGAGTCTGCCGACCGTCCGTGAACAGGCTTTGAGGGGGCCTGAAGTTCAGCGCGGCACTGCCGCCCCGCCTTGCGGAGGCGATGCTGGCAGCACGGCTGGCCGACCTTGAAGGGGCGGCCGCCGTACTGAAGGAGTCCGTCCGGTTCATCAACATGGCCACCGGAGCTCCGGCGGCACCGTGGTGCGGCTATGGGGACGATGAGGGCCCACCGGGGGCTGCTGCCGCAACAGCCAGGTCGAGTGCGGGACCCTGGTTGGGGAAGCCGGCCAGCGGCGTGCTCATTGTCGAAGGCGCGAACAGCTTCCCTGCGGACTTATGGCCGCGAGTGTCGGACACCACAACCCCACCCGTCCACTTTCCGGTTGATGACTGATACCGGTGCTGGAGCTTTCGGATGCGAGGACAATGCCGGTCGCGCACCTCGACGAACCCTGGGTGGCAGTGGACATTGCCGGTCAGGTCTCCGGCGTAGGTCACCGCCGCTGCGGGGGCCAGCACGGCGCTCACCAGGAGATCGGCGATCTGCAGTCCCAGATGCGTATTGCTATGCCCAAACACCGGGGACTCGGGCAGGTGCGGCAGCGGATCGCCGCCCTTGGCGAACTTCCTGGTCGTCACGCAGTGCACGTTGTCGGCGTTGTCGCTGGGGTTGCGACTGTCCAGGACCGCGATCCCACTGCTGGACCGCTCAGCGAGGAAGTGTTCGAAGTTGGCACACAGGGCGTTCACCGAGGCCGCATACATGGCGGTGTCATCGTTGATGGCACCGTCTTGCTTCACCCAGATACGAGCCATGACGGTGCACTCGCGCTGTTCGAGGATGGTCAGCAGGTGATCGAGGAAACCGTGCGCCATCCGCCGCTGGTTACGGCCCGGCCGACGGAAGGACTTGCGGATTGTCTCGCCCTTGATCTCGTGATGGACGACCTGGCTCAGAGTGGGGGCCTTGCGGAGCTCTGGCCGGAACTGCTTCTTCAGCGCTATGAAGTCCCACGCGAGTGCCTTGAACTGGCTGTCCGGAACTGTAAATCCGCCGATCGCCATGACCGGTACCGAGTCGGCCACGGCTGGGTTGAGGACCTGCCCGGTCCCGGATTCATCGAGATAACACAGGTGCAAGAGCTTCCCCCTGGCGCACAAACAGCTATGGCCGACCCCAAATCCTTGGGGGACGGCCATAGGAGGTTCCACGCCGAGCCTTGCTCGGACGCAGAGTGGTGTTCTTTCTGAGCGCAGCGTAATCGAGGACATCCTCGTCGGGCAATGCCAGGCATCGGCTGGGGTTAAGGACGGGGATGAGTTCGGCCGAACAGACTCGGCGCCGCGTCACAACACAGCAAGTAGCCCTCTGAATCGGGTGGACCGCGAGGGCGGTCCGTCAGTGGGCCAGGGTGGCCAGGGCGAGGAAGTGGGTCTTGGCGTCGTCGTACTCCGTCAACTGCCAGCCGGCCGTGCGGAGTTCCGGTTCCAGGTTGGGGCGGGCCAGTGGGTCGGCGGGGCTCAGCGGGCGGCCGTGGCGGGCGGCGCGCTCCGCGCGGCCCGAGGGGTGGAAGATGGCCAGGGTGCCGTCGGCGGCCGCGACTCGGGCCCATTCCCGCAGGGCCGCGCCGGGGTTCGGCAGGTGATCCAGCAACCCCGCGCTGAAGATTCCGTGGACCGTGCGGGAAGGCAGCGGCAGGCGGTGGCAATCCGCGAGGAGAAGGTGGGCGAGTGCGGTGCGTCCGGTACGGGCGGCGGCGCTCAGCATCGCCTGTGTGACGTCGATGCCCAGTACCGAGCCGTGGTCGTCCACTTCGGCGCGTAGTGCCGGGAGAGCGCGTCCGGTACCGCAACCGAGGTCGAGAGCCGTCTGGCCGGGCTTCAGACCCATGCGGGCAACGGCTGCCGCGTATGCCGGGGCCTGATGGGCGAAGCGGTCCTCCCACGCCTCGGCCCTCGGCGTGAAGAAGGTGCGGGTGGCCGTGTGGCCGGAGCGTGCGGCCACCAGCGCGGCGAACCGGCCGAGCACACGATCGCGGTACGGAGCCAGTGCCGCCAGGCTCTCTGGTGTGTCGTGCCGAAGGCCGGGCGCGCTCGCCGCTTCCTCGGGGAATGCCGCCGCGAAGGCGTCGACGGCGGCGCTGTCGACCTCCAGGTGGAATTGCAGACCCCAGGCGCTGCTGTTCACCCGGAATGCCTGCACGGGGTAGCGGTCGCACGACGCGAGCAGCACCGCCCGGTCCGGGAGGTCCATGGTGTCGCCGTGCCAGTGCAGCACCCTGAGCTGTTCGGGCAGACCGGCGAACAAGAGGTCCGCGTCCGCCGGCGGGGAGAGGCTGATCCCGCCCCATCCGATCTGGGCTCCCGATCCGGGCCGGGCCGCTCCGCCCGCCGCCACCGCCAGCAGCTGAGCACCGAGACACACCCCGAGCACCGGGACGTCCGCGGCCAGGGCGGCCCGCACCAGCGCCAGCTCCGCCTCGCGCGTGGGGAACCCCTGGTCGCTGTACGCCGACATCGGCCCGCCCATCACCACCAGCGCCTCGACCCCGATGAGGCCGGTCGGTACCCGGTCGCCCGCCCACACCCGGCACACCCGCATGCGCAGCCCTGCCGATTCCAGCGCCGTGGCGATCGCGTAGGGGCCCTCGCCGGGCTCGTGCTGCACCACTACGACGCTCATCGATCCATCCTTCGTTCGCACGTTCCGCAGATGCGCCCCGCATGGCGCGAATGCATGGCACATGCGAGAGGTACGGCTGTTTTTCCTGGCACCTGGCTGATTCTGCGCGATCTCACAGTGCGGGTCCAGCACGTGTGCAATGCCTGTTACCGGCCATGATCGGCCGGGGTCACACCGGCGTAATGGGCGGTTCGTACCGTCGGAGCACCCTTCGATCGACAGAGAGGCCCTTCGGTGCCCCCACAGGATGTGTCGACGGCTGTCACCCAGGTGCGGACGGTCTGCTCGTACTGCGGGGTGGGCTGCGGCATGGTGCTCGACGTCGCCTCCGGCCCGGACGGTCGCCGCACGGTCCTCAAGGCGTCGGGGGACGAGGCGCACCCGGCGAACTTCGGCTTCCTGGAGGAACGCCGCGCACTGTGCCAGCGCGGCCCCAACTGGCTCTTCTTCGGCGAACAGCGCCGTGCCACCGACTTCTACCACGAGGACGAGCCGGCAGCCCTCCGCGCCGACGGCACGCTCACCCGCCTGGACACCGCCTTCTCGCGCGACCGGCGCGCCAAGGTCTATGTGCAGGACCGGATGCGCGAGCACGGTGCCAAGCTGTGGTCCTGGCTCCAGGGCGGCGCCCACTTCTACGTCTGCGGCGACGCGGGGCGGATGGCCAAGGACGTCGACCGGGCGCTCCGCGACATCGCCGTCGCACACGGGGGCGTCGATCCCGACGGAGCGGCCCTGTACGTCAAGCAACTGGCCGCCGACAAGCGGTATGTCCGCGACGTCTACTGACCGGCGCCGGCCCGTCCCGCCGCATGCCGGTCCATCGCCAGCCAGACCCGGTCACGGGTCACCGGCAGCTCGGTGAAGCGGATGCCCGTCGCATCGCGCAGGGCGTTGGCGAAGGCGGGGCCCACCGGGTTGAAGGGGCTCTCGCTCATCGACTTGGCTCCGAGCGGGCCGATCGCGTCGGTCGTCTCCATGAAGTGGACCTCGGTACGCGGTACGTCGGCGTACTGCGGGAGGCGGTAGCGCCGGAAGGCCGCCGTGGTCACCTCGCCGCGCTCGTCGAGCCGTACGGTCTCGAACAGTGTGGCGCCCAGCGCCTGGGCGACTCCGCCCTCGACCTGGCCGCGGCACTGGAGCGGGTTCATGACCTTCCCGGCGTCGGCGGCGTGGACGCTGCGCAGGATCTTCATCTCGCCCGTGTCCGGATCGACGGCGATCCGGAACCACTGGGCGTTGAAGGCCACCGAGCGCGGGCTGCCGCCCCAGTGACCGTCGGCCGCCAACTCGCCCTGCGCGCCCAGCAGTTGAGCAGCCTCGAACAGCTCCTTTAGCGTGACGACGCGGCCCGCGCAGTCGAACGCCTCCGCGCCGAGCGTGCACAGGTGGCGGGCCACTCCCGTGTACCGGGCCGCGAACGTCTTCAGGCGCCCGGCCAGGGACTCCGCGGCGAGCAGGACCGCCTTGCCGGCCACGACCGTACCGGCCGAACCGAAGGCGCCCGTGTCGTGGCGGACGACGTCGGTGTCGGACTGGCGGATCGCGATCCGGTCCACGGTGGTGTTGAGGGCCCCCGCGGTGATCTGCTTGTGGACGGTGGTGGTGCCGTTGCCGAACTCCGCCGTGCCCACCGCGATGTCGTACGTCCCGTCGGTGAGCAGACTGACGGTCGCGTCGGCGTAGTGGCCGCCGGGCGGGCCGGTGGCGATCATCGCCATGGCCGTGCCCTGGCCGGTCAGCCAGCCGTCCGGCACGTCCTCGTCGCTCCGGTCCTCGGCGATGGCCCCGCGGACGATCGACAGGCACTGCGCGAGGCCGTACGAGGCGATGTGCAGGTCCTCCTCCTCGCCGATCGGACTGGCCATGTGATCACCGGGGCCGATGATGTTCTTCTCCCGGAAGGCGAGCGGGTCCATGCCCAGGCGGCGGGCCGTCTCGTCCATGGCGGACTCGACGGCGAAGGTGACCTGGCCCAGGCCGTAGCCGCGGAAGGCGCCCGCGGGGACGGCGTTGGTGTAGACGGAGTACGCGTCGACCTTCTTGTGCGGGGCCCGGTAGACGGCGAAGGACTCGCCGACGCTGTGGAACATGACGGCGGGGCCGTGGTTGCCGTACGCCCCGGTGTTGGAGACCACGCGCATCTGGATCGCGGTCAGAGTGCCGTCGGCTCGGGCGCCCAGCTTGATGCGGATCGTGAACGGATGGCGGGTGGTGGCGCCGTAGAACTGCTCGGCCCGGGTGTATTCGAGCTTGACCGGGCGGCGCAGCTTGAGCGCGGCGAGGACGACGATGTCCTCGGTCAGCATCTCCTGCTTGCCGCCGAAGCCGCCGCCCACCCGGCCCGCGACCACACGTACTTCGTCTTCGGGAAGGTTGTAGAGGGCGCACAGCGCGCGGCGGGTCAGGAACGGGGTCTGGGTGCTGGAGCGCACGGTGAGCCGCTCGCCGGTGCCGTCGGCACTGTCGTCCTTCGGCTCGAAGTAGGCGACGCAGCCGTGGGTTTCGAGACTCGCGTGCTGGACGCGCTGGGTGCGGTAGGTCTCCTCGTAGACGACGGCGGCCTCGGCGAATCCGTCGGCGACGCAGCCGATCTCGCCGTGCACCTCGCCGGCGACGTTGTTCTCGACCCGGGCGATCCGCACCTCGGGCCCCTTGCCGGCGTGGATCACGGGCGCGCCGGTGCGCATGGCCTCCTCGGGGTCGGTGACGTGAGGGAGTTGCTCGTACGTCACCTCGACCCGGCGGCAGCCCTCCTCGGCCGCCTGCTCGCTGTCGGCGACGACGGCTGCGACGCGCTGGCCGACGTAGCGGACGGTGTCGTCCAGGACGCGGGTGTCGTCGGGGTCCTCGGTGGGGTGCTCGTGCCGGGCGCTGGAGTACAGCGTGGCGGGGGCGTCCTCGTGGGTGAGGACGGCGTGGACGCCGGGGACCCGCAGGGCGGCGGAGGTGTCGATGGCGAGGATGCGGGCGTGCGGGTGCGGGGAGCGCAGCAGCTTCATGTGGAGCAGCCCGGGGACCTCGACGTCGAAGGTGTACCGGGCGGTGCCGGTGACGACCTGGGGGCCGGCCGGGGCGCCGAGACTTTTGCCCACCGCCTGCCCCGCGCAGGGGCGTTCGGTGTGCTTGACGCCGCGGACGGCGTCCTCGATGGCGCGATAGCCCGTGCAGCGGCAGATGTTGCCCTTGAAGGCCCGGGGGAGGTCGTCCAGCTTGCCGTCGTCGTGGGCACCGCCCTTCTCCTGTTCGAGGGCGGCCGTGGTCATGAGGAACCCCGCGGTGCAGAACCCGCACTGGAAGCCCTGGGCGTCCAGAAACTTCCGCTGTACGGGGTGGAGTTCGCCGTCCTTCGCGGCCAGACCCTCCACCGTGGTGACCGACCGGCCCTCGGCCCGTACGGCCGGATACAGGCAGCTGTGCACCGGCTCGCCGTCCACATGGACCGTGCAGGCCCCGCAGTCCCCGGCGTCGCAGCCCTTCTTCACCCCGAACCAGCCGCGCTCGCGCAGATACGTGCGCAGACACTGGCCGGCCCGGGGCTCGGAGTCGAAGGGCTGGTCGTTGACCTGGATGCTGAAGCTCATCGCACACCGTCCCGGGTGAGTTCGTGACGGACCTGCTCGGCGAGGTGGCCGGCCATGTGCCGCCGCCACTGGGGCAGTCCGTGGATGTCGTCGAACCAGTCGCGGTCGCCCACGGCCGACGCGATCGCCCCGCGCAGCTCGGCCCGGTCCGGCGGCAGCGCGAACCAGAGACGGAACGGCCGTCGGGTGGCGGCCGTGATGGTCACGGCCAGCGAGCCGTCCAACGGATCCAGCGTCCCGATGACGAGGGCGCCGGAGCGTCCGAGTCCGTACAGCGAAGCCTGCCGGAAAGCGGTACGACACCTCAGCGAGCGGGCGGGGATCGTCACCGAGCGCAACAACTCGCCCTCGGCAAGGTCCTTGCGGCCCGCTCCGGTGACGAAGGCGGCCGCCTTCACCCGCCGAACCGAGCCGTCCTGGGCCCGGAGCAGGCACTCGCCGTCGAGGGCCGCGGTGAGGGAGATCATCGGGCCGGCCGGCAGGGCGTTGCAGAGGTTCCCGCCGACGGTCGCCATGTTCCAGATCTTGAAGGAGGCGAGGAAGGCCCGGCAGCACTGCTCGAAGAGCGGGGCGGCCGCCGCGTCGAGCGCCCGCCCGAACCGCGACAGCCGCGCGATGGTGCACGTGGCCGCGATCTCCACCGATCCGTCGGGCAGCGTGTGGATCGGCTCCCAGCCCATCCGGCTCAGATCCACCAGCCGCCGCAGCTGCGGCTGGGGCTCGGAGAAGAGGTACGTTCCGCCGCCGAGCCAGGCGTCGCCCGGACGCCAGGGCTCGTGACGGCGTGCGTCCCGCACGTCGAGAACCGTGTTCAGATCCATGTCCCCACCGTCTTCAGCCGCTGTTGCCCTGTCAGTGAAGCCGGGCCCGCGGCCGAAAACGACTGGTGCGCAGAACGGAAAATCTCCAGCCGCGCCGGTCGTGTCCTGGTGAATCAACCAAGGGGAATTCTGCTTCCAGGTCCTTGCATCTACGATGATGCGACTCGCACCTGCCTTGCGGATGTGAGAAGCCGGGGCAAGGACCCGGTGGCCGCACAAGGAGTCAGCACATGCACGTCGGAGACCTCCTCCAGATCGAGGGCCTCGATCTCACCCTCGTCTGGGGTGGCGAGAATCTGCTCAGCCAGGCGATCAGCGGGGTGACCGCCACCGATCTGGAGGATCCCGCCCGTTTCCTCCAGCGCGGAGAGATCGTGCTCAGCGGTCTGGTGTGGTGGAACGAAGCGGACCGCGAGGCCAGGACCGAGCGATTCGTCTCCGCCCTTGCCGAGTCCGGAGCCACGGCGCTCCTCGCCGGAGAGGAGACCCACGGCACCGTCCCCGTCGATGTGGTCGACGCGTGCCGCGAACACGGCATCGCGCTCCTTGCCGTACCGGCGCACACCAACTTCCGGGCGATCACCGAAGCCGTGTACCGGCGCCAGTGGGGCGACCTCAGCCGCCGCCCCGCAACCCACTTCGCCCTGCCCGAGAACGTACGGGGCGAACTCGGCCGTCTCGTCGATCACGGCGCCACCGCCGGCGAACTCCTTGAGTGCGCGCTCGCTCCGTTCGGCACACCGTCGTGCTACGTGCTCACCAGCAGCGGGCGCACGATCGCCCGCACCGCGGCGGCCCCCGAACTGCCGGCGGCGCGGGCCGCGGAGAACCTGCGCGGCCTCACCGGTGAAACGCTGCGCGTCCAGGCCGAGGCCACGCCGTACGACACCTGGTACCTCCACCTGCCGCAGGCCGACGGAGCACCTCCCCGGGCCCTGCACGAGATCGCTGAGGTCGTCGGCCAGTACCGCCACCATCACGACCAGCAGCACGCGGCCCGGCGCCGGATCGGGCAGGAGCTGATCGGCCTCGTAGGCAGAGGCGACGCCGATGCCGGAGCCCTCACGAACGCCCTCACGTCCTGCGGGCCGCTCGCCGAGGGGCCCTGGCAGGTCGTGGTCGCGGCCACCGGCGGGCGGCCCGCGGGCAGTGGTGCCGAGGAGGCGCTCACCGAGGCCCTTCGCCAGCTCCTCCCCTCGACGGACTTCGCGGTCGGCGCCACCCCGGACGCGGAGGCCGTCGCCGTCGTACGAAGCGGCGGCGAGGGCATCGCCTCGCTCCGCGAGCCCTGGTCCCTGCTGCACGACTGCCGGCCCGGGACCGCGCTGTACGCCGGCGTCAGCGCGCTCACCGCGGAGCCCGCCGGACTCCACGGAGCCCTCACCCAGGCCCGCTACGCCCTCGCGGCGGCGCGGCACGGCTCCCCGGCGACCGGCCGCGTGACCGCGGTCGAGGAACTCTCCTCCCTGGACTCACTCCTGGCCGGCATCCCCGCCGACGTACGTGCCATCTTCAGCGCCAGGACACTCGGCGCCCTCGCCCACGGCGGACCGGCCTCGCACCACATGCTGCTGGAGACCCTGGAGGTCTTCCTCGCCCACAACTGCTCCTGGGCCCGCACCGCCGAAGCCCTGCATCTGCACGTCAACACCGTCCACTACCGCATCGAACGCGTGCAGCTCCTCACCGGACGGGATCTCTCCCGCCTCGACCACAAGCTCGACCTGCGCGCCGCGCTCCTGTGCCGCTGAGACGGTCGCCGGTGCAGGGCCGTTTCAAGGGGTGTCGATGTGTACGTTGGTCGACTTCACGCGTGCGGTGACGGTGACACCGACCTCGATGCCGAGCTCCTCCACGGACTCCCGCGTCACCAGCGAGACAATCCGGTGCGGTCCCGACTGGACCTCGACCTGCGCGGCGACGTCGTCGAGCGTCACCCGGGTCACGATGCCGGGGAACGCGTTCCGTACGGACGTGGCCACGGCGCCCTCCGGGAGCGGATGCATCCCTTGCGCCCGCTCCTTCGCGAACGCCGCCAGACTCACGCTGTCGATCGCGCGGTTCCCCGGCCCTTCCCGGTCCATGCGCAGCCGTCCGGAGTCGGCCCACCGGCGGACGGTCTCCGAACTGACTCCCAGCAGCCTCGCTGCCTGCCCAATGCTGTACGACGACACGCACCGCACTCTAGGGCCTGTCCGGTGGGTCTTGCCTGGGCCGCGAGGGCGGCCCGGACCGAAGGCGGCCAGACCCACCGGACAGGCCCTAGGGGGTGTTCTCCGTCGCCCCATCGCAGGCAGGTGCGGCGGCGGTTACGCCAGGTCCAGCAACTGCTCGTAGAAGCCGCCGAATCCGCGCCGCTCGTCGACGAGGTGGAGCTCCAGGATCCAGTGGCAGACCCGTCCCGCGCGGTCGGTGCGGCGCAGCGGGTTGTCGTTGTCCGGGGTGATGAAGGACTCCGCCCTCGCCCCCTCGTTGGTCTCGTGCGGGAACTCCCCGACGAGGTGACCGGCGTGCCAGATGCCGATGCTCCAGCCCGCCTCGGCGGCCAGGCGCTCGACCTCGGCGTGGAGTTGCCTGCCGGTGATGTGCGGATCGGCGGCGAACGCGGCGCGTCCGGCGGCGAAGACGCGCGGCAGGTCGGCGAGGAGGCGGTGCTTGTGCGGGTCGTCGCCGAAGACGTAGGTACGGCCGAAGTCCGCCTCGTACTCCTCGAAGATCGGGCCGAAGTCGGCGAAGGCGATGTCGTCCTCGCCGATGATCCGGTCCGGCGGGTTGTCCCGGTACGGGGCCAGGGTGTTGGGGCCGGAGCGGATGATCCGCTTGTGCCAGTGCTTGGTGGTGCCGAACATGTCGTTCGCCAGGTCCCGGATGCGGTCGCTCGCCTCCCGCTCCCCGACGCCGGGCGCGACCAGCCCGCGCGCCGCCACCTCGGCGAACAGCGCGACCGCCTTCTCCTGCGCCGCCACCAGACCCGCGACGCGCAGGTCCTCCTGCGGACCTGTTGACGCGACTGCCATGCCCAAGCCCCCCATTTCTCCGTATCTCCGAGCCCCGCCGAGGCCCCCGGGCCGGCCGATGCGTGGCGGCCGGCCCGGGGGGGGCAAGGTCAGACCAGGTCGAAGCGGTCCAGGTTCATCACCTTGGTCCACGCCGCGACGAAGTCCGTCACGAACTTCTCCTTCGCGTCGTCGCTGGCGTAGACCTCCGCGAGGGCGCGCAGCTCGGAGTTGGAGCCGAAGACCAGGTCGGCGCGGGTGCCGGTCCACTTGAGGTCGCCGGTGGCCGCGTCGCGGCCCTCGAACGTGGTCTCGTCCGCGGACGTCGCCTTCCACGTCGTACCCAGGTCGAGCAGGTTGACGAAGAAGTCGTTGGTCAGCGAGCCGGGCCTCGTGGTGAGGACGCCGAGCGGCGACTGCTGGTGGTTGGCGCCCAGGACGCGCAGGCCGCCGACGAGGACCGTCAGCTCGGGGGCGCTCAGGGTCAGCAGGTTCGCCTTGTCGAGCAGCAGGTACTCGGCCGGGAGCCGGTTGCCCTTGCCGAGGTAGTTGCGGAACCCGTCGGCCGTCGGCTCAAGCGCGGAGAACGACTCCACGTCCGTCTGCTCCTGCGACGCGTCCATGCGGCCCGGCGTGAAGGGGACCTCGACGGTGATGCCGGCGTCCTTGGCGGCCTTCTCGACCCCCGCGGCACCGGCCAGCACGATCAGATCGGCGAGCGAGACCTGCTTGCCGCCGGACTGCGCGGAGTTGAAGGTCCGCTGGACGCCCTCCAGGGTGCGCAGCACCGTCGCCAGCTCGTCGGGCTCGTTGACCTCCCAGGCGCTCTGCGGGTGGAGGCGGATGCGCGCGCCGTTGGCGCCGCCGCGCTTGTCGCTGCCCCGGAAGGACGAGGCGGACGCCCACGCGGTGGACACCAGCTGGGACACCGACAGGCCCGAGGCCAGGATCTGCTCCTTGAGGGAGGCGATGTCCCCGGAGCCGATGAGCTCGTACGTCCGCTTCGGCAGCGGGTCCTGCCACAGCAGTTCCTCGGCCGGGACCTCCGGGCCGAGGTAGCGCGCGACCGGGCCCATGTCGCGGTGGGTCAGCTTGAACCAGGCGCGGGCGAAGGCGTCCGCGAACTCCTCGGGGTTGTCCTTGAACCGCCGCGCGATCGGCTCGTAGGCCGGGTCGAGCCGGAGCGAGAGGTCGGTCGTCAGCATCGTCGGAGCGTGGCTCTTCGACGCGTCGTGGGCGTCCGGCACGGTGCCCGCACCGGCGCCGCCCTTCGGCCGCCACTGGTGCGCGCCCGCGGGGCTCTTGAAGAGCTCCCACTCGTAGCCGAACAGGATCTCGAAGAAGCTGTTGTCCCAGGTGGTGGGGGTGTTCGTCCAGATGCCCTCAAGGCCGCTGGTGATCGCGTCGCCGCCCTTGCCGGTGCCGTGGGTGCTCTTCCAGCCGAGGCCCTGCTGCTCCAGCGGGGCGGCCTCGGGGTCGGGGCCCACGGCGTCGGCGGGGCCCGCGCCGTGCGTCTTGCCGAAGGTGTGACCGCCCGCGATCAGCGCGACGGTCTCCTCGTCGTTCATCGCCATCCGGCGGAACGTCTCGCGGATGTCACGGGCCGCCGAGATGGGGTCCGGGTTGCCGTTCGGGCCCTCGGGGTTGACGTAGATGAGACCCATCTGGACCGCGCCGAGGGGGTTCTCCAGCTCGCGGTCGCCGGTGTAGCGCTCGTCGTCGAGCCAGGTGGTCTCGGGACCCCAGTAGACGTCCTCGTCGGGCTCCCAGACGTCCGGACGTCCGCCGCCGAAGCCGAAGGTCTCGAAGCCCATCGACTCCAGGGCGACGTTGCCGGTGAGGATCATGAGGTCGGCCCACGAAAGGCTCTTGCCGTACTTCTTCTTCACCGGCCACAGCAGTCGGCGGGCCTTGTCGAGGCTCGCGTTGTCCGGCCAGCTGTTGAGGGGAGCGAAGCGCTGCTGGCCCGCGCCTGCGCCGCCGCGGCCGTCGCTGATCCGGTAGGTGCCCGCGCTGTGCCACGCCATCCGGATCATCAACGGGCCGTAAGTGCCGAAGTCGGCGGGCCACCAGTCCTGCGAGGTCGTCAGGAGCTCCGCGATGTCCCGCTTCACGGCCGGCAGGTCGAGGGTCTTGAACGCCGCGGCGTAGTCGAACTCCTCGCCGAGCGGGTTGGCCACGGCGGGGTTCTTGGCGAGGATCTTCAGATTGAGCCGATCCGGCCACCACTGGCGGTTTCCGCCGCCCTGGGTCGGGTGCGGGGCGCGCCCGTGCGCGACCGGGCAGCCACCTGCGCCCTCCGTCTTGGGATCTGTGACGATTGCATCGGGGTTCTCGGACATGGCAATCCTTCTTGACTCGGTGGATCACGGTGCTCAGGAACTGCGGGCGGTGGAACGGCCGGGGCACAGGCCCCGATGGACGGCCTCGGCCTCGTCGGACGTGAAGCCGCGGCCGGGGAGAGGGGACGGGGGCGGGGAAGCAGAAGGCCGCGCGCACGACGTAAAACGAGCTTACGGCCCACGCGATCACGCACCCGGGAAGCGATTGCTGCGATGCCGGGACGGTCGAACCCCACGGCGGTCTCCAGCGGCGTGACGCGGGCGGCACCCTGCTGCTGCCCGACACCCCGCACCTTCGCGGCGGCGATCCGCCATCACGTCTCTGTCTCCTGGTGTGTTGGAGTCTTCTCGTCCCTGGGCGTGTCCGCCGGGTCCTGTCCGGGGCGCGGGGGTCTGGCCACGCCCTGGGCTCTCGGCGGCATCGATCCTATGATGGACGCGATCCAAGTCAAGAAGTACGCCAAACCCATATCTCATCGGAGCGCGGGCGCGCCGGACCACTTCGCGTGTCCGACCGGACCCACCGGACCCACCGGACCTGAACAGGTGAACCGATATGAGTGACCTGCTGGAGCGGCTGCGAGGGCGTGGCTGGCGGATGACCTCCCAGCGCCGGGTGGTCGCGGAGGTCCTGGACGGCGACCACGTGCATCTCACGGCCGACGAGGTGCACGTCCGCGCGGCCCGGCGGCTGCCCGAGATCTCCCGGGCGACCGTCTACAACACCCTGGGTGAGCTGGTCCTGCTCGGCGAGGTCATGGAGGTCTGCACCGAGGGCCGCGCCAAGCGCTACGACCCCAACGCACACCACCCGCACCAGCACCTGGTGTGCTCCCGCTGCGGCACCATCCGCGACGTCCACCCGGCCGGCGATCCGCTGGCCGACCTCCCGGCCGAGGAACGGTTCGGCTTCACCCTGTCCGGGGTCGAGATCACCTACCGCGGACTGTGCCCGTCCTGCGCCTAGCAGGTGTCCGACCCCGACCCGGACACCCTCTGGGCAGTGCGCCCTTCCGGTTTGGCGGAGGGGCGGTGGTGGGGGATTCCCGTCGTGCGGTGGGGGGTGCGCCGGATGGGCACGGCGCCGCCGGTGGCGGAGCCTTGCTGCATGACACGTCGGACGTCACTCACCCTGGTACTGCTGCTCTGCGCGGGAGCCCTGATCGCCGCCGCGTTCCCACCGCCAGGACAACGCGCTCTCGCGGCGATGGAAGGCGCCGCCCGCCCGCTGCGCACCACCGAGCCGAACGGCGGGCCGGACGACCTGAAGGCCTTCGGCCACATGGTGGGCGGCGCACAGGTGGTGGGCCTGGGGGAGGCGACGCACAGCTCGCACGAGTTCTTCACGATGAAGCACCGGGTGCTGCGCTATCTGGTGGAGAACAAGGGGTTCCGGGCCTTCGCGCTGGAGACGAGCTGGAGCAGCGGGCTGCGCATCGACGCGTATCTGCGGACCGGCGAGGGCGATCCGAGGCAGATCATGCGGGAGGAATTCCAGGACACCTACGCGTGGTGGAACACCGGTGAGTATCTGGCGCTGATCGAGTGGATGCGCGCGTACAACGTCCGTCACCCGCATGACCAAGTGCACTTCATGGGCGACGACTTCGCCTATGCGGGGCCGGACCTCTACGACAAGGTGCTCTCCTACGTGGCCCGGACCCACCCGGCGCTGCTGCCCCGCTTCACCGAGCTGTACCGGGGGCTGCGGCCGACCACCGCGTCCGGCACGTACATGAAGCAGTACCTCACCCGCCCGCCGGCCGAACGCCGGTCCATGGCGAGCAGGGCCGAGCGCGCTCTGGCCCTGCTCCAGCGCCAACCGGTGAACAACCAGGCACAGAAGGGCAGTTACGCCTGGGCCGTGCAGCATGCGACCGCCATCGCCCAGACCGCCCGGGGCTACGCCTTCGACTTCCGGGACCAGCGCCAGGCCGAGGCGGCCATGCGCTTCCGCGACCAGCTCATGGCGGAGAACGTCGCCTGGTGGCATGCGCACACAGGGCAGAAGATCCTGGTGTCGGCCCACAACACCCATGTCTCCTACGAGTCGTCCGATCCGAGCTATCCCAAGGTGCAGGGCGCCTTCCTGCACGAGAGGTTCGGCAAGGACTACGTGAGTGTCGGCACGACCTTCGGCCGCGGCTCCTTCAACGCGACCGGCCCCGACGGGAAGACGGGTGTCCACACCTTCGGGCCCGCCGCGCGAGGGGGCACCGAGCACCTCCTCGACCGGGTGAGCCCCCGCGACTACGTCATGGACATGCGTACGCTTCCGCAGCCGGCCCGCGCCTGGCTGACCACCGCCCGCCCCACGCGGAGCGTCGGCACCTCCTATCCGGAACCGGTGCTGCGCACGGCGCCGGCGCGGTCGCACGACATCCTCATCCACCTGCACCGCGTACGTCCCGCCCGGCTGCTGGCGGTTCCGTAGCGGCCCGCTGCCGGAAGATCCGGGCGAGCCTCTGCACGCCCTCCTCGATCTCCGCCGGACCGTGCCCGGCGAAGGACATCCGCAGGGTGGCCGGGTCGCCCCGTCCCGCGAAGAACGGGGCGCCCGGAACATAGGCGACGTCATGGGCAACGGCCTTGGGCAGCAGGGCGATCGCGTCGTGGCCCGCGGGCAGCCGGACCCAGACGAACATCCCTCCGTCGGGCCTGCTCCACGTGCTGCCGGGCGGCAGCGCGTGCGCGAGCGCGCCGAGCATGACGTCGCAGCGTTCCCGGTACGCCGCCGAGGTCAGCGCCAGCCGCGCGTCGAGGTCGTACTCCCGCAGGTAGTGCGCGGCGGCCGCCTGGTCGACCGTGGACGTGTGCAGATCGAGGGCCTGCTTGGCCAGTGTGCACGCGTCGCGCAGCGCCGCCGGGGCGCGCAGCCAGCCAAGGCGCATGCCGGGAGAGAGGATCTTGGACAGGCTGCCGAGGAGCACGGTGCGGTCCTCGGCGTCGTCCAGCGAGGCGATCCACGGCACCTGCTCGCCGCGGAACCGCAGCTCGCCGTAAGGGTCGTCCTCGGCGATCCACAGCCCCTGTTCGGCCGCGATGCGCGCCACCGCGCGGCGGCGCTCAAGGGGCAGCGTGTGGCCGGTGGGGTTCTGGAAGGTGGGGACCAGGTACAGCAGTCTGGGACGTTCCTCGGCCACGATCCGCGCCAGCGCCTCGACGTCGATGCCCTGGTCGTCGCTCGGCACGGGGACGACGCGCGCGCCCGCGTAGGCGAAGCACTGGAGCGCCGCCAGATAGGTCGGGTCCTCGACCAGCACCGTGTCACCGGGTTCGAGGAGCACGGTCGCCAGCAGCGCCAGCGCCTGCTGCGACCCGGTCGTCACCAGCAGGTCGTCGGCGCGGGAGGGCAGCCGCCGGGCGGACAGCCGGGCCGCGACGGCCTCGCGCAGCCGGGGGTCGCCCTCCGTGGTCGAGTACTGCAGGACGCGGTGGGGGGCTTCGCTCAGCACATGGTCGTACGCCGCGCGGATTCCCTCGGCGTCGAGCAGTTCCGACGCGGGCAGGCCGCCGGCGAAGGAGATCACCTCGGGCCGGGCCGTCAGGGCGAGTGCCTCCCGGATGACGGAGCCCCCGGCCGCGGAGGCGCGGGCGGCGAAGCCCGGGGGAGCGGTGCGTGTGTTCATGACGTCCGGTCGTCCGTCCCGCGCCTGAGCAGCGCCATCACCTCGTCCATGAACCGCTCGGTGGTTCCCTGCCCGCCGAGGTCGGGGGTGGCCGCGTCGCTGCGCGACACCTCGGTCACACAGCCGCGGAGCAGTGCGGCCGGCCGGCCGTGCCCCAGGTGGTCGAGCATCATCGCCAGCGACATCGCCGCGGCATAGGGGTTCGCGATGCCCTTGCCCGCGATGTCGGGGGCACTGCCGTGCACCGGCTCGAACAGCGCGAGTCCCGTTTCCGGGCAGACGCTCGCGCTCGACGCGAGGCCGAGGCCGCCCATCAGGGCCGCACCGATGTCGCTGACGATGTCTCCGAAGAGATTCGACGCCAGGACGCCTTCGTACGGCGTCGCGTCGCGCACCAGGTTGTAGCAGAACGAGTCGACGTACTCCTCCGAGCCCGTCAGCTCCGGGAAGGCCGTCAGCTCCCGGCGGAACACGTCCTGCCAGAGGCCGCCGGTGTTCGGTACGGCGTTGGACTTGTGGACCAGGGTCACCTTCCGCCGCCCCTTGTCCCGGAGTTGGCCGAGACAGAAACGTACGAACTTCTCGACGGTGTCCCGGGTGTAGACGCACTCGTCGATCGCCACGGTGACGCGGCCCGCGGGGGCGACCGTGCCGCCGATGCCCACGTAGAGGCCCTGGGTGTTCTCGCGGTAGAGGTCGATGACCCCGCTCGGCAGGGTGATGGGGCGGTGGTTGACGTACAGGTCGAGGCCCTTGCGCATGCCCAGCAGGATGTCCCGGCCGTGCGCCATGTCCGGAATGCGCGGGTCGCCCAGCGCGCCCAGGAAGACGGACGCGTACTCGCTCGTCAGCAGGTCGATCGCCCCGGCGGGCAGGCCGACGCCGGTGGCGAGCCACTCGTCGGCTCCCCAGGGGAACACCTCGTATTCCAGGCCGAGCCGGTACGCCCCGTTCAGGTACTCCAGGGCCGGCAGGACCGCCGGGACCACTTCCTTGCCGATTCCGTCACCGGGAACCACTGCGATCTTCATGACTGCGTCCCCGTGGCGAACGTGTCGAACATGTCTTCAACCGAGCTGAGGCGGCCCGCGATGGCGGTGGCGGCCACCACGTAGGGAGAGGCCAGATACACCTGACCGGGCCCGGAACGGCCGGGGAAGTTCCGGTTCTGCGCGCTCACCGTGACCTCGTCCGGGCTTTCCGACACGCCCGGCCCGGCGTTGATGCAGGCGCCACAGGAGGGCGGCAGCACTTCGACGCCGACCGCCCCGAAGAGCTCGATGTAGCCGCGGTCGACCGCGTAGCGCATGACGGCCTCGCTGCCGACCTGGATGTACGCCTTCACGCCGTCGGGTACGGTCACTCCCCGCGCGCGAGCCTGCTCGAAGACGCTCGCGTACATGTCCATGTCGTACGCCTTGCCGCCGGTGCAGGACCCGCCGTACACCTTGTCGACCTTGACCTCGGTGTCAACGGAGGCCAGCGGAACGGAGTTTCGCGGGTCGCCGGGCAGGGCCACCATCGGCTCGACGCCGGCCAGCTCGATGTCCACCACCGCGAAGTACGTCGCACCCTCGTCGGAGCGGACGTCCGTGCCGGTGGACGCCGACGGGCCGCGCAGCGCCAGGTGCGCGTGGGTCACCTCGTCCGGCTCGAACAGCGCGGTCATGCCGCCCGCCTCCACCGCCATGTTGCACAGCGTGGCGCGCTCGTCGAGGTTCATCGAGGCGCAGCCGGGACCGCTGAACAGGATGACCTTGCCCAGCGTCTGGCTGCCCTGGATCATCGGGTGCGCCAGCAGCGCCAGCATGAGGTCCTTCGCGCACGCGCCCGGTGCCAGCTCGCCCAGCAGGTTGACCCGGATGACCGCCGGGACCTTCACCAGGATCTCGCGGTTGTACCAGGAGTTGGCGATGTCGGTGGCGCCCACGCCGAAGGCGAAGGCACCCACGGCGCCGGCCGTGCAGGTGTGGCTGTCGGTGCCGATGATCACGTCACCGGGCCGGGCGACGTTCTCGACGATGTAGTTGTGGCAGATCGCGCGGCTGCCCCCGGTGTCCGCGGGGCCGATGAAGTTCCCGCCGCTCAGGGTCGCGAACTCCTGCTGCCGCTTGCCGAGGTTCTCCACCCGGTCGATCAGCTCCAGGCCGTTGGCCCGCCGCTTGAGGACCGGCTCCGCCAGCGAGAGGTGGTCCTGGAAGAAGTAGCAGGACTCCGGGTCGGCCAGGGCGGCGTCCGCGCCGAACTCCTTGCCGAACATGCCGGCGGCCATCGGCGTCACGTACTCGTGCGAGAACCTGACGTCCGCCTCGACGAAGTACGACTCGCCGATCCGTACGGCGGCGTCCTGCGGGCACTGGTTGCGGGACGACAGACGGCTCTGAATGATCTTCTCGACGGCGTTCAGCGGGCGCGCCGCAGTGAAGTCGGGCTTGATGGCGGACTGCGTGCCCTCGCGGGTCTCGCGGTTGAACCCGAACAGGCCGCCCAGGTCGATGATGGCGCGTTCGATGTCGTTGGCCCGGCGGGTGAAGGCGTCGAGCGGCAGTTCCTCGCCCGCGAGCAGCGCGTCGAGGACGGTGAAGTCGTCGCACGTGATGATGCCGACGTTGCGGCAGTTCTGCTGGTAGATCCGCTCGAAGGACCGGGCGAAGACGATCTCGACGCCGGCGTACTTCTCCGCGTAGACGGCGTGTTCCCGCGACGATCCGCAGCCCTTCGCCTCGCCGCTGACGATGATCTGCGGAGCGAACGCCTTCACCGCGCCCTGGCCGAACTTCTTGTCCCGCAGGCCCAGGTACGCGTACTCGCCCAGCTTCTCGTCGTACCAGTAGCAGCACCAGCCGGGGATGATCTCGTCGGTGGAGATGTTGTTCATCAGCGGGGCGCGCAGCAGCTCCGACGGAGTCGCGGTGCCGGTGCCGTCCAGCTGCGCGGCGACCAGATCCGGGTCCTCCGTGATGACCAGAACGCTGCCGCGGAGACTGATGGTGCGGGGGCGGCTGCCGCTGGTCGGTTCACTCGGCGTTCGCAATGATCTGCCTTATCTGTTCGTCGGTCAGGGGGCCGCGGCCCGACTTCGCCTTCGCCAGCACGTTCTTGACGAACGTGGCGTTGTCGCTGTCGTAACCGTGCACCGTCAGCCAGTACTTGACGTTGTTGGCGCCGGAGGCCTCGTCGATGAGCACTTCCTGCTCACGGCCCAGATAGCTGGCCGGGACGCTGGAGTAGACCGCGTCCTTCACCAGCACATTGCCCTTTTCGTGGGCCTTGAGGATGGCGGAGGCGTGCACTCCGGCACTGGTCTTGAAGACGTCCCGGCCCAGCGCCGGGTAGTTCTGCGGGACCTCGACGCCCAGCACGGAGGCCGCGTACTCGGAGTACTCGCGCAGCGCCTTCAGGTCGTAGCGGCCGTGCTCGTCCAGGTGACGGTTGATCATGAGCTGGTCGAGGGAGGCGTTTCCGGCCCGCTCCCCGATGCCCAGGATCGTGCCGTGCACGCGCTGGCAGCCGTGGGCGAGGGCGACCAGCGAGTTGGCCAGCGCCAGCCCGCGGTCGTTGTGCCCGTGCCACTCGAAGCCGACCCGGTGGCCGCGCTCGGCGAAGTACTGGTTGGACCACTGCAGGAGCGCTTCGACGCCGCTGGGCAGCGCCGCGCCGACCGTGTCGCACAGGGTCACCCGCCGCACGCCCGTCTCGATGGCGACGTCGTACACCTGGCCCAGTACGTGCGGAGTGCACCGCACCGCGTCCTCCAGGACCAGTACGAACTCCGCCCCGCCGCGCCGGCATTCGACCACCGACTCGCGGATGTGACGCTGGATCAGCTGGACGTCCCAGTTCTCCACGTACTGCCGGATGGGGCTGACGCCGATGAAGATGTACGCGTCCACGGACACCCCCACCTGCTGGGCTATCTCGCAGATCGCGTTGATGTCCGAGGGGTGGGTGCGCCCCGCGTACCCCTGGGAGAGGGAGTGGCCGCTGCGCACGATGTGCCGGGCGATCTCCACGCAATTCTGTAACGCGGCCGGGTCCGAGCCGGGGAATCCCAGGTCCGCGGAGGTGACGCCGGAGCGGGCCATGTGGTCCACTAGCCTCAGCTTCTGCTCCAGCGAGGGATTACGGATGTTCGGAGCCTGGAGCCCGTCGCGCAGGGTCTCGTCGAAAAAGGTCCCCGAATAGGGGGGCTCCGGCACCGGTTGAGGTGTCGCCACCCTCATGGCATTCCAGTTGAACCAGACATCGGGGCTCGGACTGGAGCTGTCGGCAGTTCTTCCGTTCACTGCGATCTCCGCGTTTCTTGACATGCGGGTCCCCCGCGCCAGCGGCGGCCGCGTGGTCCGCTACGGCATGGCCCACAGAACGACCGCCACGGCGGACGGCGGCGTCTTCGCCAGTACGGCTACCCGCACCAAGGGGGGTGCGGGTAGCCGTACCTCTCAATCCTTGATCGTCCACCCGGCCGAGGGCAAGCTGTTTCCCTGGTAGGCAAAAGGCCAGGTCAGATGGCGTCCGGTGACCAGGGGAGGATGGCGCGGGCGGTGGTTGGGCCACCGACCGGGCTGGTGAGGACGAGCTTGCCCCGCAGGGCGGCGGTGCGGTCAACGAGCCCGCGCAGGCCGGTTCCCGCGTCCAGCGTGGCGCCGCCCACCCCGTCGTCGGTCACCACGACCACCAGGCAGTTGTCGGCCCGCTCCAGGGACACGTGAATACAGGTGGCCGAGGAGTGCTTGACGGCATTCGCGAGGGACTCCGCGATGATGTAATACGCCGTGGATTCCACCTGGGTGGCCGGCCGGCGCTCCAGTGTCGAGGTCACGTGGACCGGGACGTGGAACGTCTCGGTCAATGCGGTGACGGCGGCGTTCAGACCGCGGTCGCTGAGGATCGGCGGCTGGATTCCGCGGACCAGGTCGCGGATTTCATCGAGAGCCTTTCCGATCTCCTGGTGGGTCTCCTGGAGAAGCTCGCGCAAATCCTCGGCGCTGCGGTCCTTCCGGCGCGTGGCATGGGAAATCCGCATCAGCAGTACGGCCAGTCTGGCCTGCGCGCCGTCGTGCAGATCGCGCTCTATGCGCCGGTAGTCCGCGTCGTTGACCCGCAGGGCCGCGGTGCGCTGCCGCTCGGCCAACTCCTCGCGGCGGCGCCTCTCGTCCTCGTTCATGTGGCCGAGCAGGCGCCGGACCAGCCGCGCCCGCAGTTTCCCCAGCCAGAAGAGCAGCATCACCAGCGCGGCGAAGAGCGCGACGGCGCCCACCGCCACACACAGGCGGGTGACACCGCCTTGCACGACGACCGTTGTCCCCTCGCCGAAGGCCAGTTGCTCGGTCCTGCCGAAGGGGAGGCTCGCGATGAAGGCGACCGCGGGCAGCGTCATCGCGAAGACCGGCAGCAGCCAGAGCAGTCCCAGCAGGAGCAGGCACAGATAGCCGGACTCCCCCCAGCCGGAGGCGTTGTGCCGGGGCTCGCCCTCCTCGGGGACGGCGTACTCAAGTCCCCTCGCGGAGGCGGGATCCTGGGTCACCGAGGCCGCAAGGAGCAGTTCCAGGTCGGCGACCGCGCGCAGCAGCGGCAGTCCCGAGAGCAGCCCCGGGCTCATGCCGCCCAGCCGCTGTCGCAGTTTGCTCAGGGTCGGGCCCAGCCGGCGCTCCCGCTCCGGCAGCGGCTCGGCCCCCGGGACGAGCAGCACCATGATGCCGCGCACCGCATTGGTGATGACCTGTACGAGCAGCGTCGCCAGCAGGGGAAGCGCGTTGAGGAGAGCGGAGACCACTCTCAGCACCATCTCCGCGATGGTCAGCGGGACCAGGAGAATGCCGACGAGGCTGCCGACGGACAGATAGATGACCCCCGCGGCGACCCGGGACCGGCCGGGCGGGCCGTCCTGACCGGGTCTTTCCGCATCATTTACTGGCGCTTGACGGTACGTCATGACTCCAAAACCGCCGCGATTCACTCGATTTCAATGTGCGCCGTTCCGATGGTGGGGAGATCTGCTGCCGGCCGGTTGCGGTGCTCACGGACGCAGGGCCGGTCGCCGGCCCACCGCGCGGGCGGGCGGCGGACCTGTACCGATGAGCGGGGAGCGCCGTGGCGCGGGCCCCTTCGGGCAGCCGACGAGGCGCGCCGCCGCGGTACCCCGGGTGACGGCCGCGGTGGTGAGCGTCCCTCACAACGCCGTCCCGCGCAACACTCCGCCGACGCGTTCGCGGGCACCGCACTACAGTTGTCCCGGATCATGCATGCGGGGCTCAGCAGGAGGCTACACACGTGTCAGGGCGGCCGGGCGGGACTCAGCAGGCGCCCGCGGGGCAGTCCCCGGAGCCCCCGGGGGCACCCGAGCAGGACCTTCCGGGCATCGCCGTGTGGGAGGCGATGAAGCAGCACCCGCTGCGCTTCCTCACCTCCAGCTGGCCCGTACGCTCCTGGGCCTTTCTGCTGGGTGGCCTCCCGCTCGGCCTGGCCGTACTGGTGAGCCTCGCCGTGCTGCTCTGCTTCGGGGTGCTGCTCTCGGTCGTCGGGGTGGGCCTGGTGATCCTGGCGGTCACCATGGTGTTCGGCCTGCCCGTCGCCAACATGGAGCGCAGGCGCCTGAGGCTGGTGGAGCCGGTGCCGCCGCCTGACCCGCACCGTTCGCTGGCGGGAGCCGGTGCGCGAACCTGGCTGCAAACACGGCTGAGAGAACGCGCAACATGGCGTGAACTGGGCTATGCCGTCATCCTCGCGGTCTTCTTCACCGGAGCGAACGCCGGTTTCGTGGCGCTGCTCGGGCTGTCGGGCATGCTGGTGGCGACCCCGGTCGTGGTCTGGGCGCTCGCCCCCGAGACCGTAATGATCATTCCGGGGCAGGCGATCGACGGCCCGGTGGCCGCCCTGCCGTTCTGCGGCCTGGGGCTGCTCGGCCTGGTGCTGTGCGCGTACGTGGCGGGCCTGCTGACGGCGGCACAGGTCAAGACGGCCTGGTTCCTGCTGTCCCCGCGCGACGAGCCGTCCCGGAGCCGGGTCATCGAACTCACCCGCTCCCGCATCCGCCTTGCCGACGCCTTCGAGGCCGAGCGGCGCCGGATCGAACGCGATCTGCACGACGGCGCCCAGCAGCAACTGGTCGCGCTCACCATGACCTTGGGGCTGGCCCAGATGGAGATGGGGGAGGGCGACTCCCCGGCCGCCGAGCTCGTCACCCGGGCCCGCCGCGAGGCCCGGCAGGCGCTGGACGAGCTGCGCAGGCTCGTCCGCGGCATCCACCCTCAGGTGCTGACCGACCACGGGCTCGCCGCCGCCGTGGCGGAGGTCGCGATGGGCCACCCGCTGCCCGTCACCGTCGACATCGACCTGCCGCACCGGCTGCCCGGCATGGTGGAGAGCACGGCGTACTTCACCGTGACGGAGGCGCTGACCAACGCGGCCAAGCACAGCGGCGCGACCCAGGTAGCGGTCGTCGGCAGGTATGTGAACGAGCGGCTTATCCTGCTGATCACCGATGACGGACACGGTGGCGCGGACCCCGCCGGGGGAACCGGGCTGTCGGGATTGGCGGACCGTATGGCGATTCTCAAGGGCCGGCTGGTGGTGTCCAGCCCCAAGGGCGGTCCGACCCAGCTTCGAGTGGAGGTGCCGTGCTCCGGGTAGTGCTGGCCGAGGACGCCGTGCTGCTGCGCGCCGGACTGGTCGAACTCCTCACCCGCAGCGGCCACGAGGTGGTCGCCGCCGTCGGCGACGCCGAGGCCCTGGCCCGCGCCGTGGACGAGCAGCCTCCGGACGTCGTGATCACCGACGTCCGGATGCCGCCCGGTTTCCGGGACGAGGGGCTCAAGGCCGCGCTGGAGCTGCGGGCCCGCCACGACCGGCTGCCGGTCCTGGTGCTCTCCCAGTACGTCGCGACCGCCTACGCCACCCAACTGCTCAGCGGTGACGGCCGGGAGGCGGCCGGGCTGGGGTATCTGCTCAAGGACCGGGTGGGGGAGGTCTCCGAGTTCCTGGACGCCCTGCAACGGGTCGCGGACGGCCAGACCGTCATCGACCCCGAGGTGGTGCGCGTGCTGCTCGCCCAGCAGACGGCGAGCCGGCCGCTGCGCCAGCTCACCCCGCGCGAGCGCGAGGTGCTCGCGCTGATGGCGGAGGGCCTCAACAACCAGCTGATCGCCGGGCGGTTGAGCGTGACCGAGGCTTCCGTGGTCAAGCACTCCAGCAACATCTTCATGAAGCTGAACCTCGGCCCCAGCGACGGCAACCGGCGGGTGCTCGCGGTACTCGCCCACCTGCGCGGCGAGTCGGCCTGAGGCAGGGACGGCCTGCGGTGGCCCCGGGTGGATCGTCGTGAGCCGGATCCGGCCCTGACGCCTCGGCTCAGGGCCGGCCGTCCTGGACGCGCGCCAGCCAGTCCGCCGCCTCCACGAACTCGCGGTCACTGGTGCCGGGCCGCATGGCGCGTACGCCCACCGGCGCCGCCCCCGCCCGCGGATAGGAGCCGAGGAAGCGCATCTTGGGGACCCAGCGGCGCAGCCCCATCAGGGCCTCGGTGACCCGCGGTTCGCTGATGTGGCCCTCGGCGTCCACGGCGAACCAGTAGTTGCCGATCCCCGCGCCCGTCGGCCGCGACTGGATCAGCATCAGATTGACCCCGCGCACCGCGAGTTCCTGGAGCAGTTCGAGCAGGGCGCCCGAGTGGTCGTCGTCCAGCCAGACGATCAGCGAGGTCCGGTCGGCGCCGGTCGGTGCCGACGGCCGCGCCGAACGGCCCACCAGCACGAAGCGCGTCTCGGCGTTCGCCGCGTCGTGGATCTGCGTGGCCAGCGCTTCGAGCCCGTACGCCGGCGCCGCGAACTCGCCCGCGAACGCGGCGTCATGGCGTCCCTCCCGCACCAGCCGCGCGCCGTCCGCGTTGGAGGGCGCCGACTCCCACCGGGCCTCCGGCAGCTTCGCCGCGAGCCAGTTGCGCACCTGGGGCTGGGCGGCCGGGTGACCCGTCACCGTCTTGATGTCGGACAGCCGGGTACCGGGGCGTACCAGCAGCGCGAAGGTGATGGGAAGCAGCACTTCGCGGTAGATCATCAGCGGTTCGCCGTTGGCGAGTTCGTCGAGCGTGGTGGTGACGCCGCCCTCCACCGAGTTCTCGATCGGCACGAGGGCGGCCGCGGCCTCGCTGCCGCGTACGGCGTCCAGCGCCGCCGAGACCGACACCATGGGGACGAGTTCGCGGGTGGCCGCTTCCGGGAGCGTACGGAGCGCGGCTTCGGTGAAGGTGCCCTCCGGACCGAGGTAGGTGTAGCGGGTGGCTGACATGCCGTCACCCTAAAGGGCCAACGCGCCGCACATTCTGCTTCCACAGCTCCCAGAAGGCCCCTGACCTGGGCTTTTTCCTCCCAGGGAAACGGCTTGCCCTGGGCTGGGACGAAGATCAAGGATTGAGAGGTACGGCTACCCGCACCCCCCGTGGTGCGGGTAGCCGTACTGGCGGAGGTATCGCCGGTCGGTCAACTGATGGGGGAAGTCATGGAAGCGCGGCACCTCGCGAGCCTATTGGAGGAACTGGCGGACACCCACGCCGTCCCCGGGGCGCAGCTCGCCGTGTACACCGGTACTGAAACCGTGAGTGCGGTCGCCGGATTCGAGTGCTCCGGCGAACCCCGTGCGGTGGACTCCCGTACGGCATTCGCCTACGGCTCCGTGAGCAAGGTCTTCGCCGCGACGCTGGTCCTCCAGCTCGTGTCGGACGGCGACCTGGAGCTCGACGAGCCGGTCTCCGCGTTCCTGGCGGAATTCCGCGACGCGGCGGACGCCCGGCTCGCGTCGATCACCCCGCGGCAGCTCCTCAGCCACACCAGCGGCCTGGTGGCCGACCACGAACCGGACGACCCCGACGAGCGGTCCCTGCTGCGTTACGCGACGAGCGTGGCCCAACTCCCGCTGCTCGACCGCCCCGGGAGCTCCTTCTCGTACTCCAACACCGGCTACAACATCCTGGGCCGGCTGGTCGAGGAGGTCACCGCCCTGAAGTGGCGTGACGCGCTCCAGGACTTCCTGCTGCGCCCGCTGGGCGTCGACCCGTACATCGACCACAGCCCCGAGCGCCCCGCCCGGACGTCGGCCAAGGGCCACGCGGTGCGGCCCGGACAGCGCGCGGCGCGCCCCGTCGAGCAGTTCCTGCCGCCCACCTGGACACCGGCCGGCGGGCTCAGCGGCAGCGCCGAAGAGCTGATCTCACTCGCGCGGCTGCACCTGGGCACCGACCCGAGGACCGCCGCCCTCCTGGCGGACGAGCAGCGCGTCGAGATGCGGACCGCCGTGGCCGGTGCCGACGCCTTCGGCATGGCCGACGCCTGGGCGCTGGGCCTCGGCCACTACGGCAGCCCGGACAACCGCTGGCCGGGCCACGACGGCACAGTGGATGGCGGCACGGCCCACCTGCGCTTCCACCCGGAATCGGGCGTTGCCGTCGCCCTGACCACCAACGCCACCACCGGATCCAGCCTCTGGCCCGACGTGGTCGGGGCCCTGCGCACCCTCGGCATCGACGTCGGCGACTACGAGCCCGGCCCGGCCCCGCACCCCGACGCCTCCGAGGCCGGCCCCCGTGACCTCGAACCGCTCGTGGGCGACTACGGCAACGGCGACACCGTCTTCTCCGTCCGGCGCCACCGCGACGGGATCCGGCTCAGTGACCGCACCGGCCTGGTCGCCGACGTCACCGTGCACGGCGGCCTGAACTTCACCGCCCGGCGCGTCGACACCGACGCGGCGCCGTACACCGGACGCTTCGTCCGGGACGGCAGTACCGGCGCGATCGCGCTCCTGCAGCTCGCCGGGCGCTCTGCCAAGCGCATCCACGCCGCGGCCTGACGCCTTCCCGCCGCGCGTTCTGACCACTTTCTTTCCGACTTCTCGGCAGCCCGACCCGGCCGCAGGCAGGGGGGCACTTCTCGCCGGAGTCCGTCAATTCCTGGAGGTACAGCGTGACTCGCGCTGCAGCGTCGGCCGGCTGGGAGCTCTCCCAGCACGTTGAATTCTGGCGGCAGCAGTTGGCGGGGATCGCTCCCCTCGAACTGCCGACGGACCGTCAGCGCCCCGTCGTGCGGTCGGCCCGAACGGCGACCTGCGACATCGATGTCCCGCTCGCCGTGGCCACCGCCGTACGCGAACTGGCCGGGCGCTTCGAGGCCACCGGGCACGAGGTGCTCGTGGCCGCCGTGCAGGCGCTGTTCACCCGCTACTCGGGCCAGGACGACATCGCCGTCGGCACGCTCTCCCCGCGCAGCGGGCACACGCTCGTGCTGCGCGGCCGGGTCGAGGCGGCGGCCTCGTTCGGCGAGCTGGTCGCCCGCGCCAAGGAGACGGTGCGGGCCGCCTTCGCGCATGACGGCGTCCCGCTCGCGCGGCTGGTCGACGCGCTGGCTCCGCAACAGGACACCAGCGTCACCCCGTTCGTCCAGGCCATGGTCGTGGTGCGGGAGGAGAGCGAGGCGACTGTGGCGCCGTTCGATCCGCTGGACCTCGCCCTGGAGTTCACCGACTCGGCACATCCGACGGCGAGCATCCGCTTCAGCACGGCCCTCTTCGACCGGCCCACCATCGCCCGGCTCGCCGGCCACCTCGGCGTTCTCCTGACGGGCGCCGCCGCCGACCCCGGGCGCGCGGTCTCGGCGCTGCCGATGCTCACCGACAGCGAGTTCGACCAGGTCGTACGGGAGTGGAACGCCACCGGCCGCGAGGTGCCCACCGGCACCTTCCCCGAGCTGTTCGCCACCCATGCCGCGGCCCGCCCGGACGCCGTCGCCGTCATCGACGAGCACGGCCCGATGACCTACCGCGAGCTGGACGAGCGGGCCAACCGCCTCGCGCACCGGTTGCGTGGACTCGGCGCCGGCCGGGACGTCCTGGTCGGCCTCTGCGTGGAGCGCGGCGCCCCGATGGCGGTGGGACTGCTCGGCATCATGAAGGCGGGCGCCGCCTATCTGCCGCTGGACGCCGACTATCCCTCGGGCCGGCTCGCCTACATGCTCCAGGACTCCGGCGCGCGGCTGGTCGTGACGCACCAGGACCTGGGCGACCGGCTGCCGCGCACCGACGCCGTCCTGGTCAGCCTGGACCAGGACCCGCAGCCCGGCGACGAGGACCGCCACCCGTCCACCGCGCCCGCCATCGAGATGTCCCCGCAGGACCTCGCGTACGTCATCTACACCTCGGGCTCCACCGGCAAGCCCAAGGGCGTGCTCGTCTCGCACGCCGGAATCGGCAACCTCGCGGCCGTACAGACCGAGCACTTCGACGTCACGCCGGACAGCCGGATCCTGCAGTTCGCCTCCGCCAGCTTCGACGCGGCGTTCTGGGAGATCTGCATGGGCCTGGTCACCGGCGCCACGCTGGTCATGGGCTCCAAGGACGCCATGCTCCCCGGCGAGCCGCTGGCCGCGTACGCCGCCGAGCACGGCGTCACCCACGCCACGCTCACCCCGGCCACCGTCGCCGTCCTGCCGGAGGGCCGCGGCCTGCCCGCCGACGCCACGCTGGTGGTCGCCGGTGAGGCGAGCACCGGTGACCTGGTGGCGCGCTGGTCCGCCGGGCGCCGCATGGTCAACGCGTACGGCCCGACCGAGACCACGGTGTGCGCGACCATGAGCGCGCCGCTCAGCGGCGGCGCGGTGCCGCCGATCGGCGCGCCGATCGCCAACACGCAGGTCTACGTCCTGGACGACGCGTTGCGCCCGGTGCCCGCCGGGGTCCGGGGCGAGCTCTACATCGCCGGCGCCGGGCTGGCCCGCGGCTACCACGGCCGGGCCTCCCTGACCGCGGAGCGGTTCGTCGCCAACCCGTTCGGCGAGCCGGGCCACCGGATGTACCGCACCGGTGACGTGGCCCGCTGGAAGGCCGACGGCACCCTGGAGTACCTGGGCCGCGCGGACGACCAGGTCAAGGTACGCGGCTTCCGCATCGAACTCGGCGAGATCGAGAGCGCGTTGGTCCAGCACCCGGACCTGGCGCAGGCCGTGGTCGTCACCCACAACACCAACCTGCTCGCGTATGTCTCGCCGCTCGGCGCCGCGCGCCCCACGGCCGATGACATCAGGACCCACCTCGCCGCGAGCCTGCCCGCATACATGGTGCCGTCGGCGATCGTGGTGCTCGACACCCTGCCGCTGACCCCCAACGGCAAGGTCGACCGCAGGGCGCTGCCCGACCCGGCCGCGGCGCAGCAGCCGGCCGGCGGCCACCTCGCGCCGCGCAACGCCGTCGAGGAAGCCATCGCCGGCGTGTGGGCCGAGGTGTTGGGCGTCGACAACTTCGGCGTCGACGACGACTTCTTCGCCCTCGGCGGCAACTCGATCCTCTCCGTGCGCGCCGTCTCCCGGATGCGCAAGGCGCTGGGCATCAAGCTCTCGCCGCGCGTCCTGTTCGACACCCCGACCGTCGCCTCGCTGGCCGCCTCGGTCGCCACCGCCGAGCAGGCGGGCGACGCGCCGATCCCGGTGGTCTCCCGCGAGGACGAGCTGCCGATGTCCTACGGGCAGCAACGCCTGTGGTTCCTGGAGGACTTCGACCCGGGGAGCGCCGAGTACCACACCGCCATGGGGCTGCGGCTGACCGGCGAACTGAACGCCGATGCCCTGCGCGGCGCCGTGCGCGACCTGGTGGAACGCCACGAATCGCTGCGCACCACCTTCGGCGTGGTCGGCGGCCGGGGCGTGCAGGTGATCCACCCGGTGCTTGAGCCGCAGTGGCGGACCGCCGATCTCACCACCGTCGCCGCCGATCTGCGCGAGGAGCGGCTGCGCGAGCTGGTGCGCGCCGAGGTGACCCGGCCCTACGACCTCCAGGGCGGCCCGCTGGTCCGCGTCCTGCTGGTCGCGCTCTCGGCCGACGACTACGTCTGCGTCCTGGGGATGCACCACATCGTGACCGACGGCTGGTCGATGGGCGTGGTCGCCAGGGAACTCGGCGAGCTGTACGCGGCCCGCGCGCTCGGACGCCCCTCCACCCTGGCCGGCGCTCCCCCGCAGTACGCGGACTTCGCCGCCTGGCAGCGCGGCCGTCTGGAGGGCGGCGGACTGCTGGGCCGGCAGCTGGACTGGTGGCGCGAGCGGCTGGCGGGCATCACCCCGCTGGAGCTGCCGACCGACCGGCCCCGCCCGGTGGTGCGCTCCACCGCGGGCGCGGAGTACGCCTTCGAGGTGCCGGCCGCGACCGTCGCCCGCGCCAGGGAGCTGGCCGGGGCCCGCGGTGCCACGCTGTTCATGGTGCTGACCGCCGCGGTCAAGACGGTCTTCGCCCGCTACTCCTCCCAGCGCGACATCGCGGTCGGCACCGCCTCCTCGGGCCGCGGCCACCGCGATCTGGAACAGCTCATCGGCTTCCTGGTCAACACCGTCGTACTGCGCTCCGAGGTCGACCCGCAGCAGTCCTTCGGAGCCTTCCTCGACCAGGTCAAGGAGACCGTCCTGGAGGCGTTCGCCCACGAGGACGTGCCGTTCGAGCGGCTGGTCGAGATGGCGCAGACCGAGCGCGACACCAGTCGCACGCCGCTGATCCAGACCATGGTCGTACTCCAGAACGCCTCGAACGACGCGGTGGTGCTGCCCGGCGTCGAGGTCCGCGACCACCCCGTGCACCGGGTGGCGGCCCCCTTCGACCTGACCATCGAGTTCTCCGAGTCGGGCGCGGACCTCACCGGCCGGATCATCTACAGCACCGCGCTGTTCGACGAGGCCACCGTCGCCCGCCTCGCCGGACACCTCACCGTGCTGCTCGGCGCCGCGGCCGCCGCGCCCGAGCGGGCCGTCGCGGCCCTGCCGATGCTCGGCGACGCCGAGTCCCGGGAGGTCCTGCACACCTGGAACGACACCGCCCACGAGCTGCCGGCGGCGGCGTTGCCCGAGCTGTTCGCCGCCGAGGTGGCCCAGCGCCCCGATGCCGTGGCCCTCTCGTACGGCGCGGAGAAGCTCACCTACCGGGAGCTCGACGAGCGCGCCAACCGGCTCGCCCACCACCTCGTCGAGCAGGGCGCCGGCCCCGACGTGCTCGTCGGCCTGTGCATGGAGCGCGGTGCCCAGACCGTGGTGGCGCTGCTCGCCGTCCTCAAGGCGGGCGCCGCCTATGTGCCGCTCGACCCCGAGTACCCGGCCGACCGGCTCGCCTACATGCTCAAGGACGCCGGTGCCCGGCTGCTCGTCACCCAGCCGCACCTGCGCGACCGGCTGCCGGAGACCGAGGCCCGCCTCATCGACGTGACGCCGGGCGGCGAGGAGTCGGCGCACCACCCGGCCACCGCTCCCGACGCCGCCGTGAGCCCGGACCACCTCGCGTACGTCATCTACACCTCCGGCTCCACCGGCGCCCCCAAGGGCGTGATGACCTCGCACCGTGCCGTGGTGCGCCTGATCCACGAGTCCGGGGTGGTCGACGTACGGCCGGGTGACGTCGTCGCCCAGTTCGCGTCCGTGTCCTTCGACGCCTCCACCCTGGAGGTGTGGTCGGCGCTGCTCAACGGCGCGCGGCTGGCCGTCCACCCGCCGTCCGCGCCCACCGGCAGCGAGCTCGGCAGCTTCCTCAAGGACCACGAGGTCACCCATCTGGCCATCACCGCGGGCCTGTTCCACCAGGTCGTGGACGACGATCCCGGCGCGCTGAGCGGTCTGCGCCAGCTCGTCGCCGGCGGCGACAAGGTCTCGCCCGAGCACTGCGCCCGGCTGCTCGCGGTGCACCCGGCGCTCCGGCTCAGCAACGGCTACGGGCCGACCGAGGCCACCTCGCTGACCACCACCCACGCGCTGAGCCCGGGTCTCGACCCCGCGGCCCCCGTGCCGCTGGGCACCCCGATCGGCAACACCCGGGTCTATGTGCTGACCGAGACGCTGGAGCCCGCGCCGGTCGGCGTGCCGGGCGAGCTCTACATCGCCGGGCCCGGACTGGCCCGGGGCTATCTCAACCGGCCGGGCCTGACGGCCGCGCACTTCGTCGCGGACCCCTACGGCGAGCGCGGCACCCGGATGTACCGCTCGGGCGACCTGGCCCGTTGGCGGTCCGACGGCGTGCTGGAGTTCCTCGGCCGCACCGACGGACAGGTCAAGATCCGCGGCTTCCGCATCGAGCTCGGCGAGGTCGAGAGCGCGCTCAAGACCCACCCGGACCTCACGGACGCCGTGGTGGTGGCCCACCAGGGCGACCGGGGACACCGCCGCCTGGTGGCCTATGTGGTCGGCGACCGCGAGGTGACCACCGGCGAACTCCGCGCCCACCTCGCCCTGTCGCTGCCCGACTACATGACCCCCGCCGTCTTCGTACCGCTGGAGAAGCTGCCGCTCACCTCGAACGGCAAGGTGGACCGGCGCGCGCTGCCGGAGCCCGAGATCCGGGCCGGCCGGCTCGGCTCGGACTACGCCGCCCCGCGCAACGCCGTCGAAGAGGCGCTGGCCGAGGTGTGGGCCGAGGTGCTGGGCGTCGAACGCGTCGGCATCCACGACAACTTCTTCGACCTGGGCGGTGACTCGATCCTGTCCATCCAGGTCGTCTCGCGGGCCCGGCAGGCCGGCCTCCAGCTCACCTCCAAGCTGCTGTTCGTCCACCAGAGCATCGCCACCCTCGCCCCGGCCGTCACCACCCTCGCCGACGCCTCGGTGACGCCCACCGCGGTCTTCGGCAGCGTCGAACTCACCCCCATCCAGGCCCGGTTCTTCGCGGAGCACCCCGAGGCCCCGGACCAGTACGCCATGTCGGTCCAGGCCGAACTGGCCCCCGACACCGACACCGCCGTCCTGGAACGCGCGCTGACCGCGGTCACCGCCCACCACGACGCCCTGCGGATGCGCTACGTCCACGACGGGGACGGCTGGACCCAGGAGTACAGCGACGAGGCCCCGCACCTGCTGCTCGCGGTACGGGACATCTCCGCCCTCGGTGAGAGCGAGCAGAGCCTTGCGCTGGACGAGGCGGCCCTGGCCGCCCAGCGCTCGCTGGACCTGAAGTCCGCCGCCCTGCTCAAGGGCGTCTTCTTCCGCCTGGGCGCGGGCCGGCTGCCCCGCCTCTTCCTGACCGCGCACCACCTCGTCATGGACGGCGTCTCCTGGCGGGTGCTCCTGGAGGACCTGGCCACCGCGTACGCCCAGCTCGCCGAGGGCCGCGGCGCCGACCTCGGGGCCAAGTCCAGCAGCTACCAGCAGTGGGCGGGCCGGCTCGCGGACCACGCGCGCTCCGGCGGCTTCGACCACGAACTGCCGTACTGGGACAGTGTCGAGCGGCACCACGCGATACCCCGCGACGGCGAGGCACCCAACACCTTCGGCACCTCCGCGGTGGCGTCCGTGCACCTGGACCGCACCCAGACCAGGGCACTGCTCCAGCGCGTGCCGTCGGTCTACCGCACCCAGATCAACGACGTACTGCTCACGGCGCTCGGCCGGGTCCTGCACCAGTGGGCCGGCTCGCCGGTCACCATCGCGCTCGAAGGCCACGGCCGCGAGGACCTCTTCGACGACATCGACCTGTCCCGCACGCTCGGCTGGTTCACCACCGTCTACCCGGTCTCCCTGGACGTACCGGCCGAGGACTGGGGCTCCGCGCTGAAGTCGGTCAAGGAGCGGATCCGGGCCATACCGGGCCGGGGCCTGGGCCACGGCGCGCTGCGTCACCTGCCCACCGCGGACGGACCGAGCCGGATCCCGGCCGACGGTACGGGACCGCAGATCAGCTTCAACTACCTTGGCCAGTGGGACGGTTCGACCAGCCAGGACGGCCTGGTGCGCAGGCGGCTGGCCGGGCTCGGCCGGGACCAGGCACCCGAGCTCGACCGCCCGCACCTGATGGACATCGTGGCCGCCGTCAACGACGGCGAGCTGCGGATCGACTGGATCCACTCGCCCGGCAACCACAGCTCCGCCACGGTCGAGCGGCTCGCCGGGGAGTTCCTGACGGCGCTGCGCGAGATCATCGGGCACTGCCTGGAGGCGGGCAGCGGCGGCGCCACGCCCTCCGACTTCCCGCTGGCGGGCCTCGACCAGGCCGGAGTGGACCGGCTCGTGGGCGACGGGCGCACGGTGGAGGACGTCTTCCCGCTGACGCCGATGCAGGCCGGCATGCTCTTCCACACCCTGGCCAACCCCGAGTCGCCGACCTACTTCGAGCAGATGACCTGCGTGTTCGACGGGGTGTCGGACGTGGACCTGCTGGCCCGCGCCTGGCAGACGGTCGCCGACCACCTGGAGGTGCTGCGCGGCTCGGTGGTCTGGGAGCAGGTGGAGCGCCCCCTGATGGTGATCCACCGCCACACCGAACTGCCGATCACCCGGCTCGACTGGCGGCACCTGTCCGAGCCGGAACAGGACCGGGCGCTGGAGCGGCACCTGGCCGCGGCCCGTGCGGAAGGGCTTGACCTGTCCGCCCCGCCGCTGCTGCGGCTGGCCCTGATCCGCCTCTCCGACACCACCGTTCGGCTGGCCGGCTCCTTCCACCACCTGCTGCTCGACGGCTGGAGCACCTTCAGCGTGCTCACCGAGGTGATCAGCGCCTACGCGGCGCTCGCCGCGGGCGAGGCACCCGCGCTGCCGGTGCGCCGGCCACTGCGGGCGTACGTGGAATGGCTGGCGGAGCAGGATCTCGACCAGGCCGAGAAGTACTGGCGGGGGCTGCTGTCCGGATTCACCGAGCCGACGGCGCTGCCGTACGACCGGCGTCCGCAGGCCAGCCACAGCACCCGGTCCACCAGCCGGCTGACCGGCGGGCTGTCCCGGCAGGAGTCGCGGGAGCTGTTCGACTTCGCCCGCAGGCACCGGCTGACGGCCAACACCGTGGTGCAGGGCGCCTGGGCGCTGCTGCTCTCCCGCTACGCCGGCGAGCGCGACGTGGTCTTCGGCGCGACGGTCTCGGGCCGTCCGACGGACCTGGCCCAGGCCGACTCGATCGCGGGCATGCTGATCAACACGCTGCCCGCTCGCGTCGAGGTCGACGGCGGGGCCCCGGTGTCGCAGTGGCTCGGCCGGTTGCAGCGCGACCAGGTCGAGGCCCGCGACTACGAGTTCGTACCGCTGGGGCAGGTGCAGGGCTGGAGCGGCGTCGAGCGCGGCACCAGCCTCTTCGAGAGCCTGGTCGTCTTCGAGAACTACCCGAAGGACGAGCAGGCGACGGCGGACCGGGGCCTGCGGATGCGGGACCTGCGGGGCATGGACGTCACCAACTTCCCGCTGAACCTGCTCGCCTACGCCGAGGAGGAGTTCTCCTACACGCTGGCCTACGACGCCGACCTGTTCGACGCGCGGACCGTCGAGCGGATGGCGGGCCACTTCAACGCCCTGCTCGCGGGGATCGTCGCGGACCCGGAGCGGACCATGGCGGCGGTGCCCATGCTGTCGGACGGGGAGTTCGACCGGGTGGTGCACGAGTGGAACGCCACGGGCGGAGCGCGGGCGACGGCCGGTGGCGTGCACGAGCGGGTCGCCGAGCAGGCGGCCGCCACCCCGGACGCGATCGCTGTGACGTACGGTCAGGAGTGCTTGAGCTACCGGGAGTTGGACGAGCGATCCAGTCAACTCGCCCATCATCTGGCCTCGTTGGGAGCTGGCCCCGGTCAACTGGTGGCTCTCGCGGTCGAGCGCGGCGTACAGCTGCTCGTCGGGCTGCTCGGCATCATGAAGTCGGGCGCCGCCTATGTGCCCCTGGACTCCGCCTATCCGACGGACCGCCTGGAGTACATGCTGCGCGACTCGGGCGCCACGGTGCTGGTGACCCACCACGGCACCCAGGACCGGCTGAACGTCGACGGCCTGCGGGTCGTGGACCTCGACGCCGACTGGCCCGGCATCTCCCGGCTTCCGGTGTCGGCGCCCCCGGTGAAGGTGACCGGCGAGGACCTGGCGTACGTGATCTACACGTCGGGCTCCACGGGCCGGCCCAAGGGCGTGGCGATCGAGCACCGCACGGTGCTGAACCTGCTGGAGAACACCCGGCCGCGGTTCGGGTTCGGCACGGACGATGTGTGGACGGTCTTCCACTCCTACGCGTTCGACGTCTCCGTATGGGAGATGTGGGGCTGCCTGACGTCCGGCGGCCGGGTGGTCGTCGTCCCGCAGGACTGGGCCCAGCAACCGGATGCCACCTGGGCGATGCTGCGGGCCGAGGGCGTCACCGTGCTGAGCCAGACGCCGTCGATGTTCCGCGCCCTGGTGGAGAGCGCGGCCGCCTCCGACGGGCCGGCGCTGCCGGATCTGCGCTGGGTCGTCCTGGCCGGTGAGGCGCTGGAGCCCAAGCACCTGACGGCCTGGTTCGACCGGTACGGCACCGGGGCGGCCCGGCTGGTCAACATGTACGGGCCGACCGAGGCCACCGTGTACGTGACCCACCAGGAGATCACGGCGGAGCACGTCCACGCGGGCGGCCCCATGCCCATCGGACGTCCGCTGCCCGGCTACCGGGTGCTGCTCCTCGACGAGACCGGCGCACCGGTCCCGGCCGGGGTCACCGGTGAACTCCACGTGGCGGGCGCCGGACTGGCCCGGGGATACCTGAACCGGCCGGAGCTGACCGAGGAGCGCTTCGTGCGCAACCCGTTCGGCGAGCCGGGCGAGCGCATGTACCGCTCGGGCGACCTGGCGCGGTGGCGTACGGACGGCACGGTGGAATACCTCGGGCGCGCCGACGGCCAGGTCAAGATCCGCGGATTCAGGATCGAGACCGGGGAGATCGAGGCGGCGCTCGTCACCCACCCGCGGATCGCGGACGCGGCGGTCGTGGCCCACACGGACGCCGACCGCACCGTCCTCGTCGGCCACGTGGTGGCGCCGGACCGGAGCGAGCCGCCCACCGCCGAACTGCGCGAGCACCTGCTGACGACGCTGCCGGAGTACATGGTGCCGGCGGTCTTCCTCAGGCTGGACGAGCTGCCGCTGACCCCCAGCGGCAAGGTCGACCGGCGGGCGCTGCCCGAGCCGCCGCAGCAGGTGGCGACCGGCACCGCCTACGAGCCGCCGGCCACCGTCACCGAGGAGGCCCTGGCCGACATCTGGCAGGAACTCCTCGGCGTCGAGCGCGTCGGTGTGCACGACAACTTCTTCGAGGCGGGCGGCGATTCGCTGCTCGCGGTGCGGATGGCATCGCGGATCAACGCGGCCTTCGGCACCGACGTCTCGCCCCGCACGCTCTTCGACCGGCCCACGATCGCCGGGACGGCCATCGAGGTCGAGGAGCGGATCCTCGCCGAGCTGGAGCGGGGCGCCGCCACCTCGTGACCCGGCCGCGCGCCGCGGATTCCCACCGCGGCGGCCCCGCGCGGGCCGCCGCACCCACCCCACCCCGAGAGGCCGAAGACCATGTCCAACCCCTTTGAGCAGTCCGACCGTTCCTACAGCGTCCTAGTGAACGACGAGGGACAGCACTCACTGTGGCCCGCCACCAACGAGGTGCCGGCCGGCTGGAGCGTCGTCCTGGCGGACCGGCCGCGCGAGGAATGCCTCACGTACGTGGAGGCCAACTGGGCCGACATGCGGCCCAAGAGCCTCGCCAACGGCTGATCTCCGCGCCTCACCCCGCAGCACGACCGCACCACCCGTTGCCGGGGGGTGGCGGCGTGCCGGCCTAGCGCCGGCCCGCCACCCCCGGCGCGCACACATTCCGTGGTCCGCCTTCTGTGGTTCGCCTCAGCAACAGGCGTCCATGTCTCCTGGGAGTCCTTATGAACACGCCCTCCTCTCGCGAGGACAGGATCGCCGCGCTTCCCGCGCACCTGCGGGACGCGCTCGCCAAGCGCCTGGCCGGCCGGTCCGACACCGGCGCCGGGCCGACGATCCCGGTGGTCTCGCGCGCGGAGGCACTGCCCATGTCGTACGGGCAGCAGCGCCTGTGGTTCATGGAGGACTTCGCGCCGGGCAGCGCCGACTACCACCTGGCGCTGGCCCTGCGGCTGACCGGCCCGGTGGACGCGACGGCCCTGCGGGCGGCGGCCGATGAGCTGGTGGCCCGGCACGAGTCGCTGCACACCGCCTTCGAGATGGTGGACGGCCGCGGCATCCAGGTGCCGCGCGCCGACACCGCGCCCCAGTGGACGGACGCCGACGTTTCGGACGTCGCCGGGGCCGGACGCGAGGAGCGGGCCCGCGAGCTGGTGCGGGCCGAGATGAGCCGCCCCTACGACCTCGAAAAGGGTCCGCTGGTACGCGTCCTGCTGGTGCGGCTGTCGGACACCGAGCACATCTGCGTCCTGGGGATGCACCACATCGTGACCGACGGCTGGTCGATGGGGATCGCGGCGCGCGAGTGGAGCGAGCTGTACGCGGCCCGCGTGCAGCGGCGGGACGCGAAGCTGCCCCAAGTGGCCGTCCAGTACCCGGACTTCGCCGCCTGGCAGCGCGACCGGCTGGAGAACGGCCGCCTGCTGGAGGAGCAGCTGGCCTGGTGGCGCGAGCGGCTGGCCGGACTCGCGCCGCTGGAGCTGCCCACCGACCGCCCCCGGCCCGCCGTGCGCTCCTCGGCCGGCGCCGCCCAGCTCTTCGAGGTGCCCGCCACCACTCTCGCCGGGCTCAAGGAGCTGGCGCGCCGGCGCGGCGCCACGCTGTTCATGGCCCTGACGGCGGCCGTCGACGTCCTGCTCGCCCGCTACTCGGGGCAGCAGGACATCGCGGTCGGCACCTCGTCCTCCGGCCGGGCCCGGCCGGAGCTGGAGCAACTGGTCGGCTTCCTGGTCAACACCGTCGTACTGCGCTCCCGGGTCGAGTCCGACATGTCCTTCGGCGACCTCCTCGACCAGGTCAAGGACACCGTCCTCGACGCGTTCGCCCACGAGGACGTGCCGTTCGACCGGCTGGTGGAGGCGCTGCAACCGGAGCGCGACACCAGCCGTACGCCGCTGATCCAGGCGAGCGTCGTCCTGCAGAACGCCCCCACCGACTCCGTGGTGTTCCCCGGCGTCGAGGCCGCCGAATACCCGCTGGACCGGGACGCGTCCCTGCTCGACCTCACCCTGGAGTTCGAGGAGCGCGACGGCCGGCTGCTCGGCCTGGTCGAGTACAGCACCGAACTCTTCGACGCGACGACGATCACCCGGCTCACCGGCCACCTCAACACCCTGCTCGCCGCGGCCGTCGCCGACCCCGAACAGGCGGTGTCGGAGCTCTCGTTGCTCACCGACGACGAGTACCGGCAGATCGTCGTGGACTGGAACGCGACGGACTCCGCCGAGGGATCCGCCGCGCTCATCCACGAGCGGATCGCCGAACAGGCCGCGCGGACCCCGGACGCGGTGGCCGTCATCAGCGAGGGCGGCGACACCCTCACCCACCGCGAACTGGACGAGCGCGCCAACCGGCTCGCCCATCACCTGCGCGCACACGGCGCCGGACCGGGCTCCCTGGTCGGCCTGTGCGTCGAGCGCGGCAGCAAGATGGCCGTCGGCCTGCTCGGCATCCTCAAGGCGGGTGCGGCCTACGTACCGCTCGACCCGGCCTTCCCGGCCGAGCGGCTCGCGTACATGCTCCAGGAATCCGGCGCCGGACTGATCGTCACGCAGGGCGCCGCCCGCGACAGCCTGCCGCGAACGGACGCCGTCCTGGTGGACCTGGAGGCCGACCGCACCGCGATCGAGCAGCACCCCGTCACGGCGCCCGACACCGCCGTGACGGCCACCGACCTGGCCTACGTCATCTATACCTCGGGCTCCACCGGCAACCCCAAGGGCGTCGCCATCGAGCACCGCAACGTGCGCCACATCTGCGCCGCCTGGGACGAGCGGTACGACCTGGCCGGGCTCGAACTGCGCTTCCTGTCCGTCTCCAGCCTCTCCGTGGACCTCTTCTTCGCGGACCTCATCCGCTCGCTCCCCTTCGGCGGCGCGCTGATCATCGCGTCCAAGGACGTCACCACCGAGCCCTCCGCGCTCCTCGACCTGATCGCGCGCACCGGCGCCACCGGCATCGAGATCGTGCCCTCCCTGATGAACGCCGTCCTGCAGGAGGTCGAGCGGCGCGGCGACGGATTCCCCCCGCTGCGGCTGATCTCGGTCGGCTCCGAGGGCTGGCGGGTCGAGGACTGCCGCGCGCTGCTGCGCCAGGTCCGGCACGACGCCATCATCGTCAACGCGTACGGCGGCACCGAGGCCACCGTCGACTCCACCGTCTTCGTCCCCTCCCACGAGGCGCTGCGCGACAGCGTGTTCGTCCCCATCGGCCGGCCGCTGCCCCGCACCCGGGTGCACGTCCTGGACGCCGCGATGCGGCCCGTCCCGGTGGGCGTGCCCGGCGAGATCTACATCGGCGGCGACGGGGTGGGCCGCGGCTACCACCAGCGCGACGACCTGACCGCCGAGCGCTTCGTGGCGAGCCCCTTCGACAGCGCGGACCGGCTCTACCGCACGGGTGACCGGGCCCGTCTGCTGCCCGGCGGCGACCTGGAGTTCCTCGGCCGGGCGGACGACCAGGTCAAGATCCGCGGCTTCCGCATCGAGCTCGGCGAGGTCGAGAGCGCCGTCCTGTCGCACCCCGACGTCGAGGACGCCGTGGTGCTGGCCCGCCAGGAGGACTCCGGGCGCCGGCGCCTGGTGGCCTACCTCGTCACCGCCCGCGAACTGCACCCCTCCGACCTGCGCAGCCACCTCACCGGCCTGCTGCCGGACTACATGGTCCCGGCCGCCTTCGTGACCCTGGACGAGCTGCCGCTGACCCCCAACGGCAAGGTGGACCGGCGCGCGCTGCCCGAGCCCGACGCGGGCGCCGGCCTGCCGGACGCGCAGTACGTGGCGCCGCGCGACGAGACCGAGGAACTCCTTGCCGGCGCGTGGGCGGAGGTCCTGGGCGTCGAACGCGTCGGCATCCACGACAACTTCTTCGACCTGGGCGGCGACTCGATCCTGTCCATCCAGGTCGTCTCCCGGGCCCGCCAGGCGGGTCTGGCCCTCACCTCCAAGCTGCTCTTCACCCACCAGAGCGTCGCCGCACTGGCCACCGTCGTGGAGAAGGCCGCCGTCACCACGGCGGCCGCCGACGCGGGCGCGGTCTGCGGACGCGTCGAACTCACCCCGATCCAGGAGTGGTTCTTCACCGCGCACACCGTCAACCCCGACCACTACACGATGTCGGTGCACGTCGAACTGGCCCCCGGCACCGACGGCGCCGTGCTGGGCCGCGCCCTGGACGCCGTGGTCGCCCACCACGACGCCCTGAGGATGCGCTACACCCGGCTCGGCGAGCGCTGGACCCAGGAGTACGGCCAGGCGGCCGGAACCCTGCTCGACGAGTGCGACCTCACCGCGCTGGACGCGACCGAACGCGACCGCGCCCTGGAGGACGCCGCCCTCGCCGCCCAGCGGTCGCACGACCTGTCCGCGGGCGCCCTGGTGAAGGGCGTTTTCTTCCGGCCGGCCGACGGCCTCGCGCCCCGCCTGTTCCTCGCGGTGCACCACGTGGTGATGGACGGGGTGTCGTGGCGGGTGCTCCTGGAGGACCTGGCCACGGCGTACGGCCAACTCGCCGAGGGGCGGCCGGTCGCCCTCGGCGGCCGGACCAGCAGTTACCAGCAGTGGTCGCAGCGGCTTGCGGACCATGTCCGCTCGGGCGGTCTCGACCACGAGATCGAGCACTGGGCGGGCGTGGACCCGGACAACGCCCCGCCCCTGCCCACCGATCGCGGCGGTGCGAACATCACCGCGCGCGAGCGGACCGTCGAGGTGCGGCTGAGCCGGCGGGAGACCGACGCCCTGCTGCACCAGGTGCCCTCCGTCTACCGCACCCAGATCAACGACGTGCTGGTCAGCGCGCTCGGCCGGGCCATGACCGGCTGGATCGGCCAGGACCGGGTGGTCATCGGCCTGGAGGGCCACGGACGCGAGGAGCTGTTCGACGACCTCGATCTGTCCCGTACCGTCGGCTGGTTCACCTCCCACTTCCCCGTGGCGCTCACCGTGCCCGGCGACCGCCCCTGGGGCGAGACCGTCAAGTCGGTCAAGGAGCAGCTGCGCGCGATCCCCGGCCGGGGCCTCGGCTACGACGCGCTGCGCTTCCTGTCCCGGCCCGGCACCCCGGGCCACGTGCTGCGCGCGGACCGGCTGCCGCAGATCAGCTTCAACTACCTCGGCCAGTGGCACGGCACGACCAGCCAGGACGGCCTGATCCGCGACCGGCTGCCGGCCCTCGGCCTCGACCACGAGCCGGACGAGCCGCGCCCCTACCTCCTCGACGTCATCGGCATGGTCGAGGACGGCCGCCTCGGCGTCGGCTGGACCTTCTCCGACCAGGTCTTCGACCCGGCCACGATCGAGCGGGTGGCCGAGGAGTTCCTGACCGCGCTGCGCGAGATCATCGGGCACTGCCTGGAGGCGGGCAGCGGCGGCGCCACGCCCTCCGACTTCCCGCTGGCGGGCCTCGACCAGGCCGGCGTCGACCGGATCGTGGGCGACGGACGCACCGTGGCGGACATCTATCCGCTGACGCCGATGCAGGCCGGCATGCTCTTCCACACCCTGGCCGACCCGGACGCGCCGACCTACTTCGAGCAGATGGCCTTCGTCTTCGACGGCGTGTCCGACGTGGACCTGCTGGCCCGCGCCTGGCAAACGGTCACCGACCACCTGGAGATCCTGCGCGGCTCGCTGGTGTGGGACCAGGTGGACCGGCCGCTGATGGTGATCGACCGGCAGGCGGAGCTGCCCGTCCGGCACCTGGACTGGCGGGGGATGACGGAGGCGGACCAGCACAAGGCGCTGGAGCGCTTCCTGGCCGAGGACCGTGCCCAGGGCCTGGACCTCTCCGTCGCGCCGCTGGCCCGGCTGGCCCTGCTGCGCACCTCCGACACCAGCGTCCGCGTCGTACGCACCTCCCACCACGTGCTCCTGGACGGCTGGAGCACCTTCCAGATGCTCTCCGAACTGTCCACCGCCTACGAGGCGTTGGCGGCCGGCGAGACACCGGCGTTGCCGGCCCGGCGTCCGTTCAGCGCGTACGTGCAGTGGCTCCAGGAACAGGACCTGGCGCAGGCCGAGGAGTACTGGCGCGGTCTCCTTGCGGGTTTCGAGGAGCCGACGCCGCTGCCGTACGACCGCCGCCCGGCCTCCAGCCATCAGTCGCGGTCCACCGACAGCCTGGTCGAGGAGCTCTCGCCGCAGGCGTCCCAGGAGCTGTTCGCCTTCGCGCGGCAGCACCGGCTGACCGTGAACGCCGTGGTGCAGGGCGCCTGGGCGCTGCTGCTCTCCCGCTACGCCGGCCGGCGGGACGTGGTCTTCGGCGCGACGGTCTCGGGCCGCCCGGCCGACCTGCCGGGCATCGACTCCATCGTCGGCATGATGATCAACACGCTGCCCGTACGGATCACGACCGGCGCGGCCACGCCCGTCGCCGAGTGGCTGGGCGAGGTGCAGCGGGCGCAGGTCGAGGCGCGCGGCTACGAGTACGTACCGCTGGGGCAGATCCAGAGCTGGAGCGGCGTCGAGCGCGGCACCAACCTCTTCGAGAGCCTGGTCGTCTTCGAGAACTACCCGATGAACGACCGGACCGCCGCCGAGCAGGGCCTGCGACTGCGGGGCCTGGAGGGCGTGGAGGCGACCAACTTCCCGCTCAACCTGATCGCGTACGCGGGCGACCGGTTCGCGTACTCCCTGTCCTACGACGCCGAGCTGTTCGACGCGTCCACCGTCGCGCGCCTGGCCCGGCACTTCGAGACGCTCCTGACCGCCATGGTCGCCGAACCCCAGCGGGCGGTGTCGGCCGTCCCGATGCTCTCGGACGGCGAGTTCGACCGGGTCGTGCGCGAGTGGAACGCGGCGAGCGCCGTGGAGGTGGCGGCAGGCTCGGTCCTCGACCGGTTCGCCCAGTGGGCGGCCGCGGCGCCGGACGCCGTGGCGGTGTCCTGCGGCGACGCTTCGCTCACCTACCGCGAGCTGGACGAGCGCGCCAACCGGCTCGCCCACCACCTGATCTCGCTGGGGGCCGGACCCGACCGGCTGGTGGGCCTGGCCGTCGACCGCGGCCTGCACATGACGGTCGGCCAGCTCGGCATCCTGAAGTCCGGTGCCGCGTATGTGCCGTTGGATCCGGCCTACCCGGCCGAGCGCCTGGCGTACCTGCTGCACGACAGCGGCGCCCGGCTGCTGGTGACCCACCAGGGCGTACGCGAGGGGCTGCCGGACACCGAGGCCGCGGTCGTGGACCTGGACGCCGACGCGGCGGCGCTGCGCGAACACCCCGCGTCCGCGCCCGAACTCGCCCTGAACGGCGCGCACTTGGCGTACGTGATCTACACCTCCGGTTCCACCGGAAAGCCCAAGGGCGTCGGCGTCCCGCACGCCAACCTGGCCAACCACCTCGCCTGGCTCGACGAGTCCTTCCCGGTCGACCCGAGCGACCAGGTCCTGATGCGGACCTCCATCAGCTTCGACGTATCGGTGTGGGAGCTGATGCTGTCCGTGCTCTCCGGCGCGACGGCCCACATCGTCCCCGCGGACGTGGCCAAGGACCCGTTCCGGCTGGCCGACTTCATGGACCAACGAGCCATCACCATCGCGGAGTTCGTGCCCTCCCTGCTCGGCGCGGTCCCGCTGGAGCGCAGGCCCGGGGCGCTGAAGCGGATATTCATCGGCGGGGAGGTGCTGCCCAAGGGCCTCGCGGACGAACTGTGCGCGGCCTGGGAGGTGCCGCTGGTCAACCTCTACGGGCCCACCGAGACCACCATTCAGATCACCGCGCACGAATACCGCGGAGCGGGCACCGGCGAGACCGTCCCGATCGGCGGCCCCATCGCGAACGCCGCGCTGCTCGTGCTCGACGCGGACCTGCGCCCGGTGCCGGCGGGCGTGGCCGGCGAACTGTACGCGGCCGGCCCCATGCTGGCCCGCGGCTACCTCAACCGGCCGGGGCTGACCGCGGAGCGGTTCGTGGCCTGCCCCTTCGGGGCGCCCGGCGAGCGGATGTACCGCACCGGCGACGTGGTGCGCCGGCGCGGTGACGGCCGCCTCGACTTCATCGGCCGCGCCGACGACCAGGTGAAGATCCGCGGCTTCCGCGTCGAACTGGGCGAGATCGAGTCCGCGCTGGCCGCCCAGGAAGGCATCGGCCTGGTCGCCGTGGTGGCGCGGGAGGACAACCCCGGCGACAAGCGGCTGATCGCCTACTTCACCGCGGACCGGGAGCTGACGAGCGGTGAGCTGCGCGCGGCCCTGGCCGGATCGCTGCCGGAGCACATGGTGCCGGCCGCGTTCGTCGCCATGGACACCATGCCGGTGACGCCGAACGGCAAGATCGACGCGAAGGCGCTGCCGCGGCCCGAGATCCAGGGCGACCGGCTGGGCTCGGCGTACGTCGCTCCGCGCGACGCGGCCGAGGAGACCCTGGCCGGGATCTGGGCCGAGGTGCTGGGCGCCGAGCGGGTCGGCGTCCACGACAACTTCTTCGACCTGGGCGGCAACTCCATCGTCGCCATCCTGGTCGTCTCCCGGGTCCACCGGGCCCTGGGCGTCCAGCTCTCGCCCCGCCTCCTGTTCGACGCCCCGACGGTCGCCCGGATGGCCGCCGCACTGGCACCGGACCAGGCGTCCGCCGACATCGCGATCCCGGTGGCCGACCGCAGGGGACCGCTGCCGATGTCCTTCGGCCAGCAACGCCTCTGGTTCCTCCAGGACTTCAACGAGGACAGCACGGAATACCACTCGACGGCCGGCCTGCGGCTGACCGGCGACCTCGACACGGCCGCGCTGCGCGCCGCCACCGCCGACCTGACCGCCCGGCACGAGTCGCTGCGCACCACGTTCGACATGGCCGACGGCCGGGGCGTGCAGCGCGTCCACCCCGTCCTGGAGCCGCGCTGGACCACCGCCGACCTGTCGGCGACCCCCGCCGACGAGCGCGAGGAGCGCCTTCGGGAGCTCGTACGCGGCGAGCTGGCGCGGCCGTACGACCTCAAGAACGGCCCGCTGCTGCGGGTCCTGCTGGTGCGCACGGCCGCCGACGAGCACGTCTTCGTCATCGGCATGCACCACATCGTCACCGACGGCTGGTCGGTGGGCATCGTCGCCCAGGAGCTCGGTGAGCTGTACGCGGCCCGGGTGCGCGGCGCCGAGGCGCGACTGCCGCAGGTCCCGGTCCAGTACCCCGACTTCGCCGTCTGGCAGCGCGGGCGCCTTGAGGACGACGGCCTGCTGGAGACCCAGCTCGGCTGGTGGCGCGAGCGGCTGGCGGGCGTGGCCCCGCTGGAGCTGCCGACCGACCGGCTGCGGCCCGCGGTGCGCTCCGCGACCGGCGCGGCCTTCGGCTTCGAGGTGCCCTCGGCGACCGTCGACGGGGTCAAGAAGGTGGCCCGCGAGCAGGGCGCGACCCTGTTCATGGCGCTGACCGCGGCCCTGAAGGTGATCTTCGCCCGGTACTCGGGACAGCGGGACATCGCGCTCGGCACCGTCTCGGCGGGCCGCGGGCACGCCGGTCTGGAGCAGCTGGTCGGCTTCCTGGTCAACACCGTCGTACTGCGCTCGCAGATCGATTCGGAGCTGTCCTTCAGCGAGCTGGTCGGGCAGGTCCGCGAGACGGTCCTGGACGCCTTCGCCCACGAGGAGGTGCCCTTCGAGCGGGTGGTGGAGGCGGTGCAGCTGGAGCGGGACACCAGCCGTACGCCGCTGTTCCAGGTCATGGTCGTCATGCAGAACGCCCCGGGGATGAACCCGGAGCTGCCCGGTGTCCGGGTCGGCGACTTCACGATGGAGCGGGACAGCGCCCTGTACGACCTCACCATCGAGTTCGAGGAGCACGCCTCGGGCCTGTCGGTCCTGGTGGAGTACAGCACCGAGCTGTTCGACGAGGCGACCATCGCCCGGTTCGCCGAGCACGTCGGGGTCCTCCTGGACGGCGTGGCCGCCGATCCCAAGTCCCCTGTCGCGGCAGTCCAGTTGGTCACGGACGCCGAGCTGGAGCGCGTGGTGCGCGAGTGGAACCCGACGGACGCCGAGCCGGCCCCGGCCGGTGCGATCCACGAGCAGGTCGCCGCGCGCGCCGCCGCCACCCCGGACGCGACCGCCGTCTCCTGCGGCCACGAGACCCTGACCTACCGGGAGCTGGACGAGCGGGCGAACCAGCTCGCGCACCACCTGATCGCGCTGGGCGCCGGCCCCGAGGTGCTCGTCGGCCTGTCGGTCGAGCGCGGTGCGCAGATGGCGGTCGGCCTGCTGGGCATCCTGAAGTCCGGTGCCGCGTATGTGCCGTTGGACCCGGCCTACCCCGCCGACCGGCTGGAGTACATGCTGCGCGACGCCGGAGCTGGGCTCCTGGTGACCCACCGCGGTCTGCACGAACGGCTCCCGGCGGCCGAGGCGGTGGTGGTCGACCTGGACCGCGACGCCGCCGCGATCGGCGGGCTCGCCACCACCGCACCCGGGACGCCGGTGACCGGCGCGGACCTGGCGTACGTCATCTACACCTCAGGCTCCACCGGGCGCCCCAAGGGCGTGGCCGTCGAACACCACACGGTGCTCAACCTGCTGGCGAACTGCCAACCGGCCTACGGCTTCGGCGAACGCGACGTGTGGACCGTCTTCCACTCCTACGCGTTCGACTTCTCGGTGTGGGAGCTGTGGGGCTGCCTGAGCACGGGCGGCCACGCGGTGATCGTGCCGCAGGACGTGGCCCGCAGCCCCGAGGCGATGTGGACGCTGCTGCGCGAGCAGGGCGTCACAGTGCTCAACCAGACGCCGTCGATGTTCCGCGAACTCGTGGAGAGCGCGGCCGAACGCGACGCCGGGACGCTGCCCGAGCTGCGCTGGGTGATCTTCGGCGGTGAGGCACTGGAGCCGAAGCACCTGATGACCTGGTTCGACCGCTTCGGCGGCGGCCCGGCCCGGCTGGTCAACATGTACGGCATCACCGAGACGACCGTGCACGTCACCTACCAGGAGGTGCTGGCCGAGCACGTGGCGGCCGGCGGCCGCATCCCGGCGGGCAGGCCGCTGCCGAGCTACCGGGTCCTGCTGCTCGACGGGACGGGAGCGCCCGTACCCATCGGGGTGCCGGGCGAGATCCACGTGGCCGGCGCCGGCCTGGCGCGCGGCTATCTGCACCGGCCCGAGCTGACCGCCGAACGTTTCCCCGCCAACCCGTACGGCGAGCCGGGGGAGCGGATGTACCGCTCCGGCGACATCGCCCGCTGGCGGGTGGACGGCACGCTCGAACACCTCGGCCGCGCCGACGCCCAGGTCAAGATCCGCGGCTTCCGCATCGAACTGGGCGAGATCGAGACGGCGTTGGTCCGTCACGAAGCGGTCCGCGAGGCCGTCGTGGTGGCCCACCAGGAGGAGGGCGGACACCGCAGGCTGGTCGCCTATCTCGTCGGCGGCCACGACCTGTCCACCCCGGAGCTGCGCGAGCACCTGGCCGCCTCGCTGCCCGACTACATGGTTCCGGCGGTGTTCGTCACCCTGGACGCCCTGCCGCTGACGCCGAGCGGCAAGGTCGACCGGCGCGCCCTGCCCGCACCCACCGTGGACACCGGCCGGCTGGCGGCGGAGCACGTCGCACCGCGCGACGAGACCGAGGAGATCCTCGCCGCGGTCTGGGCCGAGGTCCTGGGCGTCGAGCGGGTCGGCATCCACGACAACTTCTTCCACCTCGGCGGCGACTCGATCCTCTCCATCCAGGTCACCTCCCGGGCCCGGCAGGAGGGCCTGCAGCTGACCTCCAAGCTGCTCTTCCTCCACCAGACCATCGCCGCGCTGTCCGGCCTCGTCGAGCGGACCTCCGCCGACCGCGGCGAGGCGGGCACGGTCTCGGGCGAGGTCGAACTCACCCCCATCCAGCGGTGGTTCTTCGCCGAGCACACGGTCAACCCGCACCAGTACGCGATGTCCGTGCACGTCGAGCTGGCCCCCGACACCGACCCCGCCCTGCTCGGCCGGGCACTGTCCGCCGTGGTCGCCCAGCACGACGCGCTGCGGATGCGCTACGCCCGTACCGACGACGGCTGGACCCAGCACTACGGCGACGCCGTCCAGGCGCCGCTCCTGGTGCGCGACCTGTCCGCGGCGGACGACGCCGAGCGCGAGCGGTCCCTCGAAGAGGCCGCGCTGAGCGCCCAGCGGTCGCTGGACCTGTCCGCCGACGCCCTGCTGCGAGGAGTCTTCTTCCAGCTGGGCCAGGGGCGGCTGCCCCGGCTGTTCCTGGTCGTGCACCACCTGGTGATGGACGGCGTGTCGTGGCGCGTGGTGCTGGAAGACCTGGCCACGGCGTACGCCCGACTCGCCGAGGGCCGCCCGGCCGACCTGGGCGGCCGGACCACCAGCTACCAGCGGTGGGCCCGGCGGCTGACCGACCACGTCCGCTCCGGCGGTCTGGACGCTGAGGCGGAGTACTGGGCGGGCGCGGGCGGTTCGCCCGCGATCCCGTGCGACGGCGCGGCCGCCAACACCTACGGCGACACCGTGACGACCACCGTCCAACTGGGCCGCGAGGCCACCGAGTCCCTGCTGACGCGGGTGCCCGGCATCTACCGCACCCAGATCAACGACGTCCTGCTCGCGGTCCTGGGCCGGGTGCTCGGACAGTGGGCCGGCGCGCCGGTGACGATCGCGCTGGAGGGCCACGGCCGCGAGGAACTCTTCGACGACGTGGACCTCTCCCGCACCGTCGGCTGGTTCACCACCATCTACCCGGTCACCCTCGATGTCCCCGACGGCGACTGGGGGCGCGCCCTGAAGGCGGTCAAGCGCGGCCTGCGCCGGCTGCCCGGCCGGGGCCTGGGCTACGGAGCCCTGCGCTATCTGTCGCAGGACGGCCGAGCGGGCAGCGCGCTGGCGGCCCAGGAACAGCCGCGCGTCAGCTTCAACTACATGGGGCAGTGGGACCTCACCGCCGACCAGGACGGCCTGATCCGCGGCCAGCTGGACGGTCTCGGCCAGGACCAGGCGCCCGAGCAGCCCCGACCGCATCTGATCGACATCGTGGCGGCCGTCATCGACGGCGAACTGCGGATCGAATGGATCCACTCCGAGGCCATCCACCACACCGCCACCGTCGAGCGGCTCGCCCGCCAATTCCTGGAGGGATTGCGGCAGATCGCCGAGTAGCGGCGGGCCGTCGACCCCTCGGGCCTGCCGCCCCCACCCAACGCGAGTGCCCCGCGCCCGGCGCGGGGCCCGCCCACCACTGAAAGGTTCCTCTCGTGGCCCGGTACGTTCTCAACCACGACGAAACGCTGGCGACGGCGAACGTCGCCGATCAATTCCTGGCGAGCCACCCCACCTGGGAGCCGCTGGACCAGGCCGAACAGATCAGGGCCGAGGCGGAGAAACTGCCCCTGGGCATAAGGCAGTTCCTCTCGGCCTCGCGGGCCGCCGAGGAAGCCGTCATCCGGGTGGCCAACCTCCCCCTGAGCGACAACCTCGTTCCGACGCCGCCGAGTTGGCAGGTCGCCGAGAAGGAGGGCGCCGCGGTCCGCGAGGAACTGGTGCTGCTCCTGATCGCCTCGCTGCTCGGCGACCCGTTCGCCTGGAGCAACCAGCAGAACGGACGGCTCGTCCACGACGTCTGCCCCTCCAAGGGCCAGGAGGCGTCGCTGACCAGCGCGAGCAGCCAAACCCAGCTGACGCTGCACACCGAAGACGTCTTCCACACCTGCCGCGGCGACTACGTGGCGCTCATGTGCCTGCGCAACCCGGACGGGGTGGGCACCACCGTGGCCAGCCTGGACGCCGTGGCCCTGCCGCAGTCCCTGCGCGAGGTGCTGGAACAGGACCGATTCCGCTTCTACCCGGACGACTCGCACGTCCCCCAGCAGGAGAACGCCTCGGGGGAGCGGGCCGCACTGGACGAGCGCGAACACGAGGTGGCGTCCGTGCTCTTCGGCCCCTGGGAGGCCCCGTACCTGCGCATGGACGCGGACTTCACCAGCCCGCTGACCGGGGACACCGAGGCCGGGGCAGCCCTCGTGGAGTGCGCCGGGCTGCTGCGGGCGTCCGCCGAGCGCGTCGTCCTCGAACCGGGCGAGGTGGGCTTCCTGGACAACTACCGGGTCGTGCACGGCAGGGACGTCTTCACGCCGCGCTACGACGGTACGGACCGCTGGCTCAAGCGCACCAGCATGGTGCGCGACCTGCGCCGCACCTATGTGCACACCCGGTCGCGCTCCCGCGTCCTGGGCTGAGCTGCCCTGCCCCCGTCTTGCCCCGCAGGGCCGCCGCCATGGACCACCGACGAAGGAGCAGCCGTGACTCAACCGCACCCCGGTAAACGGGACTTCACCCTCTTGTGGGCGAGCCAGGCGTTCAGCGAGTTCGCCTACAGCACCTCCCTGATCGTCCTGCCGCTGCTGGTCCTGACGATCACCGACTCGCCCAGCGAGGCCGGCCTGGTCGGATTCGCCGATGCCGTGGCCATCCTGGCGGCCGGCCTGCCGGCCGGTGCCATCGCCGACCGCTACGACCGCAGAACCGTGCTGCTGTGGTGCGAGGCCGTACTGGTGGTGATCTTCGGGGCCATGGCGGTGATGCTGTGGGCCGGGGCCGCGTCGCTGATCGCGCTGCTGGTCCTGGCCCTGGTCAACGGCGCCGCCACGGCGGTCATGCTGGCCACCGGCGAGGCGATGATCCCGACGCTGGTCGCCCGGGAGAGGGTGTCGGACGCCGTCGCGATGAACTCGGCGCGCACCTACGCCGGTCAGCTCGCCGGCACCTCGGCGGGCGGCTTCCTCCAGGCGGCCAAGAACGCCTTCCCGTTCCTGGCCGGATCCGCGGCCCACCTCGTCGGCTTCGTCCTGCTGCTGTTCATCAAGCGCCAGCCGGCCGTCCCGCGATCCGAGGCCAAGGGGTGGTCGTCCGGCGACCTGCTGGACGGCATCACCTGGATCAGGACGCAGCCGTTCCTGCGGCTCGGCCTCGGCTTCGCGACGGCGACGAACTTCTTCTACGGAACCGTCTACTTCATCGTCATCGCGTCGGCGAAGACGAGCGGAATGAGCTCCGGGCTCATCGGTGTCATGGCGGCGCTGCTGGGGGTCGGCGGACTGCTCGGCGCCCTGGCCGCGCCGAAGCTCCAGCGCGTGCTGACCGGCTCGCGCCCGATCTTCGTCGTGCTGTGGCTCTTCGCCGTGCTCACCGTCGCGATCGCGCTGCTGCCCGGCAGCTACACACCGGGCATCCTGCTCGGCATCACGGCCTTCACGGCGCCGACGGCCAGCGCGTACTTCACGACGTACCAGCTGCTGCTCACCCCGGACACCCACCGCGGCCGGGTGATGAGCGTGGCGAACATCTGCAGCTCGGGCGGCGGCGCGATCGCCCCGCTGGCGGGCGGTGTCGTCTACGACCTGTGCGGCCGGCTCGTCAGCCTGCTGATCTGCGGCGCCGTCCTCGGGGTGGTCGCGCTGTGCGCCGTACTGAGTCCGCTCATGCGCAACCCCCCGTCGCCGCACGGCGAGCAGGCCGACAAGGACGAGCAGCCGGACCCGGTGGGGAACGCCGCCGCCTGAACGGCCCCAGGGGTGTCCCCAGGCCCCACAGACCGACCGCTGAAGAAAGACAGGCCACCATGGACTTGGCAAACCCGGATCTCTACACCACCGAGGCACGCTTCGATATGTGGCAGGAGCACATGTCGAAGAACGCGAGGATCTGGAGCGAACCGGGAATCTCCCCGAACGGCTTCTGGTCCGTCTTCTCGCACCAGGACTGCAGCGCCGTCCTTTCCCCCAAGGCGCCCTTCACCTCCGAGCACGGCATGATGATCGGCTTCGACACCGAGAACTCGGACAACTCCGGCGGCCGCATGCTCGTGGTCTCCGACGGGGCCTGGCATTCGGCGTTGAAGCGGCTGATCGGGCCGTTCCTTTCCCGGCTGCGCGCACCGGAGTTGAACGAGGTCCTGGAGCGCGAGGTCAAGGAGATCATCAACAGGATGAAGTCCCAGGAGACCACCGATGTAGCGCTGGAGGTCGGGCCCCGGCTTCCGGCGGCCATTGTGTGCGAGGTCATCGGAGTGCCGCTGAGCGACCGGGAGAACCTGATCGAGCTGACCAACCACGCCTTCGGTGGCGAGGAGAGCTCATTCGACAAGATGTCGCCCGCCCAGGCCCACGCGGAAATCCTCTTCTATTTCCACGAGTTGGTGATGGAGCGCGAGGAGAAGCCGGGTGACGATCTGGTCAGCGCGATGCTCGCCGACGGCCGGCTGGACGTCGACGACGTGGTCATCAACTGCGACAACGTCCTTATCGGCGGCAACGAGACCACCCGGCACTCGATCACCGGTGTCTTCCACATACTCCAGTCCTTCCCCGACATCCTGGACAGGATCCACGACGACCCGGATATAGTCGATCTTGCTGTCGAGGAGGTTGTCCGGTGGACGTCACCGGCAATGCACGTACTTCGTGTGGCCACCGAAGACTGCGTCGTCGGAGATCAGCGAATCAGCAAGGGGGACCCGGTGGTTGCCTGGCTGTCCGCGGCCAATCGCGACGAGCGGGTCTTCGCGGATCCGCACGCCTTCCGGCTGGATCGCAAGCCCAACCGCCATCTCGGCTTCGGCACCGGGCCGCACCACTGCCTGGGAGCCGCCCTCGCCCGCATCGAACTGCGCACTCTGCTGGTCCAGTTGGCCGACCAAGCGCGTTCCGTACGGCTGGCGAGCGACCCGAAGTGGATGCGGTCGAACCTGATCCAGGGGTACAGCGGACTCGGTGTGTCGGTCGACTGGCGCTGATGGGCATCATGCGGCGGGATTGAAGTAGGGGGAAGTTCCATCATGGTCGCGCTACGTCTTACTGTTGAGGATCTGTCCAGGATCCGCTTTATCGGCACTTTAGGTGCCGACTTCGAAACGCGTTTCGCCGAGGCCCGGTTCGCCGAGTCGCAGCAGGACGTCTTCGTGGAGTGGCGACGGAAGGTAAAGCGGCGGTTACGAGGTGTGAGTCCAGGCGACGCCTCCGCGGTCGCCTCCCGCATCAAGCAGAGACCGCTGACCGCTTCCTCGGCAGGGGGCGACAAGGGTTTCTACACGACCGCTGTGGAGCCCTTCTGGGGGCAGATAAAGAATTACCTGGAACTGGCTCGCGAGGTATGCGGACGGACCATTGTGTCGGGCGGCGTGGAGAGTGCGCTCAACAACCTTCATCCCGCGATCAGTTGGGACGCCCCGGTGCTGCGGGTGAATCACGGACCGCACGACAGGGAAATCGCCCTCACCGGCAAGGGCCTTGTGCTGGCCCCGTCGCTGTTCGCGGCGAATCCCCTGATGCTGGATTCGAGATCGGGATGGCAGGGGACGCCGACCCTCGTGTACAACGTCATACCGGACGCCGATACCGCCGCAGCGCTCTGGCAGGGCGCGGAGGGCGGGTCCGCCCTGAGCGAACTGCTCGGGCACACCCGGGCAAGCGTTCTGGAGAGCGTGCGAGTGCCCAGTTCCACCGGTGAGATATCACGCCGGCTTCACATATCGAATCCATCGGCCAGCAAACACGTAGGCGTTCTGCGGCGCTCCGGCTTTGTGACGACGGAGCGGAAGAACAATTCCGTCGTCCACCGGCTGACTCTGCTGGGCGAAGCGGTTCTCGGCTGAGAACCGGTTCTTGGCCGACCACCGGTTCTCGTTCTACACGTACGGGGAGATCCACCCATGTCCACAACATCCTCCTGGCTGGTGACACACCGGCCGAACCCGTCGGCGGACCGGCGCGTCGTCTGCTTTCCGCACGCCGGCGGCAGCGCGAGCTTCTTCCGGCCCTGGGCTCAACACCTCGGCCCCGACGTCGAGTTGCAGGCAGTTCAGTACCCCGGCCGGGAGAACCGGCTGGCGGAACCACTGACGTCCTCGATGCGGGAACTGGCGGCCGGCGCGGCACGGGCGATCGGCGCCGATCCGGGGCGCGAGACCATCCTGTTCGGCCACAGCATGGGCGCCGCGGTCGCCTACGAGACGCTGCGCCTGCTGGAGTCGGCCGGAACGGCCCACGTCACCCGCCTGTGCGTGTCGGGGCGGGAGCTGTCGGGGTTCCCCGAGCCGGTCGACGCCGGCCCGCGCGGCGACGACGACCTGATGGCGACGATGGCGGACCTCGGCGGCACCCGGTCGGCGGTCCTGGACGATCCGGACCTGCGCGCCATGGTCCTCGACATCATCCGCAACGACTACCACCTCATCGACAGCTACCGGCCGGACCCGGGGGCCGCCCCGGTGAGCGCGGAGGTCGTCGCGCTGACCGGGGACCAGGACCCCCAGGTCGACGTGGCCCGGGTCAGGGCATGGCAGTCGGTCACCACCGGCGCGTTCTCCCTGCGGGTGTTCCCCGGTGGCCACTTCTACCTCACCTCGCATGTCAGGACCCTGCTCGACGTGGCGACCGCACGGCGGCGCGCTCCGCTTCCCGCGCCTCCCGCCTGAACTGCCGTACCGGCGAACCCTGTTGGTGCGAAACGGCTGTCCGGGGGCGGGTGGTGGTAGGGGAAACCCGACCAGGAAGTCTCGACCTAGCTCTGATGACCTTGGCGGCCCCGGCGGCTGCAATGGCAGGGTGAGATTGCGTCGAGTCGAATACCCGGTCAGCGCCCCGGTCGCCGGATCCGCGGCCCCTCCCGTCCCCTGGTGGAACCGCCGGGAGACGTGGGGCGCGGGGTGGCTGCTCGCCGCCGTGTGGGCCGCCGCCTTCCCCGTGGTCTCCTCGCTCGACACGCACCGGCTGTGGGGAGCGAGCGCCGCGCTCGGATACGCCGCCGCGGCGGCCGTCTCGTACGGGCTGCCCGGCCCGCGCGCCCGGCGCGCCGCGGTGACCGTCGCGCTGGCCGGTGCCGTGGCGGTGCCTCTGCTCTTCCTGGTGCTGACGGGAGGGGCCCAGAGCGAGGTCGACGTGATCGAGCGCTCGGGGCGGCTGCTCCTGGAGCAGGGCACCCCTTACCTTCCCCACCCGGACAAGGTCACGGACTACACGCCGTACCTCCCCGCCATGGCGCTGCTCGGCATCCCCAAGGCGCTGATGGGCGAGCACAGTTGGGCGGCGCGGCTGCTCGGTGACGCGCGGATCTGGTGCGCGGCGGTGTTCCTCCTGTGCCTGCGCGCCGCGCGCCTGACGCTCCGTCAGCCCGGTGGGCCGGCCCGCAGCACCGCTCGGCCCGAGCGGATACCGTACGCGACCGCCGTGGCGGCGCTGATCGCCTCTCCCGTGGTGGCCCTGCCCCTGTGCGTCAGCGGAGTGGACCTCCCGCTGATCGGCCTGTGCTGCCTCGGCCTCGCCCTGGCGGCCCGCGGACGCCCGGCGGCGGCGGGCCTCGCGCTCGCCGTGGTGTGCTCCCTCAAGTGGACCGCCTGGCCCGCGATCGCGGTGGTCCTGGTCCTGCTCGGCCGGGTGGCGGGCGGCCGGGCGGCCCTGCGGTGCGCGGCCACCGCGGCGGCCGGCGCGACCCTGCTGATCGCGCCCGGCGCACTGCTCTCGCCCGCCGCCATGGTCGAGCAGGTGCTGGCCTTCCCGACCGGACGCGGCGACCTGCCGACCCCGGCCGCCAGCCCGCTGCCCGGCCGGCTGCTGGCCGATCTGGGTCCGGCCGGCTGGTACGCGGCCGTCGGGCTGCTGGTCTGCGGGGGGCTCGCCGTCGCCGTGTCCCTCGTACAGCACCCGCCCGCCCGGCTGCGGGCCGCGGCCGACCGGCTGGCGATCGGCCTGCTTGTGGCCTTCGCCCTGGCGCCCGCCGGACGCTTCGGCTATCTCACCCTGCCCATCGTGCTGATGGCGTGGGCCCGGCTGGTCGACCCCCGTGAACCGGTCCCCAGCCTGCCGGTACGCGGTGCCCGGCCCGACCGCACCGCCCTCGTGATCCCGTCCCGAGCCCCCTACGCCCCCGCCGGCACAGGAGGAATCCGATGACCGCCCCGTCCCCGTCCCCCTCGCGCCACCCGCGCCGTACCCCCGGACGGGCAGGCCGCCGGCCCGGCCGGCGCGCCACGGGCGTGGCCGCCGCCCTGCGCTGGGCGGCCCCCCGGTGCTCCTTCGTGGAGGAAGAGGTCGCCGGTCTCGGCGAGTTCGTCGCGTCCGGGGACGTCTGCCTGGACGTCGGCGCCGAATACGGCCTCTACACCTGGACGCTGGCCGCCCTGGCCGGGCCCTCGGGGCGGGTGCACAGCGTCGAACCGCTGCCCGGCCCGGCCCGCTGGCTGCGCACCGGCGCCCGCCTCCTGGGCTGCCGCAACGTCACCGTCCACCGCACCGCCCTCGGGGCCCGCCCCGGGCCCGGCACCCTGAGCCTGCCGCGGCGCGGGGGACTGCCGGTGCACGGCCGCGCCTTTCTGACCCAGGGCGCCTGCGGGCCCGGCCCCAACAGCGAGTTCCGCACCTCGCGGCCGGTCCGCACCCCCGTCCAGACGCTGGACCAACTGGTGCGCCGGGAGGGCATCGAGAAGCTCCGCTTCGTGAAGGCCGACGTCGAGGGCGCCGAACTCGCCGTCCTGAGCGGGGCGCAGGAGGTACTGCGCCGCTGCCGGCCGGCCCTGCTGCTGGAGATCGAGAGCAGGCACCTGGACAAGTACGGCGCCCAGCCCGCCGACATCGTCAGCCATCTCCAGGACTTCGGATACGGCCTGCACCGCCGGCACCGAGGGCGCTGGACCGAAACCACCCGCATCACCGACGACTGCCGCAACTACCTCTTCGTCCCGTAGGCCCATGCCCGACCGGTCCCGTGTCCGGCAGTCGAGATCATCCACACCGAAGGCAGCGACGGCACCCATGAGCACCACTCTCGTCATCACCAACGACTTCCCGCCCCGCCAGGGCGGCATCGAGACCTTCGTCCACGCGCTGGCCACCCGCATACCCGGCAACGACGTGGTGGTCTACACCTCGAACGAGACGGGGGCCGCCGAGTACGACGCGACCCTGCCGTTCCCCGTCATCCGGGAGCCCACCCGTACCTTGCTGCCGACCCGGCGCATCACCCGCAGGGCGATCGCGATCGCCCGCGAACACGGCTGCGACCGGGTCTGGTTCGGCGCGGCGGCGCCGCTCGCCCACATGGCCCCCGACCTGCGCCGGGCCGGCATCCGAAGGACCGTCGCCACCACCCACGGCCATGAGATCTGGTGGGCCCGCACCCCCGGGGCCCGCCAGGTCATGCGGCGCATGGGCGACAGCGTGGACGTGGTGACCTACCTGGGGCAGTACACCCGGTCCCGGATCGCGCCCGCCCTCGGACCGCGGGCCCGGATGAGCCGGCTCGTACCGGGAGTGGACCCCGCGGACTTCCGGCCCGACCTCCCCGCGCAGCGCGTCCAGGAGCTCCGCGACCAGTACGGCATCAGCGGCAGGAGAGTCATCCTGTGCGCCTCGCGCCTGGTGCCGCGCAAGGGGCAGGACACCCTCATCCGCGCGCTGCCGCTCATCCAACGAGCCGTACCGGCAGCGGTGTTGGTGATCGTGGGCCAGGGCCCGCACGAGCGGCGGCTGCGCGCGCTGGCCCGCAAACACACCGCGGAGGGCTCCGTCGTCTTCGCGGGCGGCAAGGGCCACACCGAGATGCCCGCCTTCTACGCCGCGGCCGACGTCTTCGCCATGCCGTGCCGCACCCGGCGGGCCGGCCTGGAGGCGGAGGGCCTGGGCATCGTCTTCCTGGAGGCCGCGGCCAGCGGACTGCCCGTGATCGTCGGCGACTCCGGCGGCGCGCCCGACACCGTGCTCGACGGGAAGACCGGGCACGTGGTCGACGGCACCGACGTCGTCGCCGTCGCCCGCTCCATCGCGCGGACCCTGCTGTCGCCGAACCGGGCCGCGATGGGCGCCGCCGGACGCGCATGGGTCGAACGGCAGTGGTCCTGGGACGTCTCGGCCCGCCGCCTGACGCAGCTCCTCGACCCCGACCTCGCCCTCGACCGGCTGCCCGAGCCGGAAGCGCGACTGCGCTGACGCAGCCGTACGAGCCGCCGCCACCGACCGTCTTCACACCCTCCGGCCCGGCCGACGGTAGGGAAAACCCTCCCGCGAAGACTCCTCACAGGCCCACTGTCCAGCGGCTTCGCCCGTGCTGGACTGGACGTATCACCTTCGACCCCACCGAGGACCCACCGATGCCACTGCTCACCGACATCCACCTACCGGCGACCCAGATGGTCTCCGTCTCCAAGAGCTACCCCGGCGCGGCGGGGCCGGTGCCGGTGCTGCGGGAGGTCACGGTGGGGTTCCCGGCGAAGTCGATGACCGCGATCATGGGCCCGTCCGGGGCGGGCAAGACGACCCTGCTGCACTGCGCCGCGGGTCTTGACCGCCCCACCAGCGGACAGGTGCTGCTCGGCGAGACCGACCTGGGCGCCTGCGACGAGCAGCAGCTGACGGTGATCCGGCGCAGTCGCATCGGCTTCGTCTTCCAGCAGTTCAACCTGCTGCCCATGCTGACGGCGTACGAGAACGTCGCGCTGCCGCTGCGCCTGAACGGCGTCCGGCCGCAGCGCGCGGTCGTCATGGAGGCGCTGCGGCAGGTGGGCCTGGAGGACAAGGCGGGGCGGCGCCCCGCGCAGCTCTCCGGCGGCCAGCAGCAGCGCGTGGCCATCGCCAGGACCCTGGTGGCCCAGCCCGAGATCGTCTACGCCGACGAACCGACCGGATCGCTCGACCGGCAGACCGGCCGGCAGATCATGGCGCTGCTGCGGGACGTGGTGGACCGGGCCGGCCGGACCGTGGTGATGGTCACCCACGACCCGGTGGCGGCGGCCTGGGCGGACCGGGTGGTCTTCCTCTACGACGGCGAGACCGTGGACAAGATCGACAACCCGACGGCCGAGCAGGTCGCGGCCCGCCTCGGTCAGTGGGAGTCCTGATGTGGCGTCTGTCCGTACGCTCGGTACGCCACTACTGGGCGCTGTTCGCCGGCACCTTCATCGCGCTGGCCCTCGGCGTGGCACTGATCGGGGTGTCGGCCGCCGCGCTGGCCGCGACCTGGAACGTGCCGCGGCCCGCCGGCTCCGCGGGTCCCTCCATCACCCTCAAGGACGGTGAGGGCGCGAGCCACACCCTGGTCACCGGCGCCCCAGACATGGGCGGGATCCAGACCGTCCTGGTGCTGGCCGCCGTCGTCTCCGCCTTCGTCACGATCTTCGTCATCGCCGGAACCGGCGCGTTCAGCGTCGCCCTGCGCCGCCGGGACATGGGTCTGCTGCGGCTGGTCGGCGCGGGCGGGCGGCAGGTGCGGCGCATGGTGATCGGCGAATCGGTGGCGGTGGCGGTACCCGCCACCCTCGTGGGCTGCGCGGTGGCGGCCGTCGCCACACCGTCGGCGGTGAGCGGCCTCAACGGCACCGGTCTGTCACCCGTCGACATGCGGACCGGGCCACTGGGCGGACCGCTGCTGTTCGCCGCGGGCTGCGGTTTCCTCATCGCCGTACTCGGCGCGACGGCCGCCTCCCGGCAGGCCGCGCGCACCGGTCCCGCCGAGGCACTGCGCGAGGCCGATCTGGACGCGCGGGCGATGACCGCCGGACGCGGGACGACGGGTTTCCTGCTGCTCGTCGGCGGCGCCGTGATGCTGGTCCTGGCTCCGAGCGCGGGCGCGGAGGCGGCCACTCCGCTGGCGCTCTTCGGCCCGATGGGGCTGACCCTGGCCGCGGCACTGCTCGGCCCGATGTATCTCCCGGCGCTGATCAGGCTGTTGACCGCCGGGCTGAAGCGGACGCGGTCGGTCTCCGGCCTGCTGGCGGTCGAAGCGGTGATCACGTCCAGGCGCCGGACCGCCTCACTGGTCGGCCCGGTCCTCGTCATCGTGGCCATCGTCGGCACCTTCACCTCGGTGCTCGCCAGCACCGGCGCCACCACCACCGCCGACGACCGGCAGCGCACGGTGGGCCAGTTGGTGGTGGAGCCCGTCTCGCCGGGCCAGGGCCTGAGCCAGAACGTACTGACCAAGCTGCGCGAACAGCCCGGTGTGCGTGCCGTATCGGCGCCCGCCGCGCTGGACGTCGCGGTGTCCGGGCCGTACTCGGCCTGGCAGGACGACGCGGCCGTCGCCGATGTGCCGGACCTGGCCCGCACCCACCGGATCAGCGCTGCGGAAGGCAGCGTCCGGGCGCTCGCCCCGGGCACGGTCGCGGTCTCCAAGGAGTTCTCCGACTGGTACGGCGTCCACGCGGGCGACCGCCTCACCTACGGGCGCTTCGGCGGACAGCCGGTCACGGCCGAGGTGACGGCCGTGCTGGACGGCGGCTCGGCGGTGCCGCACCTGGTCCTGCCGCCCGGTACGAGCGGAGCGGCGGCGCCCGAGCGGGCGACGGTCCTGCTCGACGAGACACAGGCCGGCGCCATCGGCGCGACGGCGGCCGAGCTGAACGGCGAACTGCGGGACGCGGGCGCCAAGGTGACCCCCACCGCGGACTGGTTCGGCCACTCCACCAGCGACCAGGACCGGCTCAACAGGCTCGTGGTGCTGGTACTGATCGGACCCGCCTCGGTGTACGCGCTGATCGCGGTGGCCGGCACCCTGGTCATGTCCTACAGCCGGCGTGGCCGGGAGATCGCCGGGATGCGCATGGTCGGCGTCAGCGAGCGGCAACTGCGCCGCATGGCCCTGTGGGAGACCGTGACCACCACCGTGCTCGGAGCGGGCATCGCCGCCGTCGTGATCGCCCTCGGTCTGTGGGCGTACCGGGGAGCGCTGAAGGCCGCGTACGGAACGGTTGACATCAGTGTCCCGTGGACCGTTCTCGCCGGTCTGGTCGCCGCGTGTCTGGCGGTCGCCATCGCCGTGGCCGTCGCGGCGACGCGGCGCCTGGCGGGCCGGGGCGCGATCGCGATGCTCAACGAAAGGCAATAAAGCCAAAGTTGGAGTGGTATACGGACCACGCTCCTCTATGCTGATCACCTGCCCCCCGCCAGCCCGAGCACACACGTGCTCAACCCGCCCTTGCCCCTCACGTCATCGATCGTCCGGTTCAGTCCCTCCGCTGGGCCGACTTCAGCACTCAGGAGTCGCCATGCGCGTGGCATTGGCCGAAGATTCCGCCCTCTTGAGGGTGGGGATGGCGCGGTTGCTGGCGGACGAGGGGATCGAGGTGGTCGCCTCACTGGGCGACGCCGAGAACATCCTCCAGGTGGTCCGCGAACTCACCCCCGATGTGGCGATCATGGACGTCCGGATGCCGCCCACCTACACCGACGAGGGCATCCGAGCGGCCCGTGAGGTCCAGGAGTCCTGTCCGGACACGGCGGTGCTGGTGCTGTCCCAGTACATCGAGCACACCTACGCGGAAGAGCTCCTGCGCAACGCGCCCGCCGGCTCCGGCTATCTGCTGAAGCAGCGGGTCGGCGACTTCGACGAGTTCCTCTGCGCCCTCAAGCGGGTGGCCAGGGGCGAGACCGTACTGGACTCCGAGATATTCAAGCAGTTCGTCGGGAACCCCCGGGAGCGCCGGGCCACCGACCTCCTCACCAGCCGCGAACGCCAGGTCCTCGAACTCGTCGCCACCGGCCTCACCAACAGCGGCATCGTCAACCGCCTGGGCATCTCCGAACGCGCCGTGGAGAAGCACGTCACCTCCATCCTGGGCAAGCTGCAGATCCCCGCGTCGGACGAGAACAACCGTCGCGTACTGGCCGTACTCGACTACTTGCGAGGGATGGAACGAGACCGCGGCGCCGAGGCGCCCGCCCTCTAGGGGGTGTCCGCCCCGGCCCGGAACCGGCGGCGGTACTCCGTGGGCGTCGTGTCGAGCCTCCGGCGGAACGCCCGGACCAGGGTGTCGGTCGTGCCGAACCCGCAGGCGGACACGATGCGTTCGAGGGTGGCGTCGGTGGATTCGAGGTGGTGGCGCGCCATTTCGACGCGGACCGATTCGATGTAGGCGCTCGGCGGCATGCCGAGTTCGGCCTTGAAGATCCGGGTGAGCTGGCGCTCGCCGACATGGGCGTACGCGGCGAGGTCCGCGACGGTGAGCCGGTCGCCGATGGCGCGCATGATGTGGTGACGGAGGTCCTCGATGCGCCGTGTGGTGGAGACGGGTTCGAGGGGAACGCTGAACTGACTCTGTCCGCTGGGACGTTTCAGGTACATGACGAGTTGCCGGGCCACGCGCAGGGCGACGCTCTCGCCGAAGTCTTCGGCGACCAGGGCCAGCGACAGGTCGAGGCAGGCGCTGATCCCCGCGCCGGTCCACACGTCGCCGGAGCGGATGAAGATCGGGTCGGCGTCGACTTCGACCATGGGGTGGTCGGCGGCGAGCTGGCGCGCGGTCGACCAGTGGGTGGTGGCGCGCTTGCCGTCGAGCAGTCCGGCGGCCGCGAGGATATGGGCTCCGACACACACGGACGCGACCCTTCGTGCCCGGTCGGCGAGTGTCCTCACCCGGCCGACCAGCGCGGGGTCGGTGAGGGCGTGTACCCGGCGCTGGTCGTCGACCTCTACCGACCCGGGCACCAGGAGCGTGTCGATGCTCGTCGTGTGCGCCTCGCGGAAGGTGGTGTCGGGGAGGATCCGTACCCCGGCGGACGTGGTGACGGGATCCATGGTCTCGGCGGCCAGTACGACGCGGTAGCCCGACCCGTCGTCCGTCTCGCGTCGCAGGAGGGAGAACACCTCGGGCGGTCCCGTGACGTCGAGCAGGTCGACACCCTCGAAGAGGACGATCACGACGAGTCGTTCGACGGTGCTCATGGGTCTCCCACGTCGTGGCCGGTGCCTGATCGGCGACGGCGATGTCCGGATCTGCAGGTTAGATGACATTGCCGACACTGTCCGACGCGCCGTAGCTTTCAAAGCGCGGCGGCCCCAGGCGGGTGAGCTGCGAAACCCCGAACGCGACCAGCAACCCGAGGTGGTACTCCCATGCCTACGACGACCCTGCGCGCACTCAACGGCTTCGATGAGACGCCCGCGTCGCTCGCCGACGCGACGCTGATCCTGGTCGACTACCAGAACACCTACGTCGGTGGCGTGATGGAGCTGGAGGGCTGGCGGGCCGCGCTCGACTCCGCCGCCTCGCTGCTGGGCAGGGCTCGGGAGGCCGGCGCGAAGGTCATCCACGTGATCAACGACGGCGGCGAGGGCACCCCGTACGACATCCGGGCGGAGATCGGCCGGATCCACCCGGACGTGGCGCCGGTCGAGGGCGAGCCCGTGGTCGTCAAGAAGGTCCCGAACGCCTTCGTCGACACCGATCTCGGCGAGCACGTGGACGCCGCTGGACACGAGGACGTCATCGTCGCCGGGTTCATGACACACATGTGCGTGACGTTCACCGCGGAGGGCGCGTTCCTGCGGGGAAACCGGCCCACGGTGGTCGCCGACGCCTGCGCGACGCGTCCCTTGAGGTCGGCGGACACCGACCTCACCGCCTCGCAGATCCATCACAGCGCGCTCGCCACGATCGCCGACCTCTACGGGGTCGTCGTGCCCTCGGAGAAGTCTCTGACCTGAGGATGAGTCATAGCCGACACCGCCACAGCCGTGTTGAAGTTGGGCTGAACGGGTGAGCGGCGTCATCATGGCCGGATGCAGATACAGCAGCACATGGGTGAGGTGGTCCGGTGAGCAGGTACGACGTCACCGACGAACAGTGGGAGGGGCTCGCCCAGGTCGTTCCGCTGCGCAGCCGCAACGAGTGGCCCTCCAGGGTCGACCACAACACCATCGCGGGCGACTACGCGACCGTCGAGCAGCGGCGCTTCGTCGTCCTGCGCGTCCAGATCTTCGCCGACGCACGTGAAGTGGCCGAGTACCTCATGGCGCAGATCCCGGTCCTCCTCGACCTGACCGGCGCCGACCCCGAAGTCGCCAAGCGGATCCTCGACTTCAGTACGGGCGTCGTCTTCGGCCTCGGCAGCGGGATGCACCGCGTCGACCGCAATGTCTTCCTGCTGGCCCCGGTCGGCACCGAAGTGGAAGGCATCGCCGCGGCGGCCGTCCCGCAGCCCTGAACCACGGGCGCACGCGCCCACCGATCCACCGCCTCGCCCAGAACCGTCCCGTACCGCTGTGCCGTCCCTCGTTCGTAGGAAGGTCACCGCGGCGGAACGGTTCGTCAGTTTTCGGGCTGCGTACGGTCCCAGCCATGACCACCATCAGTGACCGAACCGGCCGGCCCGACCGACCCACCGTCACCGAACTACGGCTGTCCGCCTTCAGAAGACACCGCGGCGCCACCATCCCGCTCGGCCCGCTGACGCTGATCGCCGGTCCCAGCGGCAGCGGCAAGACGAGCGTCCTCGAAGCATTCGAAGCCCTCGCCCGACTCGGCTCGGGCGCCTCCCTCGGATCCGTGTTCCGCGACCCGGCGGGCTGCGTGCCCGAGGGCGCCGGGGCCGACGCCCAGGGCCGACGCGGATTCCGCATCGGCTGCACCGTCGACGGGCCCGCCGGACCCGCCCGGCTCGACCTCGCCGTCCAGGCCGAGCCGGAACTCCGCGTCGTCGGCGAACGTTTGACCAGCGAAGGACAGACCCTCCTCAGCACCGCGCTGCGCGACCCCAGCCGCTCCACCGTGCAGGCCGCCTGGCACACCGCGGGCGCGGTCCCGGTCACCCGCGCCCCGCTCCCCGACGACCGGCTCGGCACCGCACTGCTGCCCCTGCGCGTGGCCGGCAAGACGGAGGGGCAACTGCGCGTCCTGGCCGCCGCCGAACAGGTCGTCCTCGCCCTGCGCTCCGTGTTCGCCTGCGACCCGCAGCCCCAGCGCATGCGCGAACCCGTGGTCCCCGCCCAGGGACACAGCGGCGGCCGGCTCCGGCGCGGCTGCGACAACCTGGCCGAAGTGCTGCTCCGTACCCGCACCGAGTGCGGCATCCGGCACGGCAGGCTGGTCACTGCCGCGCGCGCCGGCTGCGTCGGACCCGTCACCGGCCTCGCCGCCGAAGAACTCGCCGACGGTACGTTACGAGCCGTCCTCGCCCGCGGCGGCACCCGGCACGGCACCCCCGTCGGCCGGCTCGGCGAAGGCGAACTGCGCTACCTCGCCCTCGCCCTCGTCCTGCTCACCGGGCCCGGCGTGCTCGCCGTCGACACCGTCGCCGAAGTGCCCCCGGCCATGCAGACCCTCGCCGTCCTGGCCGACGGACTCGACCGCGGGCTCGACTCCCGCCAGACCAGCGAACTGCTCAGCCTCGCAGGGGAGATGTGCGCCCGCGGCCACATCCGGCTGCTCGCCGCCGTCGGGGACGCGGCGGGCGCCCGCGAAGCCCTCGGGGCGACGGTGGTAGACCTGGTGCCGTGACCGAACTCGACGTACCGGCCCTGCAGCGCAGACTCGCCGCATTCGCCGCGGCCCGCAACTGGGAGCCGTACCACACCCCGAAGAACCTCGCCGCAGCGCTCAGCGTCGAGGCGTCCGAACTGCTCGAAATCTTCCAGTGGCTCACCCCCGAGCAGTCGGACCGGGTGATGGCCGACCCCGACAAGGCCCACCGCGTCACGGACGAGGTCGCCGACGTCCTCGCCTATCTCCTCCAACTCTGCGAAGTACTCGGCATCGACGCGCTCGCTGCCCTCGCCGCCAAGATCGACCGCAATGAACTCCGCTTCCCCGTCCCGGAACCCCCGAAGAGCCCCCACAACCACCCGGTGGACACGGAGAGTCACCCATCTGAGTGACCGAGGTATGCACAAACAGCTTGCTGTGCACAGAATTCCGATTTCCTCTGGCTTTCCTGGCCGCTCAAGCTCACGCTAGGTAGTGGATGCGACGGCCGTGGTCCATCGCAGGAACGGGGGCATCGGATGGAAGCAGTGCGACTCGTGAAAGTCAGCCAACAAGCCCTGGCCCAGAGCCGGTCAGTGCTCGACATCGTGGCCGAGGCCTGGCAGGCACAGGCCCTCGCCCAGGCGATCGGCGGCCATCTCGCGGCCACCGGCCCGCCCGAACTGAGAGGAGAGGCGCGCGGCCTCAGCGAAGCCGGCGGCCGGGGCTGCGCCGTGCTCGACCGCCCCGGCCTGCGGATCGGCGGCATCCGAGCCGCCCAGCTGTCCCAAGTGACCGACCCCGCAAGCGTGTTGACCTCGCTGGGCGGACTGCTCGGCGACGTCGCCATGGCCCTCGTCTCGGTGGCCTGCGCCACGGATGAGGAGGGGCTGTACTGGCAGTGCATGGAGGCGATCGACGCCGCCGACGAGTCGAGCGACCGGATACGCGGAATGCTGCGCCGGCTCGCCTTGCGGGAGCAGGAAAGACAGGAGAGATCGTCCGAAGCACTCCGCGACTCGACGGCGGGCCCATCATGAAGAGCGCGGCGTAGGGGGAGGCTCGCCCCGCACCTACGTGGTCATCTGCTGGGACGCCCGCAGCCGCCGCGCCGACGTCCCCGGGTGGGCCTCCGCCCCGGTGTCACTTTCGCCAGAACAAGTGGTGCGTCACACCGCTCGGGCTGGGCACGACGTCGAGGTGGAACCGGTCCAGCAGTTCATCGGGTGACTCCCAGAGCCGTACCCCGGATCCGATCTCCACCTGCGAGACCGCGACGTGCATGGTGTCCACGAGGTCGGCGTCGAGGAACTCCCGGATGGTGGTGGCGCCGCCGCCGAGCCGGACGTCCTTGCCCTGGGCCGCCTCCCGTGCCTGTTCGAGGACGGTGGCCGGGTCGCCGTCGACGAAGTGGAACGTGGTGTCGGAGAGCGTGAACGAAGGACGCTGGTGATGGGTCATGACGAACACCGGAGTGTGGAACGGGGGCTCGGCACCCCACCAGCCGCGCCAGTCATGGTCGAGCCAGGGCCCGCGCTGGGGCCCGAACTTGTTGCGGCCCATGATCTCGGCGCCGATGTTGCGTGGGAAGTCTCGTGTGAAGTAGTCGTCGAGGCCCCGGCTGCCCCCGGGGTCGGTGCGCATGGGCCAGCTCGCTGTTGCGCCGGCCCAGGCGAACAGGTCCCCGGGATCGGCGTGACCGAACGGCCTCTCCAGGCTCTGGCCCTCGCCGGCACCGAATCCGTCACGCGAGACGGTGAAGTTCTGGACTCTCAGCAGCTGATCCACGTGTCCTCCTGCGTTGTCGATGAGGGGGAGACCGACCGGGCAGGGAAAACTCATCGCCGCGGCCGTGACCGGCCGGCAGATGGGGCTGCGCGGTCTTCAGGGGGATGGTTCGCCGGGCCGGTCAGGCCGCCGCTGTGGCAAGGGGGGGCGTCCACCCCAGGGGAACGCCCTTGGTCGGCCGCCCGCGACGCCCGGGTCGGCCAACCCGCACCGACAGCGACTCAGTCGGTCGGCTCGTCGCCGGTCGGAGCGCGGTCGGCGGTGGACTGCAGATCCGCGTCGAGCTGCGTCAGATCGGCGTTCAGCGTCGCCATCAGCTCTTCCATCTGCTGCAACAGCCCCTTCGGCGCACCCTGGTGCTCGGGCGCGGACTGCGCCGCCGACTGCTGAGGCGCAGTCTGTTCCGGCACGGCTTCCTGGGACATCGCGGCCTCCTCGGCCCAAGCCCTCCCGCAGGGCGGGCAGGGCGGAAAATCGATCGACGCGCCGGTCAGGGCCGCCGACGCGCGGGCCCGGCGGTCCGGCTCCCCCTGAGCCAACGACGCCTCGGCATGAACGTCACCGGTCAGGGCGGCAGCGCCACGCCGGACCGGCGAATATTCACCCGACCGGGCTGCTGTGAGACGAATGGTGGAGAGGGGGTTGACGGTGGCCCGACGGTGCAGGATGGAGGCATGGATCTTCGAATCTTCACCGAGCCCCAGCAGGGCGCCGGCTACGACACCCTCCTGACCGTCGCCAAGGCCACCGAAGACCTCGGCTTCGACGCCTTCTTCCGCTCCGACCACTATCTGAGCATGGGCTCCGCCGACGGGCTTCCCGGCCCCACCGACGCCTGGATCACGCTGGCCGGACTCGCCCGCGAGACCAAGCGGATCCGGCTCGGCACCCTGATGACGGCCGGTACCTTCCGGCTGCCGGGCGTGCTCGCCATCCAGGTCGCCCAGGTCGACCAGATGTCGGGCGGCCGGGTCGAACTCGGCCTGGGCGCAGGCTGGTTCGAGGACGAGCACAAGGCGTACGGCATCCCGTTCCCCAAGGAGAAATTCGCCAGGCTGGAGGAGCAGCTGGCCATCATCACCGGTCTCTGGGCCACCGAAGTGGGCCGGACGTTCGACCACCACGGCACCTACTACCAGCTCAGCGACTCGCCCGCGCTGCCCAAGCCCGCCCAGGCCAAGGTGCCCGTCCTGATCGGCGGACACGGGGCGATCCGCACGCCGAGGCTGGCCGCGCAGTACGCCGACGAGTTCAACATCCCGTTCGCCTCCGTCGAGGACAGCGAGCGGCAGTTCACCCGGGTGAAGGCGGCCGCCGAGACCGCCGGACGCGGGGCGGACGACCTCGTCTACTCCAACGCGCTGGTGGTCTGCGTCGGCAAGGACGACGCTCAGGTGGCCCGCAGGGCCGCCGCCATCGGACGTGAGGTGGAGGAACTCAAGGCCAACGGACTCGCGGGCTCGCCCGCCGAAGTCGTGGAGAAGATCGGCAAGTACGAGGCCATCGGATCCTCCCGGATCTACCTCCAGTTGCTCGACCTGAACGACCTCGACCAGCTGGAGCTGATCTCCGCGCAGGTGCTGCCGCAGCTGAACGGAGCCTGACCGTGCGCCCCGCCCGGACCCTCGCCGCGGCCCTCGCGCAGGGAACCGTCGTCCTCGACGGCGGGCTCTCCAACCAACTGGAGGCCCAGGGCTGCGACTTGGGCGACGCACTGTGGTCGGCCCGGCTGCTCGCGGACGACCCGCGACAGATCCGGGCCGCGCACACGGCATACGTACGGGCGGGCGCCCAAGTTCTGACCACGGCCAGCTATCAGGCCACCTTCGAAGGGTTCGCCCGCCGAGGGCTGAGCCACCGCGAAGCGGAGGTCCTGCTGGCCAGAAGCGTTCAACTGGCGCGTACGGCAGGGGACTTGGCCGGGGAGGAAGGCGCGGATGGTGGGCCGCAGGGCCTGGGCGGGGGCTCGCAGGGAGCCCCGCCAAGCCCCGCCGGAAGCCGCGAAGTCTGGGTCGCGGCCTCCGTCGGCCCCTACGGCGCCTTCCTGGCCGACGGCAGCGAGTACCGGGGGCGATACGGGCTGAGCGTCCGCGAGCTGGAGCGGTTCCATCGGCCGCGCATCGAGGCGCTGGTGGCGGCCGGGCCCGATGTGCTCGCCCTGGAGACGGTGCCGGATGTCGACGAGGCGGAGGCGCTGCTGCGGGCGGTGGAGGGGTGCGGGGTGCCGGTGTGGCTCTCGTACAGCATCGAGGGCGGGCGCACCCGGGCCGGTCAGGAGCTGACTGCGGCGTTCGGGCTCGCGGCGGGCCAGGACCAGGTGATCGCGGTCGGCGTGAACTGCTGCGCCCCCGCCGACGCCGACCGGGCGGTGCCGCTCGCGGCGTCGGTCACGGGCAAGCCGGTGGTGGTCTACCCGAACAGCGGCGAGCGGTGGGACGCGGTGCGGCGGGGCTGGGTGGGTGCCCGGACGTTCGATCCGGGGCGGCTGAGGGAGTGGCGGTCGGCAGGGGCGCGGCTGGTCGGCGGGTGCTGCCGGGTGGGACCGGTGGAGATCGCCCGGCTCGCGGCGCACCAGCCGTAGGGGGTCACCAGCCCCGGGCAGGCGCCCGGCGCTGGCTGTGTTCGTCGGGTGAGCGGGGCCGCCGCGGGACAGGATGGAGACATGGGATTCCATGTCGATTCCGAGACCGGGCGGCTGCGCCGCGTCATACTCCACCGGCCAGATCTGGAGCTGAAGCGGCTCACGCCCAGCAACAAGGACGCGCTGCTCTTCGACGACGTGCTGTGGGTGCGCCGGGCCAGGCAGGAGCACGACGGTTTCGCGGACGTGCTCCGCGACCGCGGGGTGGAGGTGCATCTCTTCGGTGATCTGCTGCGCGAGTCGCTGACGATCCCGCAGGCGCGGGCGCTGGTACTGGACCGGGTCTTCGACGAGAAGGAGTACGGGCCGCTGGCCACCGGGCATCTGCGGGCGTCCTTCGAGGAACTGCCGGCCGCCGACCTCGCGGAGGCGCTGGTCGGCGGGATGACCAAGCGGGAGTTCCTGGAGAGGCATCCGGAGCCGACGTCGGTGCGCTTCCACGTGATGGATCTGGACGACTTCCTGCTCGGCCCGCTGCCCAACCACCTCTTCACCCGCGACACCTCCGCCTGGATCTACGACGGGGTGTCCATCAACGCGATGCGCTGGCCGGCCCGGCAGCGCGAGACCGTCCACTTCGAGGCGATCTACCGTCATCATCCGCTGTTCAAGGGGCCCGAGGCGGGCCCGTTCAACATCTGGTCGCGGGGGCAGAGCGACTATCCGTCGACCATCGAGGGCGGCGACGTCCTGGTGATCGGGAACGGGGCGGTGCTGATCGGGATGAGCGAGCGCACCACCCCGCAGGCCGTGGAGATGCTGGCCCGCGGTCTGTTCGCGGCGGGCTCGGCGCAGACCATCGTGGCGCTCGACATGCCGAAGCGGCGGGCGTTCATGCATCTCGACACCGTGATGACGATGGTCGACGGAGAAACCTTCACCCAGTACGCGGGTCTGGGCATGCTCCGCTCCTACACGATCGAGCCGGGCGCGGGAGAGCAGGATCTGAAGGTCACCGACCATCCGCCCGAGCACATGCACCGGGCGATCGCGGCGGCGCTCGGCCTGGACCGGATCAGGGTGCTGACCGCGACGCAGGACGTGCACTCGGCGGAGCGCGAGCAGTGGGACGACGGCTGCAATGTGCTCGCCGTCGAACCGGGTGTGGTCGTCGCGTACGAGCGCAATGTGACAACCAATACGCATCTGCGCAGGGAGGGCATCGAGGTGATCGAGATTCCGGGCAGTGAGCTGGGGCGGGGGAGGGGCGGTCCGCGCTGCATGAGCTGTCCGGTCGAGCGCGATGCCGTATAGTGATGCGCTCAACCGTATATACTTACAGCGTCTCCGTTCGTCGCCCCCTATCCGTCCCCAGGAGCAGCCACCATGGCGCTAGATCTCGCAGGCCGCCACTTCCTCAAGGAGCTGGACTTCACGGCCGAGGAGTTCCTCGGGCTCGTCGCGCTCGCCGCCGAACTCAAGGCGGCCAAGAAGGCGGGTGCGGAGGTGCAGCGGCTGCGCGGCAAGAACATCGCGCTCATCTTCGAGAAGGCCTCGACGCGCACCCGCTGCTCCTTCGAGGTGGCCGCCGCCGACCAGGGCGCCTCGACGACGTACATCGACCCGGTGGGCTCGCACATCGGCAAGAAGGAGTCCGCGCGGGACACCGCGCGGGTGCTCGGCCGGATGTTCGACGCGATCGAGTTCCGGGGCGATGCCCAGCGGACCGTCGAGACCCTCGCCGAGCACGCCGGCGTCCCGGTCTACAACGGACTGACCGACGACTGGCACCCCACCCAGATGCTCGCCGACGTCCTCACCGTCACCGAGTGCACGGACAAGCCGCTCGGTGAGGTCGCCTTCGCCTATCTGGGTGACGCCCGCTTCAACATGGGCAATTCCTACCTGGTCACCGGCGCCCTGCTCGGCATGGACGTACGGATCGTGGCCCCCAAGGCCTACTGGCCGGCCGAGGAGATCGTCGCGCGGGCCCGCGAGGCGGCCGGGGCGAGCGGCGCCCGGATCACCCTGACCGAGTCCGTCGAAGAGGGCGTCGCCGGGGCGGACTTCGTGGCCACCGACGTCTGGGTCTCGATGGGCGAGCCCCAGGAGATCTGGGCCGAGCGGATCAAGTCCCTCGCGCCGTACGCGGTGACCATGGACGTGCTGCGCGCGACCGGCAACCCGGACGTCAAGTTCCTGCACTGCCTGCCCGCCTTCCACGACCTCGGCACCCAGGTCGGCCGAGAGATCCACGAGCGGTACGGGCTGAGCGAGCTCGAAGTGACCGACGAGGTCTTCGAATCGGCGCACTCGGTCGTCTTCGACGAGGCCGAGAACCGGATGCACACCATCAAGGCGGTCATGGTCGCCACCCTGGGGAACCAGGCGGGCTGAGTACGGCTGTGGGAAGCCGGGGCGTGCCCCGCGTCAGGCCCGGTGCCCCCGCAGGGTGAACCAGACGGCCTTGCCGTGTGCGGTGGGGCGGTGGCCGCAGGCCGAGCTAAGGGGGCGGATGAGGAGCAGGCCGCGGCCGTGCTCCTGCCAGGGGTCCGGCTCCGCTGCGGTGCTGGTGAGAGCGCCGGGCGGCAGCGGCGAACCGTCGTGCACCTCGACCTGGCAGCCGGACGCCAGCAGCTCCACCACCAGCTCGATCGGTGCCCCGCCCGTTGTGTGCTCGACGGCGTTGGCGACGAGTTCCGCGGTGAGCAGCTCGGCCGTGTCGCTGTCGGCGGGCACGTCGATGTCCGCGAGCGCGGTGCGGATCAGGGCCCGCGCGATCGGAACGGCGGCCGTGGTGTGGGGGAGCGGGATGCGCCAGGCGGACGGTGCGGCGCCGTGGTCGGCGGCGGGGCCGGAAGGCTCGGGGGGCACAGCGGGGGGTTCCGTTCGGGTGGGGGTGGGGGTTCGTCCTGCTTTCAACCTTACGAAGTCGGTGTGCGCCGGAGACAGGGGACCCCGGCCGGACCTCCCGGGGCCGTGCGGCACCGGGGGTCCAGCACTTTGGGCCCTGTCCCGCCGCACGCGGGCGGCCGGGCGCCGGACCGGTGTTATCGCGTACTCGTGACGACAGTCACGTACGAGTGATACCTTCGTCGGGCAGGCAGCAGAAGCAGCGGCGGCACCTGTCGCCCCGCCGAAGGAGGCCGCACTCCGATGAGCCCCTTTCCCAGCTCCGCGTCCCCCACCGAGAACTGGCGCCATCTGCGGCTCTCGGTGGCCGACGGGGTCGCGACGGTCACCCTCGCCCGGCCGGAGAAACTCAACGCCCTGACCTTCGGCGCCTACGCCGACCTCCGCGACCTGCTCGCCGAACTGTCCAGGGAGCGCTCCGTGCGCGCCCTGGTCCTGGCGGGACAGGGGCGCGGTTTCTGTTCCGGTGGCGACGTGGACGACATCATCGGCGCCACCCTGTCCATGAACACCGCCGAGATCCTCGACTTCAACCGGATGACCGGACAGGTCGTCCGGGCGATCCGCGAATGCCCCTTCCCCGTGATCGCCGCGGTCCACGGCGTCGCGGCCGGCGCGGGCGCCGTACTCGCGCTGGCCGCCGACTTCCGCATCGCGGACCCCACCGCCCGGTTCGCCTTCCTCTTCACCAAGGTCGGCCTGTCGGGCGGCGACATGGGCGCGGCCTATCTGCTGCCGAGGGTCGTCGGCCTCGGCCACGCCACCCGCCTGCTCATGCTCGGCGAACCGGTACGCGCGCCCGAGGCCGAACGGATCGGCCTGCTCAGCGAGTTGACGGAGGAGGGCCGCGCGGACGAACGCGCCGCCGAACTGGCCCGCCGCCTCGCCGAGGGGCCAGCTCTCGCGTACGCCCAGACCAAGGCGCTGCTCACCGCCGAACTCGACATGCCGCTCGCCGCCTCCGTCGAACTGGACGCGGCCACCCAGGCCCTGCTGATGACCGGCGCGGACTACGCCGAATTCCACGCGGCCTTCACCGAGAAGCGCCCACCGAAATGGCAGGGGCGCTAGCGATGCCGGGCCCACGAGCCGCCGCCGCGGCGCCGCCGGAAGGCACCCCCCTGCGGATCGCCGTCATCGGCGGCGGCCCCGGCGGGCTCTACGCCGCAGCCCTGCTCAAGCGGCTCGGTCCCGGACGGGACATCACGGTCTGGGAGCGCAACGCTCCCGACGACACCTTCGGCTTCGGCGTCGTGCTCTCCGACGAGACCCTCGGCGGAATCGAGCACGCCGACCCGGCCGTCTACCGGGCGCTGCGCGCCGAGTTCGTACGGTGGGACGACATCGACATCGTGCACCGGGGCCGCACGCTCACCTCCGGCGGGCACGGCTTCGCCGCGCTCGGCCGGCGCAGGCTCCTGGAGATCCTGCACGAGCGCTGCCAGTCGCTCGGCGTCGACCTGCGGTTCCGCACCGAGGCGCCGCCGTCGGCCGAACTCGCCGCAGCGTACGACCTGGTGGTCGCCGCGGACGGCGTGCACAGCCTCACCCGCGAGGCGCATGCCGACCACTTCGCGCCCCGCATCACCAGCCACCGCTGCCGCTACATCTGGCTCGCCGCGGACTTCGCCTTCGACGCCTTCCGGTTCGAGATCGCCGAGACCGAACACGGCGTGATGCAGCTGCACGGATACCCCTACTCCGCCGACTCCTCCACGGTCATCGTCGAAATGCGCGAGGAGGTGTGGGCGGCCGCCGGTTTCGACGCGCTGGACGCCGGTGCCTCCGCCGACCAGTGCGCCAAGATCTTCACCGAAGCCCTCGGCGGACGGCCCCTGCGCGGCAACAAGTCCTCATGGACCGCGTTCCGCACCGTCGTCAACGAGCGCTGGTCGTACGGCAATACGGTGCTGCTCGGCGACGCGGCGCACACCGCGCACTTCTCCATCGGCTCCGGCACCAAGCTCGCCGTCGAGGACGCCCTCGCGCTCGCCGCCTGCATCGAGGAGCAGCCCGATCTGCCCACCGCCCTCGGCGCGTACGAGAGCGAGCGGCGGCCCGTGGTCGAGTCGACGCAGCGCGCGGCCGCGGCCAGCCTGCGCTGGTTCGAGGAGCTGGAACGCCATCTCGACCAGCCCGCCCGGCAGTTCGCCTTCAACCTCCTCACCCGCAGCCGCCGGGTCACCCACGGCAACCTGCGGCTGCGCGACCCCGGATTCACCGACACCGTCGAGCGGGAATTCGGCTGCCCGCCGGGCACCCCGCCCATGTTCACCCCCTTTCGGCTGCGCGGCCTCGAACTGAAGAACCGCGTGGTCGTCTCGCCCATGGACATGTACTCCGCCGTGGACGGCGTCCCCGGCGACTTCCACCTCGTCCACCTCGGCGCCCGCGCGCTGGGCGGCGCGGGCCTGGTCATGACCGAGATGGTGTGCGTCAGCCCCGAGGGCCGGATCACCCCCGGCTGCGCCGGCCTCTACACCCCCGAACAGGCCCATGCCTGGCGGCGCATCGCCGACTTCGTGCACCGGCAGGCACCCGGCACCGCCTTCGGCGTCCAGCTCGGCCACTCCGGGCGCAAGGGCTCGACCAAACTGATGTGGGACGGCATCGACCAGCCGCTCGACACCGGCAACTGGCCCGTCGCCGCCGCCTCCCCGCTTCCGTACCGACCCGGTGTCAACCAAGTCCCGCACGCGCTGGACCACGCGGGGCTCACCGACATCCGCGAGCAGTTCGCGGCCGCGGCCTGGCGGGCGGCGAACTGCGGATTCGACCTCCTCGAACTGCACTGCGCACACGGCTACTTGCTCTCCGGATTCCTCTCCCCTCTCACCAACCAACGGACGGACGGCTACGGCGGTTCCCTCGCGGCCCGGCTCCGCTTCCCCCTCGAAGTCTTCGACGCGGTACGCGGCATCTGGCCCGGCGACCGCCCGATGACGGTCCGCATCTCCGCCACCGACTGGGCCGACGGCGGCACCACCGCCGAGGACGCCGTCGAGATCGCGCGGGCCTTCGTCGCGCACGGCGCCGACGCCATCGACGTCTCCACTGGTCAGGTCGTCCCCGACGAACTCCCCGAATACGGGCGCTCGTACCAGACCCCGTTCGCCGACCGGATCCGCAACGAGCTGGGCATCCCGGTCGTGGCGGTCGGCGCCATCTCCTCCTGGGACGACGTCAACTCCCTGCTGCTCGCCGGCCGCGCCGACCTGTGCGCGCTGGCCCGCCCCCACCTGTACGACCCCCACTGGACGCTGCACGCCGCGGCCGAGCAGGGCTATGGGGGACCGGGCGCGACCTGGCCGCTGCCCTACCGCGCGGGCAGCCGCACACCGCCGACGGGCCGCACGGACGCCCCCAGACCGCGCCTCAGCCTGAACTGACGCTCAGTCAAGCCGAGTTCGTCAGGCCAGTGCGCCCCTCACGAACGCCGCGCCCGCCTCCCGCAGCCGTCCGTGCAGCCGGCCGAAGACCTCGGCGGAGCGGCCGCCCGGCCAGTCGCGGGGCAGGAGTTCGGCGGGCAGCCCCGGGTCGGCGTACGGCAGTCTGCGCCAGGAGTCCAGGGCGAGGAGGTAGTCGCGGTAGGCGGCCTCGGCGTCGTCCGGGGCACCTGGTCCGCCGGGTGCCCGTGCCTGCCAGTCCCGCAGCACCGGTTCGTGCCGGTCCAGGAAGTCCTCGTGCTGCTTGGCGATGGCCGGCAGGTCCCACCAGCGGGCGACCGCCTCCTCGGTGGGCGCGAAGCCGAGGTGCTCACCCCGGAACAGCTCGACGTACGGGGCGAGTTGGAGGCGCTCCAGGGTGTGCCGGGTCTCGTCGTACAGTCGCGCCGGGGCGAGCCACACGCCGGGCGCCGCCGTCCCGAAGCCGAGTCCGGCGAGGCGTGAGCGCAGGACGTGCCGCTTGCTGCGCTCCGACTCGGGGACGGAGAACACCGCGAGCACCCAGCCGTCGGCGGCTCGCGGCGAGGGGCGGGCGTAGATGCGCCGGTCGCCGTCGTCCAGGAGCTGGCGGGCGTCGGCCGACAGCGCGTAGCCGGCCGCACCCTGCGCTGTCGGCTGCGCCACGAGCAGCCCGCGCCGTTTGAGCCGGGACACCGACGAGCGGACGGACGGCGCGTCCACGCCGACCGCCGCGAGCAGCCGGATCAGTTCGGCCACCGCCAGCGAGCCGGAGGTCTCGCGCCCGTAGGCGCCGTAAAGGGTGACGATCAAGGATCGGGGGGTGTGCTGCTCGGCCACGTGATCACTCTAGTTCCCGCAGCCGGAAGCGCTGGAGCTTGCCGGTGGGCGTGCGGGGGAGCGCGTCCAGGAAGACGATCTCGCGCGGGCACTTGTACGGGACGAGCTCGGACTTCACGAAGTCGCGCAGCAGCGCCACCGTGCCCTCCCCGCGCGGCACGCCGGGCCGCAACACGCAGTAGGCGACCACGACATGGCCGCGGGTCTCGTCGGGGCGCCCCACCACCGCGGCCTCGGTGACATCGGGGTGGCGCAGCAGCGCGTCCTCGACCTCGGGGCCGGCGATGTTGAAGCCACTCGAAATGATCATGTCGTCGGCGCGGGCCACGTACCGGAACCAGCCGCCGCTCTCGCGCACATAGGTGTCGCCCGTGACGTTCCAGCCGTCCCGCACGTACTCCCGCTGCCGCTCGTCCGCGAGGTAGCGGCAGCCGACCGGGCCGCGCACGGCGAGCAGCCCGGGTTCGCCGTCCGCCACGGGCCGTCCCTCGGTGTCGACGATGCGGGCCTGCCAGCCGGGCACGGCTCGGCCGGTGGTGCCGGGCCGGATGTCGCCGTCCGCCGCCGAGATGAAGATGTGCAGCAGTTCGGTGGCCCCGATGCCGTTGATGATGCGCAGCCCGGTCCGCTGCTGCCAGGCCCGCCAGGTCGCCGCCGGAAGGTTCTCGCCGGCCGACACGCAGCGCCGCAGCGCGCTCAGGTCGTACGCGTCGAGCTCGTCCAGCATCGCCCGGTACGCGGTCGGCGCGGTGAACAGGACCGACACCCGGTGCTCGGCGAGCGCGGGCAGCAGCTGCTTGGGGCCGGCCTGTTCGAGTAGCAGCGACGAGGCGCCGGCCCGCAGCGGGAAGATGACGAGGCCGCCGAGCCCGAAGGTGAAGCCGAGCGGGGGGCTGCCCGCGAAGACGTCGTCGGGCGTCGGCTTCAGCACATGGCGCGCGAAGGTGTCGGCGATGGCGAGCACATCCCGGTGGAAGTGCATACAGCCTTTCGGGCGACCCGTCGTGCCCGAGGTGAACGCGATCAGGGCGACATCGTCCGCCGAGGTGTCGACGGCGGTGAACCGCCCGGAAGGGGCCCGCTCGATGCGGTTCAGCAGATCGCCGGGGCCGTCGCCGCCGTACGCCGTGACGCGCAGTCCGGGCACCCGGGCCTTCTCCAGATCGGCTAGCGCGCGGGCGTCGCACAGCGCGTGGCCGATCCGCGCGATGTCGCACATGACGGCCAGCTCGTGCGCGCGCTGCTGGGCCAGGACCGTCACGGCGACCGCGCCCGCCTTCATCACCGCCAGCCAGCACGCGGCCAGCCACGGCGTGGTCGGCCCGCGCAGCAGCACCCGGTTGCCGGGCACCACGCCGAGCTCGCCCGTCAGGACGTGGGCGATCCGGTCGACCCGGTCGCGCAGTTCCGCGTACGTCCAGACCTCCCCGTCGCCGGTGCGGAAGGCGGGGCGGTCCGGGCCGAAGCGCCCGATGGTGGTGTCGAGGAGTTCGGCGCCGCAGTTGAGCCGCTCGGGGCGGGCGGGACCGGGCAGGTCGAGGATCAGCTCGGGCCACTGCTCGTACGGCGGCAGATGGTCGCGGGGAAAGGTGTCGGCGTGCGCTGAGGTCTTCAGCTCCATACGGGATCGCCCCCTTGTCGCATCTGGAGCGTATCGTTTGCATGACGACAGTCAACAGTTCGCGATAGAGCGGCTGTGCCGTTGTCGGAGCCCGAGTGGGAAAGGGGTGGCCATGCCCGGATTCGCGCTGGAGCCGGACCAGCTGGAGTGGTGCGGGGAACTGCGGGTGCTCGCCGGGGCGCGGCTGCGCCCCCTTGCGGACAAGGGTGAGCCAGGACGCGTCAACCGGCCACTCGTCGAGGCGCTCGGGGAGTACGGCCTGCTGGCCCGCCTCTTCGACTCGGGCGCGCTCGACCTGTGCCTGATGCGCGAATCGCTGGCGTACGCGTGCACGGAGGCGGAGACCGCGCTCGCCCTCCAGGGCCTCGGCGCGCATCCGGTCGCCGCGTACGGATCGGCCGCGCAGCGCGAACGCTGGCTGCCCGGGGTGGCGGCGGGCCGCGCGGTCGCGGCCTTCGCGCTCAGCGAGCCGGACGCGGGCTCGGACGCCGCCGCGCTCAGCCTCAACGCCGTTGAGTACAGCGGTGGTTGGCGGCTCACCGGGGAGAAGTGCTGGATCTCCAACGCGCCCGAGGCCGACTTCTACACCGTCTTCGCCCGTACCACGCCGGACGCGGGCGCGCGCGGAGTGACGGCCTTCCTCGTCCCCGCCGACCGGCCGGGGCTGACCGGCACCGCGCTCGACATGCTGTCGCCGCACGCCATCGGCAGCCTCGGATTCGACGGCGTACCCGTGAGCGCCGACGACGTCCTCGGCGAGGTGGACCGGGGCTTCGGCGTCGCGATGAACACCCTCAACCTGTTCCGGCCGAGCGTCGGGGCGTTCGCCGTCGGCATGGCGCAGGCGGCGCTGGACGCGACGGTCGAGCACACCGCCCGACGGGCCGCGTTCGGCGGCCGGCTGAAGGATCTCCAGGCGGTGTCCCACCAGGTCGCCGACATGGCGACCCGCACCGAGGCGGCGCGGCTCCTGGTGTACGCGGCGGCGTCCGCCCACGACCGGGGCGACGCGGGCATCGCGCGCGGTTCGGCGATGGCCAAGCTGTTCGCCACCGAGACGGCGCAGCACGTCGTCGACACGGCGGTCCAGCTCCACGGCGCCCGCGCGCTGCAACGCGGGCACCTGCTCGAACACCTCTACCGTGAGGTGCGCGCGCCCCGCATCTACGAGGGAGCGAGCGAAGTGCAGCGCACGATCATCGCGAAGGAGCTGTACCGATGAGCCTGGAGCGGTTGAACCCGGCCGAACTGTCCCCGGCGACGGGGTTCAGCCACGCGGTGGTCGCCAGCGGCAGCCGCCTCGTCTTCCTCGCGGGGCAGACCGCGCTGGACGGCGACGGCAAGGTGGTGGGCGACACGCTGCCCGAGCAGTTCCGCACCGCGCTGTCCAACCTCCTCGCGGCGCTTGGAGCGGCGGGGGGCACGCCGGGCGATCTCGCGCGGGTCACCGTGTACGCCACGGATGTCGCGGAGTACCGGGAGCGGGCCCGCGAACTCGGCGCCATCTGGCGGGAGTTGGCGGGCCGCGACTATCCGGCGATGGCGGTGATCGGCGCGGTGCGCCTGTGGGACACCCAGGCCCGGATCGAACTGGACGGCTTCGCGGTCCTCGACTAGCCCCCGCCCCGGCGGAACTCACCCCTCAAGCAGCTCCCCCATCCACTCCTCGATCCCCTCGACCGACCTCGGCAGCGCCCCCGACAGCAGCTGGGCGCCGTTCTCCGTGATCACCAGGTCGTCCTCGATGCGGACGCCTATCCCGCGCAGCTCGGGCGGCAGGGTCTCGTCGTCCGGCTGGAGGTACAGGCCGGGCTCGACGGTGAGGACCTGGCCGGGCTCAAGCACGCCCTCCAGGTACGTCTCGGCGCGCGCCTTCGCGCAGTCGTGGACGTCCAGGCCCAGCATGTGCCCGCTGCCGCACAGGGTGTAGCGGCGGTGCAGTTCGCCCGAGGCGCTCTTGAGGACGCCCCACTCCGTCAGGCCCTCCGCGATGACCGCCATCGCGGCCCGGTGGAAGTCGCGGAAGGCGGCGCCCGGCCGCAGCGCCGCGATGCCCGCCTCCTGCGCGGCCAGGACGAGTTCGTACACCTGGCGCTGGACAGGGGAGAAGCGGCCCGAGAGCGGGAGCGTGCGGGTGATGTCGGCCGTGTAGAGGGTGTCGGTCTCCACGCCCGCGTCGAGCAGCAGCAGGTCCCGCGCATCGAGCCGCCCGTCGTTGCGGATCCAGTGCAGTACGCAGGCGTGCGCGCCGGACGCGGCGATCGTCTCGTACCCCGTGCCGTTGCCCTCGGCGCGGGCGCGCAGCCCGAAGACCCCTTCGAGCACGCGCTCGCCCCGCGGATGGGGGAGGGCGCGCGGCAGGGAGCGTACGACGTCCTCGAAACCCGCGGTGGTCTGGTCGACGGCCAGCTGGAGCTGGGCCACCTCCCAGGCGTCCTTCACCAGCCTCAACTCGGAGAGCACCTGCGCCAGTTCGGGGTCCGTCGACGCGTCGCGGCCGGGCGGCAGGGCGCCCAGGTCGTCCACGTGGGCGCAGCGGATCCCCGTCAGGCGCTCCGCCTCCGCGAGGTCGGGGCGGCGCCCCACCCAGAACTCTCCGTACCTGCGGTCGCGGTAGAACTCGTCGCCGCCGTCGGCGCGCGGCGAGCGCGGCCGCACGTACAGCACCGCCTCGTGCCCGGAACCGGACGGTTCGAGCACGAGCACATGGCCGGGCTGGTCCTCACCGGTCAGGCCGGTCAGCCAGGCGTACGCGCTGTGCGGGCGGAAGCGGTGGTCGCAGTCGTTGCTGCGGACCGCCAACTCCCCTGCGGGCACGATGAGCCGCTCCCCGGGGAAGCGGGCGGAGAGCCGCGCCCGGCGGCCCGGGGTGACCTCGAACCCCTGCACCCGGGCGTCCGCGGGCAGCGGGGTGGGAGCCCAGTCCGCGGTCATGAACGCGGCGAGTTCGAGGCCGACGGGAAGGTCGTGGCTGCCGGTGTTGGGGCGGGCGGGGCGCTCGGCCATCAGGGCTCCCAGGGTTGAGGACGGGCAAGGGATGGGTGTACATAAGGTCAGTGCTATTTCACATTACTATGTGACGGCTCGCTGAACAGCCCACCCAAGGCCCCAAGTTCCCCCTGGGGCAGGGGATTTGCCGCCCACCCCGCTCTGTTGCACAGGCCCCGCCGGACGTGCGCGATCTCCCTCGTGTCCGGCTCTTGTGGGCACCCTGCACAGGTCAGTAAAATGTCACACACCACTCTAGGGAGACCGATCATGACGTCTGCAGCACCTCAGCGCCTCCGGCCCTGGCACGGAATCCTCGTCGCGACCGCACTTCCCCTGCACACCGACCTCTCCGTCGACTTCAGCGCCTACGCCCGGCACGTGCGCTGGCTGATCGACAACGGCAGCGACGGCGTCGTGCCGAACGGTTCGCTCGGCGAGTACCAGACCCTCACCGACGAGGAGCGCGCCCGCGTCGTGCGCACGGCGGTCGAGGCGGCGGGCGACGGCTCCCGCGTCATGGCCGGGGTCGCCGCCTACGGCAGCGCCGAATCCCGCCGCTGGGCCGAGCAGGCCCGCGAGGCCGGCGCGGGCTCCGTACTGCTGCTGCCGCCGAACGCCTACCGCGCCGACGACCGGGCCGTACGGGCCCACTACGCCGAGGTCGCCAGGGCGGGGCTGCCCGTCGTCGCCTACAACAACCCGTACGACACCAAGGTCGACCTCACGCCCGCGTTGCTCGCCCAGCTGTACGCGGATGGCAGCATCGTCGCCGTGAAGGAGTTCAGCGGCGATGTGCGCCGCTCCTACGAGATGGCCGAACTCGCCCCGGAACTGGACCTGTTGGTCGGGGCCGACGACGTACTGCTCGAACTGGCGCTGGCCGGTGCGGTCGGCTGGATCGCCGGATACCCCAACGCGCTGCCCGTCTCCTGCGCCCAGCTCTACCGCGCGGCGGTCGACGGCGACCTCGCCACGGCCCGTCCCCTCTACCGGGCGCTCCATCCGCTGCTGCGCTGGGACTCGAAGACCGAGTTCGTCCAGGCGATCAAGCTCTCCATGGACCTGGCGGGCCGGCCCGGCGGACCCGTCCGGCCGCCCCGGCACCCGCTCACCGCAGAACAGGAAGCCGTGGTGCGCGCCGCCACCGAGAAGGCGCTCGCCGAAGGCCACAAGTAGCCCGCCAGGGAGGCGAATCATGCGGACCCGACACATCTACCACGCGGTCGACTCGCACACCGAAGGCATGCCGACCCGCGTCATCACCGGCGGCCTGGGCGTCATCCCGGGCGCCACCATGGCCGAGCGGCGACTGCACTTCATCGAGCATCTCGACCACATCCGTACGCTGCTGATGTACGAGCCGCGCGGCCACGCCGCGATGAGCGGCGCGATCCTCCAGCCGCCGACCCGGCCCGACGCGGACTACGGCGTCCTCTACATCGAGGTCTCCGGGCTCCTGCCGATGTGCGGCCACGGCACCATCGGGGTGGCCACCGTGCTGGTGGAGACCGGAATGGTCCCGGTCACCGAGCCCGTCACCACCGTACGGCTCGACACCCCGGCCGGTCTGGTCAGCGTGGACGTACGGGTCGAGGACGGCGAGGCGAAGTCCGTCACGCTGACCAACGTTCCCGCGTTCTGCCTGGCGCTCGACCGGAAGGTGGCGGTCCCGGGCTTCGGCACGGTCACCTACGACCTCGCCTACGGAGGCAACTTCTACGCCTTCATGGACCTCGGCGCACTCGGCCTGCCCTTCGACCGGGACCGCAAGGACGAGCTGCTCGCCGCCGGGCTCGCCATCATGGACGCCATCAACGCGACCGACCGTCCGGCGCACCCCGAGCACCCGGAGATCGGCGGGGTGAAACACGTCTACCTCGCGGCTCCCGGCTCCGACGCGACGCGCTCGCGGCACGCCATGGCGATCCACCCGGGCTGGTTCGACCGCTCCCCGTGCGGCACCGGCACCTCCGCGCGGATGGCCCAGCTGCACGCCCGCGGCGAGCTCCCCCTGCACCGCGACTTCACCAACGAGTCGTTCATCGGTACGGAGTTCACCGGCCGGCTCGTCGGCGAGACCACGGTCGGCGGCCTCCCCGCGGTCGTGCCCACCGTCACCGGACGGGCCTGGATCACCGGAACCGCCCAGTACTTCCTGAACCCGTCCGACCCCTTCCCGGAAGGGTTCCTGCTGTGAAGCCGCCCGTGGTGGTGCGCACCGTCGACTTCCACACCGCGGGCGAACCGTTCCGCATCGTCGCGGACGGGCTGCCGCCCGTGCCCGGGGACACCGTCGCCGAACGCTGGGCCACCGTGATCGGCGCGGGCGGCGCCCCCGACGCGCCGAGACCGGGCCCCCTGGACGACGTCCGGCGGCTGCTCGTCCAGGAACCCCGCGGCCACGCCGGGATGTACGGCGGTTTCATCGTTCCGGCCGACGACGACGGCGCCCACTTCGGCGTGCTGTTCTGGCACAAGGACGGCTACTCGACCGCCTGCGGCCACGGCACGATCGCGCTGGGCGCCTGGGCCGTGGCCAGCGGCCGGGTCCCCGCGCCGGACGACGGCACCGCCGAGGTGAGGATCGACGTGCCGTCCGGCCGGGTCGCCGCGCTGGTGCACCGCACCGGGGGCCGCACCACCGAGGTCACCTTCCGGGGCGTCCCGGCCCGGGTCACCGCCCGCAAGATCCCCGTGGCCACGTCGCGCGGCACGGCCGAGGTGTCCGTGGCGCACGCCGGAGCCTGCTACGTATCGGTGGCGGCGGCGGACCTCGGCCTCGCCGTCGACCGCGCCTCGCTGCCCCAACTCACCTCCGTGGCAAGGGAGATGCGCGGCGCACTGACCGGCCACCCCGCCACCGCGGACCCGGCGAATCCGCTCCTCGCGGGGGTGTACGGAGTGATCTTCCACGAGGACCTGGCGGACCGGCCGGCCGGGCCGGACCAGCGCAGTGTGACCGTGTTCGCCGACGGCCAGATCGACCGCTCCCCGTGCGGCTCGGGCACCTGTGCCCGGCTGGTCCTGCTCGCCGACGACGGCACCATCGGCCCCGGCGACGAACTGCGCCACGAGTCGGTGACCGGCACGGTCTTCACCGGCCGCATCGTGTCCCGTTCGGAGAAAGGCACGCTCACCGAGGTCACCGGCTCGGCCCACCGCACCGGCGAGCACACCTTCGTCCTCGACCCGTACGACGAACTGGCGACGGGATTTCTGCTGTGATCCAGCTCGACGCGGACGACATCGCCGCTCTGCTGACCCCACCCGCCGCGGCCGAAGCCCTGGCGGCGGTCCTGCGGGACGGCCTCGACCCCGAGATGTGCCCGGCCCGCTCCAACGTGCCCGTCCCGGCGGGGGAGTTGCTCATCATGCCGGCCGCGTCCGCGACGTACGCCGGAGTGAAGATCGCCGGGGTCGCACCCGCCAACCCGGGCCGCGGACTGCCCCGGATCACCGGCAGCTTCCTCCTCCTCGACGGGCCCACCCTGCTGCCCGTCGCCCTCCTCGACGGCGCCGCGCTGACCGGCGTGCGCACCGCGGCCGTATCGGCCCTGGCGATCGACGCGCTCGCCGCACCCGACGCGGCGCGCCTGGTCGTCTTCGGCGCGGGACCGCAGGCGTACGCCCACCTCGAAGCGGCGCTGCACACAAGGGAGTTGACCCATCTGACGGTCGTCTCGCGCACACCCGAGCGGTCCGAGCGCCTGGTGGCGTACGCGCGGAAGCTGGGCCTGGAAGCCCGGACGGGCACGCCGTCGGACGTGTCCGGCGCCGATCTCGTCATCTGCTGCACCACCGCGCACGAGCCGCTCTTCGACGGGCGGCTCGTCCCCGGCCATGCCGCCGTGGTCGCGGTCGGCTCCCATCAACCGGCCGTACGGGAGACCGACTCGGAGCTGGTGCGGCGCTCCTCGGTGTGGGTGGAGGCGCGGACGGCCGCCCTGCGCGAGGCGGGCGATCTGCTGATCCCGCTGGCCGAGGGCGTCATCGGCGAGGACCACATCGCGGGCACCCTGGCCGGGCTGGTGCGGGGCGGGGCCCGGCTGTCCGGGGACCGGCCGCGGCTGTTCAAGAGCGTGGGCATGGCCTGGGAGGATCTGGCCGTCGCGGCAGCCCTGCACCGGACTTCGAGTGCCGTACGCACAGCGGCAGTTGAACCGGGCAGCCCTTCGCGGGGAGGGAGGATTGTACGCTGAGCCTCCGCGGAATCACGGAGGAAGTGCCATGGGCGACCTGAAACAGCGCAATCTCATCGTTGCCCAGGAACGGCTGCGCGACCAGGTCGCCCACGCCCTGCGCGCCGCACTGGTGGCGGGCGAGCTCCGCCCCGGCACCATCTACTCCGCCCCCGGCCTCGCCGCCGATTTCGGGATCTCCGCGACACCGGTGCGCGAGGCGATGCTCGATCTGGCCCGCGAAGGCCTGGTCGAGCCGGTCCGCAACAAGGGCTTCCGGATCACCGAGGTCAGCGAGCGCGATCTGGACCAGTACACGGAACTGCGCGCGCTGATCGAGGTGCCGACCGTGGGAAAGGTCACCGACAGCGCGACCGCCGAGCAGTTGGAGGCGCTGCGGCCCATCGCCCAGGAGATAGTGGACCGGGCCCGCGAGCACGATCTGATCGGCTACCTCGACGCCGACCGCCGCTTCCACCTCCAGCTCCTCGGGCTCGCGGGGAACGAGCGGCTGGTCGAAACGGTCGGCGAACTGCGCAAGCGCTCCCGGCTGTACGGGCTCACCAAGCTCGATGAACGCGGCGAGCTGATCTCGTCCGCCCAGGAGCACATCGAGCTCCTCGACCTGATGCGGTCCGGCGACCGGCCGGCCGCCGAGGCGTGCATGGCCCGCCACTTGGGCCACATCCGCTCCCTGTGGGCCAGGGCCCGCGACGAACCGGTGGAGCCCCGCCCGAAGCGGATCCTGGGCGGCCGGTAGCGGATCGGGGGGCGGGCGGGGTGAACGCCCGCCCCGGTCCGGCTAGATGTCGCGGAAGATCTCGATCTGCGCGCCCACCGAGTTGAGGCGCTCGGCCAGGTCCTCGTAGCCGCGGTTGATGACGTACACGTTGCGCAGCACGGACGTGCCCTCGGCGGCCATCATGGCGAGCAGGACCACCACGGCCGGGCGCAGTGCCGGGGGGCACATCATTTCGGCGGCGCGCCAGCGGGTGGGGCCCTCCACCAGGACCCGGTGCGGGTCGAGGAGCTGGAGGCGGCCGCCCAGGCGGTTGAGGTCCGTGAGGTAGATCGCGCGGTTGTCGTACACCCAGTCGTGGATGAGAGTCTTGCCCTGGGCCACCGCCGCGATCGCCGCGAAGAACGGCACGTTGTCGATGTTGAGGCCGGGGAACGGCATCGGGTGGATCTTGTCGATGGGCGCCTCCAGCTTGGAGGGCCGCACGGTGAGGTCGATCAGCCGGGTGCGCCCGTTGTCGGCGGCGTACTCGGCCGTGCGGTCGTGGTCGAGGCCCATCTCTTCGAGGACCGCGAGCTCGATCTCCAGGAACTCCACCGGCACCCGACGGATCGTCAGCTCGGACTCGGTGACGACGGCGGCGGCCAGCAGGCTCATCGCCTCGACCGGGTCCTCGGAGGGCGAGTAGTCGACGTCCACGTCGATGTCGGCCATGCCGTGCACGGTCAGGGTGGTGGTGCCGATGCCGTCGACCCGTACGCCGAGCGCCTCCAGGAAGAAGCACAGGTCCTGGACCATGTAGTTGGAGGAGGCGTTGCGGATGACGGTGACGCCGTTGTTGCGGGCGGCGGCGAGCAGCGCGTTCTCGGTGACGGTGTCGCCGCGTTCGGTCAGCACGATCGGCCGGTCGGGCGCGGTGCGCGCCACCTCGGCGTGGTAGATCCCCTCGGTGGCCGTGATGTCCAGGCCGAACCGGCGCAGCGCGATCATGTGCGGCTCGATGGTGCGGGTGCCGAGGTCGCAGCCGCCGGCGTACGGCAGCCGGAACTGGTCCATGCGGTGCAGCAGCGGGCCGAGGAACATGATGATGGAGCGGGTGCGGCGGGCGGCCTCCGCGTCCATGGCGTCGAGGTCGAGCTCGGCCGGCGGTACGATCTCCAGGTCGATGCCCTCATTGATCCAACGGGTGCGTACACCAATGGAGTTGAGGACTTCGAGGAGCCGGTAGACCTCTTCGATGCGGGCCACCCGGCGCAGTACGGTGCGGCCCTTGTTGAGCAGCGAGCCGCAGAGCAGCGCGACGCACGCGTTCTTGCTCGTCTTGACGTCGATCGAACCCGAGAGGCGGCGGCCGCCCACCACGCGCAGATGCATGGGGCCCGCATACCCGAGGGAGACGATTTCACTGTCGAGCGCTTCCCCGATGCGCGCGATCATCTCAAGGCTGATGTTCTGATTCCCGCGCTCGATGCGGTTCACGGCGCTCTGGCTGGTGCCCAGAGCCTCGGCCAACTGCGCCTGCGTCCAGCCCCGGTGCTGCCGGGCGTCACGGATGAGCTTGCCGATGCGTACGAGGTAGTCGTCTGCCATGGGGGCAGGTTATCTCAGATATGAGATGACGCTCGCGCTGGGCTGGGCCACCCGGGTGAGGCACCGTCAATTCGATGGTGCGGGTCCGGCGCACCGGCGGCAAACGGGAGACGTCCGTACAGGTGTGCCGGGTGTGACGCACGCCGACTCGGGAGGACCGGGGTGCGGTCCGGCCGGGCATGGCGCAGTGTGAGGGCAGGGTGGACGCGCCGCTCGTGCATGACCAGGGCGCGGCCATGTACTAGAGTTATCTCGACATCGAGATATCTACTGAGGCGCACCGCAGCCGACGCTCGGTAAGGATTACCTAACTTAGCCTTACCTTAGCGGATCGACGAGAAGTCGTGGCGGCAGGATTGTGGTGGAACGCGCACACATATGAAGGAGACTGTCGTGTCGGCGAACAGCTTCGACGCCCGCAGCACGCTGCGCGTGGGCGACGAGTCGTACGAGATCTTCAAGCTGGACAAGGTCGAGGGCTCCGCGCGCCTCCCTTACAGCCTGAAGGTTCTCCTGGAGAACCTGCTCCGCACCGAGGACGGCGCGAACATCACCGCCGACCACATCCGCGCGCTCGGCGGCTGGGACTCGCAGGCTCAGCCGAGCCAGGAGATCCAGTTCACCCCGGCCCGCGTGATCATGCAGGACTTCACCGGTGTGCCCTGTGTCGTGGACCTCGCCACCATGCGTGAGGCCGTCAAGGAGCTCGGCGGCGACCCGGCGAAGATCAACCCCCTCGCACCGGCCGAGCTGGTCATCGACCACTCCGTCATCGCCGACAAGTTCGGCACCAAGGACGCGTTCGCGCAGAACGTGGAGCTGGAGTACGGCCGCAACAAGGAGCGCTACCAGTTCCTGCGCTGGGGCCAGACCGCGTTCGACGAGTTCAAGGTCGTCCCGCCGGGCACCGGCATCGTCCACCAGGTCAACATCGAGCACCTGGCCCGTACGGTCATGGTCCGGGGCGGCCAGGCCTACCCGGACACCCTGGTCGGCACCGACTCGCACACCACGATGGTCAACGGTCTCGGTGTGCTCGGCTGGGGCGTCGGCGGCATCGAGGCCGAGGCCGCGATGCTCGGCCAGCCGGTCTCCATGCTCATCCCGCGCGTCGTCGGCTTCAAGCTGACCGGCGAGCTGAACCCGGGCACCACCGCCACCGACCTGGTCCTCACGATCACCGAGATGCTGCGCAAGCACGGCGTCGTCGGCAAGTTCGTGGAGTTCTACGGCGAGGGCGTCGCGGCCACCAGCCTCGCCAACCGCGCCACCATCGGCAACATGTCGCCGGAGTTCGGCTCCACCGCCGCGATCTTCCCGATCGACGACGAGACGCTGAAGTACCTGAAGCTGACCGGCCGCTCCGAGCAGCAGGTCGCGCTGGTCGAGGCGTACGCCAAGGAGCAGGGCCTCTGGCTGGACCCGGCCGCCGAGCCCGACTTCTCCGAGAAGCTGGAGCTGGACCTCTCCACGGTCGTTCCGTCGATCGCCGGTCCCAAGCGCCCGCAGGACCGCATCATCCTCGCCAACGCCGCGCAGCAGTTCGCGCTGGACGTGCGCAACTACGTCGACGAGGACGACGAGGCGGGCAAGGAGTCCTTCCCGGCCTCCGACTCCCCGGCCTCCGCCAACGGCGTGCCGAGCCGCCCGACGCTGGTCACCCTGGCCGACGGCTCGTCCTTCGAGATCGACCACGGCGCCGTCACCGTCGCCGCGATCACCTCCTGCACCAACACCTCGAACCCGTACGTCATGGTCGCCGCCGCGCTCGTCGCGAAGAAGGCCGTGGACAAGGGCCTGACCCGCAAGCCGTGGGTCAAGACCACGCTCGCCCCGGGCTCGAAGGTCGTCACCGACTACTTCGACAAGGCCGGGCTCACCCCGTACCTCGACAAGATGGGCTTCAACCTCGTCGGGTACGGCTGCACCACCTGCATCGGCAACTCCGGTCCGCTGGACGAGGAGATCTCGAAGGCGATCAACGAGCACGACCTCGCGGTCACCTCGGTGCTCTCCGGCAACCGCAACTTCGAGGGCCGGATCAACCCCGACGTCAAGATGAACTACCTGGCGTCCCCGCCGCTGGTCGTCGCGTACGCCATCGCCGGTTCGATGAAGGTCGACATCACGACCGAGGCCATCGGCACCGACACCGACGGCAACCCGGTCTTCCTCAAGGACATCTGGCCCACCGAGGCCGAGGTCAACGACGTCGTGGCGAACGCCATCGGCGAGGACATGTTCAACAAGTCCTACCAGGACGTCTTCGCGGGTGACGCGCAGTGGCAGTCGCTGCCGATCCCGACCGGCAACACCTTCGAGTGGGACACCGAGTCCACCTACGTCCGCAAGCCCCCTTACTTCGAGGGCATGACGATGGAGACCACCCCGGTCTCCGACATCGCCGGCGCGCGGGTCCTGGCGAAGCTGGGCGACTCGGTCACCACCGACCACATCTCCCCGGCCGGTGCGATCAAGGCCGACACCCCGGCCGGCAAGTACCTCACGGAGCACGGCGTCGAGCGCCGTGACTTCAACTCCTACGGCTCGCGCCGTGGCAACCACGAGGTCATGATCCGCGGCACCTTCGCCAACATCCGCCTGCGCAACCAGATCGCGCCGGGCACGGAGGGCGGCTTCACCCGCGACTTCACCGTCGAGGGCGCCCCGGTCTCCTTCATCTACGACGCCTCGCAGAACTACCAGGCCGCCGGCATCCCGCTGGTCATCCTGGCGGGCAAGGAGTACGGCTCGGGCTCGTCCCGCGACTGGGCCGCCAAGGGCACCGCGCTGCTCGGCGTCAAGGCCGTCATCGCCGAGTCGTACGAGCGCATCCACCGCTCGAACCTCATCGGCATGGGCGTCCTGCCGCTCCAGTTCCCGGAGGGCGCCACCGCCGCCTCGCTCGGCCTGACCGGCGAGGAGACCTTCTCCTTCACCGGTGTGACCGTCCTGAACGACGGCAGTACCCCGCGCACGGTCAAGGTCACCACCGACACGGGTGTCGAGTTCGACGCGGTCGTCCGCATCGACACCCCCGGTGAGGCGGACTACTACCGCAACGGCGGCATCATGCAGTACGTGCTGCGCAACCTGATCCGCAAGTAGGCGGCCAGGAACGACGGCAGGGCCGCACTCCCCGGAAGGGGGGTGCGGCCCTGCCGCTTCGTACCGGCGCGTCAGGAAGTCATCAGCCGGTAGATGTTGTAGCCGTAGCCGATCTGCACGCGCGGCCGGTACGGGGCGGCGGCGTTGCCGGTGCCCTTGTACAGCCACAGCCCGCCGTTGTTGTCCCGGGCGATCAGGTCGGACTTGCCGTCCAGGTCCAGGTCACCGGTGGAGACGAGCTTGTTGTACGCGTTCCACCCGGCGCCGATCCTGACGCGGGGCGCGAACGGGGCCCGGTAGTCGCCGGTGCCCTTGTAGAGCCACAGCACGCCCGCCTTGTCGCGCGCGACGATGTCGGGCTTGCCGTCACCGGTCAGGTCGCCCTTGCCGGCGATCTCGGTGTAGGCGTCCCAGCCCGCGCCGACCCTGATGCGGCTGGTCATGGTGCCGTCGCCGTAGCCGAGGTACAGCCACAGCACGCCCGCCCGGTCGCGCGCGATGATGTCGTACGCCTGGCCGCCGGCCAGGTTGCCCGGCGAGAGCACCTTGTCGTAGATGTTCCAGCCGCCGCCGATGACCTTGTCAGGGGAGTTGGCGTCGGTGAAGTAGTGCAGCACCCCGCTCTTGTCCCACTGCCACTCGCCGTCGGCGAAGCCGTCGCCGTTGTTGTCGACCAGCGCGTCGTTGGCCAGGTACCCGTAGTCGTCGGGCTGGCCCGCGCGGGGGGTGAGACCGCCCGAACCGTTGGGAGCGTAGGCCCAGCCGCCGCCCGCGTTGTCCACGGCGAACATCGGGAAGACCGGGTCCGCGGCGCTGCCGGGCGCGGCCGCGGCGTCGCGTGCGGCAGCGAAGTGCTTGGCCTTCGGGGCGCTCGGCGAGGCCTTCAGCCGCCCGGTGGCGGGCGAGACGCCGCCGGCCGAGGCCGCACCGGCGCTCGCGGCGACGAGCGCGGCGGCCGTCGCCGCCACGGCGAGGCGGGAGAGTGCCCTGCCGTTCTTACGGCCATTGAGTTTGGCCACGTAATGCTCCTGAGTCTGCTGAAGCGATCATGAGTGGGACGCCGCACCTCGTGAGGAGTCGGCGTCCCACCGCGATCGTTCCACGGCTTCTTCACAAGTCAACTAGTTTGGCCTGTGAGGAAGTTGCATATCCGAACGGCCAAATCGCCCTATGTCCAGATCAATTCGGGTCATTTCCAGGGAAGAGTTCCGGCCGCATGCCGTGGGCGGGATTCAGGAGAGCAGTTCGACCTCCGCCAGCGTCGCCTCACCGCCCCCGCTCACCAGCCGGTAGTGGGAGTACGAACCGGGGGAGCGGACCGAGAAGACGCGGGTCTGCCGGTCCCAGGTGAACGATTCGCCCGTCCGCCGGTCGATGTCCTTCCACGTCCTGCCGTCCGCGGAGGCCTGCACGGTCCAGGACGTCGGGGCCTTGGCGCGGTCCGCCGAGGTGAGCGTGTACTGGACGGCCCGGGTCGCCCCGGACACCGGCAGCTCCACCGAGGTGAACGTCGCCGAAGTCGCCGAGGAGTTGTCGAACAGCGGCCCCGACCCGGTGATCGCGTCGCTCGGCGGGGCGGGCACCTTGTCGTCCTTCGTGATGGAGACCGGCGCCGCGTTCTTGCCGGTGCCCCACGACGAGGGGTGCGCGCCCATGGTGAAGTCGAGCGTGCCGCCGCGCGCGAGCAGATCGTGCGGAAGCGCCGTCGAGTTCCACGCCTTCCCGTTGACCTTCAGGGACTGCACGTACACGTTCCCCGTGCTGTTCCCCGGCGCCTTCACGACCAGATCGCGGCCGTTCTCCAGGTGGACGGTCGCCTTGGTGAACAGGGGCGAACCGATCGCGTACTCGCCGCTTCCCATCACCAGCGGATAGAAGCCGAGCGCCGAGAACACGTACCAGGCCGACTGCTCGCCGTTGTCCTCGTCACCGAGGTAGCCCTGCCCGATCTCGCTGCCGACGTAGAGCCGACGCATGACCTCGCGGATCTTCTCCTGCGCCTTCCAGGGCCGGCCCGCCGCGTCGTACATGTACGTGACGTGGTGGGCGGGCTGGTTGGAGTGCCCGTACATGCCCATCCGCACGTCACGCGCCTCGGTCATCTCGTGGATGACGCTGCCGTACGAACCGGCGAACTCGGGGGAGGCGGTCTCCGGCGTCGAGAAGTAGGCGTCGAGCTTCTTGGCGAGGCCCGCCTGCCCGCCGTACAGGTTGGCCAGGCCCCGGGAGTCCTGCGGCGCGGTGAAGGCGGCGCCCCAGCCGTTGGTCTCGGTGTAGTCGTAGCCCAGATCCGCGGGTCGTACGTGTCGCTCGGCACCCGCCAGTTGCCGCTCGCGTCCTTGCCCTGGAAGAAGCCCGCCTTGGGGTCGAAGAGCTTCACGTAGTTCTGCGCGCGGCCCAGGAAGTACGCCGACTCCTCCTTGTAGCGGGGCTTCTTCGTCTTCTCGTACAGCGCCTGGCCCATCTTCGCGAGGCCGTAGTCGTTGATGTAGCCCTCCATCGACCAGGACAGGCCCTCCGGGGTCGAGGTCGGGGCGTAGCCGAGGAAGGGGGAGGTGTCCATGCCCTTGCGGCCGACGCCCGAGGACGGCGGGGCGACCGTGGCGTTCTTCAGGGCCGCCTCGTACGCCGCCTCGGCGTCGAACTTCACGCCTTTGACGTAGGCGTCGGCGAAGGCCACGTCCGAACTGGTGCCGGTCATCAGGTCCGCGTAGCCGGGCGAGGACCAGCGGGAGATCCAGCCGCCGTCCTTGTACTGCTGCACGAAGCCGTCGACCATCTCGCCGCCCTTCTCCGGGGTGAGCAGCGAGTACGCGGGCCAGGTGGTCCGGTAGGTGTCCCAGAACCCGTTGTTGACGTACATCGTGCCGTCGACGATCTTCGCCCCGGTGCGGGTCGGGGTGTCCTCGCCGGCCTTCGGGGCGAAGGGGCTGGCGTACTGGTTCTTCGAACCGACCTTCTCGTAGCCGGAGTTGGGGTACAGGTAGAGCCGGTAGAGCGAGGAGTAGAGGGTGGTCAGCTGGTCGTGCGAGGCGCCCTCGACCTCGATGCGGCCCAGGATCTGGTCCCAGGCCTTGCGCGCCTGGTCCTCGACCTTGTCGAAGCCGGTCCTCGCCGGGATCTCGGCGGCCAGGTTCGCCTTGGCCTGGTCCACGCTGATGAGTGAGGTGGCGAGCCGCAGGGTCACCGTGCGGTTCTTGCCGGGTCTGAACCGCGCGTAGCCGGTGACATCGGCGCCGCCACCGCCCGGCAGCTTGCCGCCGGCGGTCACGGGCGTATCGAAGACCCCGTACACGAAGAGCCGTCCGGCGCCCGCCGACAGGCCGCTCTTGACATCGGAGTAGCCGGTGAAGGAGGACGTCGCCGGGTCGAGGGTGAGGCCGCCCTGGTTGGTGACGTTGTCGAGGATCAGGCTCGCGTCGTCACCGGGATAGGTGAACCGCATCATCGCGGCGTGGTCGCTCGGCGCGATCTCCGTCTTGAGGCCGTTCTCGAAGGTGACGCCGTAGTAGTAGGGCTTCGCGGTCTCGTTCTCGTGCCGGAAGGGGAGCGCGCGGGCGGTCCGCGAGGCGTCGGGGGTGCCGGCCGCCGCCGACGGCATCACCTGGAAGGTCTGCCGGTCGCCCATCCACGGGCTCGGCTCGTGACTGGCGCCGAACGCCTGGAGCGTCGGCAGGTTGTCGGCGTTGTTGCGCCGCGCGTAGTCGTACAGCCAGTCCTGCGAACCGGCGTTGGTGACCGGCGTCCAGAAGTTGAAACCGTTGGGCACCGCGGTCGCCGGGAAGTTGTTGCCGCGCGAGAACGAGCCGCTGGAATTGGTGCCGCGGGTGGTCAGCGCGTAGTCCGAGAGGTGCGCGAGCGGCTTCTCGGGCTTCTTCGGCGCGATCGACAGGTCGTCGATCCAGCCCTGGAACTTGGCCGGCCCCTTGGGCGAGTCGTACGCCAGCAGGATCCGGTCCACCGTCTTGCCCGCGGCCACCGTGCCGATCCGCGAGGAGACCTGGTTCCACTGGTTGACGTAGAGCGTCTTGGCGGCGCCCTGGCCCTGCGGGCCGAGCAGTCCGCCGTGCGAGTCCAGCGCCTTCAGGTCACTCAGATAGGTGCCGTCGGTGAAGGCGAGGTCCACGGACACGTTCGTGGCGGGGTAGTTGAGGTCGGTCTCCGTCATCGACGGGAAGATCTTGTAGTCGAGCACGGTGTCCCGGCCGACCGGGGTGTGGACGGCGAAGACCTTGTTGTACGAGTACGCCCGGCCCTGGGCCTTGTGGGTGCCGGCGTACCGCAGCGCCCGCTTCCCGGTGAAGCCCGCGTTCGCCTTGGCGGTGGGGGAGCCGCCGGGGCCGCGGCCGGGCACGGTCAGCATGTCCGGGGGGACGGGGGTGCTGGTGTCGCCGTTGGAGAACTGGATGTCGGCGAGCTGGGTGATCGGGGCGCCGTTGTTGGCGGTGATCTCCAGGCGGTAGTGCGCGTAGGCGGTGGTGTTGGCGAAGTCGTACGGCTTGGTCTGGAAGCGGTCCTTGAAGCTCTCGCCGCTGCGGCTGTCCAGGGTCTTCCAGTCCTTGCCGTCCGCCGAGCCCTTCAGCGTCCAGTCCTTGGGGTCGCGCTCGGGGGCGTCGTTGGCCGAAGTCAACGCGTAGGTGACCGTCTTCACCGGTTCGGAGAAGTCGAATTCGAGCCAAGCGGTGGGCTGGAAGGCGAGCCATTTCGTGCTGGGCTGACCGTCGATGAGGTTCTCCTTCACCTCACCCCCGTCGGTGTTCTCGGCGCTGGCCCGGACGTCCGTGATCCTGTCGGTCACATTGCCCGGTATGCCGCTGGTGAAGCCGCCGTCGACGCCCGAGGACCGCTTGTTGCCCGCACGGTCCGTATCGACGGTATTGGTCCAGTCCGGCTGGGGTTGGCCCGTTTCGAACGAGGTGCTGAACCGCCCGCCGTCCTCGGGCGGTCGGGCGGTTGCCGACGGCGCCCCGACGGCCGATGGGGCCGTCGCTACGAGCAGGAACGAGGCCGCCACCAGGGCGGCCCCCGGTCCTCGTCGGTACCGGGATCTGGGCAGCATGCGGGCCCTTTCCTTCGGCGCAAAGCCGGTTCAGTCGGCAGGTGCGAAGTGGACAACGTTGTCAGAACGGAAACGCAGGATCCAGTAGCGCGGCAAGTGGTGTCCGGTGTCAAGGGTGTTGGGCCGGAATGGATGGCCTGTTTCCCGAGCGGCAATGCGGGCGTCAAGGTGTGTAATGCGCGTCAAAAGGAGCGGCCTCGTCCACATTGGTACGTACCAATGGATATATCTGCGAGGTCTCAACTCGGGAAAGACTGTCGGCCAACCCTGCTTTCGATCTTGCTCAGTTGACGGGAAGTGGACTATACCTGTCGGCGTCCGGGCAACCCGCTGAACGCGGGCGGGGGGAGTGCGACGGGCCGGTTCGGCCCGGACACCGGGCAGCTCTCCGCGATGGATGTACGGCACCACTCACGCTTCAACTGTTCGCGGGCGTCGGCGGATTCCGCTGCACCGCATGAGTCCTGGAGAAGGCGAGGACTTGAGCATGGGATCCGAGATCAACCGCCGTGACGCACTCAAGCGGGCCATGGCGATCGGCCTGCTGGCTGTGCCGGCGACGTCACTGCTCAGCGCGTGTGCCAGTTCCGACAGCAGTGACAGCACCAAGAAGCCGAGTTCCCAGGGCACCAAGTCGGCAGACAATCCGCTCGGGGTCAACAAGGGCGCCGCGCTGGAGGCGTTCGTCTTCAAGGGCGGCTTCGGCGACGACTACATCAAGTCCGCCGAGGCCGACTACAACGCCAAGTTCGGCATCACGGTCAAGCACACCGGCACCCAGGCGATCGGCCCGAAGCTCCAGCCGCGCTTCGCGAGCAGCACCCCGCCGGACTTCATGGACAACTCCGGCGCCGACAATCTCGACACCGCCGCCCTCGCCAAGACCGGCAAGCTCCAGGACCTGACCGCGCTCCTCGACGCGCCGACCATCGACGACCCCTCGAAGAAGGTCCGCGACGTCCTGATCGCCGGCACGATCGAGCAGGGCCAGTTCGGCTCCCAGGCCCTGTACGCGTTCAACTACGCGTTCACCGTCTACGGCACCTTCTACTCCAACAAGCTGTTCAAGGAGAAGGGCTGGACGTACCCGCAGACCTTCTCGGACATGCTGGCGCTCTGCAAGAAGATCAAGGCCGCGGGCATCGCGCCGTTCACGTACCCGGGCAAGTACCCGTACTACGTCCACTTCGACCTGCTGCACCAGATCGGCAAGGTCGGCGGCAAGGAGGCCCTCAACGCGATCGACAACCTCGACGACGGCGCGTTCAAGACCGACGCCGTCAAGGAAGTCATCACGTACTACGAGGAGTTGGCGGGCCAGGGCTACTTCCTCCAGGGCTCCGAGGGCATGACGCACATCCAGATGCAGACCGCCTGGACGCAGGGCCGGGCCGCGATGGTCGCCGACGGCTCCTGGGTGGAGAACGAGGCCGCGCCGACCATGCCGAAGGACTTCGACCTCGCGGTCGGCTCCCTCATCGGCAGCGGCCCGAGCGACAAGCTGCCCTTCGGCGCTTTGTACGCCGCGGCCGGCGAGCCCTTCATCGTCGCCAAGGACGGCAAGAACCCCACGGGCGGCATGGAACTGCTGCGCATCATGCTCAGCAAGAAGCAGACCACCAACTTCACCAACGCCATCAAGTCGCTGACCTGCGTCGCGGGCGCCGCCGACGGACTGACCCTGACGCCGGGCCTGACCTCCGCCAACGCCGCCCTGAAGGCGGCCGGGCAGAACGTCCTCAACTCCCGTCTGCAGGACTGGTACAAGAAGCTGAACAACGAGACGATCGGCAACGCGACGCTCGACCTGCTCTCCGGCAAGATCAAGGCGACCGAATGGATCGACCGCGCGCAGAAGGCGTCGGACGACACCAAGAAGGACTCCTCCGTCCCGAAGTTCAAGCACCTCTGACGAGGCCGCTTACCACTACTGGCTGAGACGAGAGCGACCGGCGACATGCGACACGGCAAGTACCGGTTCATCATCGGATTCCTGGCAATTCCCCTGGCGCTCTACGGGGTCCTCGTGATCTCGCCGTTCATCCAGGACTTCCAGATTTCGATGACGAGCTGGAGCGGACTGACGCCCGAGAAGAACTTCATCGGGCTGGACAACTACCAGAAGCTGATTCACAACGACCTGTTCTGGAAGGCGTTGTGGCACAACGTCCTTCTGCTCCTGTGCGTGCCGGTGGTCACGCTGGCTTTCGGTCTCTTCTTCGCCTTCATGCTGAATGTCGGCGGCCGCCGCAGAGGTGCTGCGGGGGTCGCCGGCGTACGGGGCTCCGGCCTCTACAAGGTGATCTTCTTCTTCCCGCAGGTCCTCTCCATCACGATCATCGCGATCCTCTGGCAGCAGATCTACAACCCCGACACCAAGAACGGGATGCTCAACTCCCTTTTGGCCAGTGTCGGTCTGAGTTCGCTCCAGCAGTCCTGGCTCGGCGATTCCAACATCGCGCTGATCTGCATCATGGTCGTGATGGTCTGGGCGAACGTCGGCTTCTACGTCATCCTGTTCTCCGCCGGAATGGCCTCCATTCCGGGCGAGATCTACGAGGCGGCACTCCTGGACGGCGCTTCCCGGGTCAAGACGTTCTTCCGGATCACCCTGCCGCTGCTGCGCGACACGGTGGCCACCGCCTGGGTCTACATGGGCATCATCGCCATGGACGCCTTCATCTACGTGCAGCTGATGTCCGTCAACGTCGGCGGCCCCGACGAATCCACCGACGTGGTCCCGCTGCTCCTCTACAAGACGGCGTTCCGGGACAACAGCCAGTACGGAATGGCCGCCGCCATGGGTGTCGCGATGCTCATCGTGACCCTGGTGTTCGCCATTCTCAGCATGCGGCTGTCGCGCCGCGAGCGCATCGAATTCTAGGGGTGGCGCGATGACGACCGAAACCATGAACGTGGACGGCGAGCAGTCGTCCGCACCCGCCGCCAGCGCCGCCCGCTGGAAGTGGCGCAGCAGCGAGGGCGGCGTGCTCAACGCCTTCTCGCACGTGTTCCTCTTCGTCTGGGCGCTCATGGTGGGCGTGCCCCTGCTGTGGGCGCTGTGGAGCTCGTTCAAGACCTCCGGCGACATCCTCACCCACCCCTGGTCGCTGCCCACCCATTTCCAGTTCGACAACTGGGCGCGGGCCTGGAGCAAGGCCAACATCGGGCAGTACTTCCTCAACACCGCGTTCGTGGTGGGCGCTTCGACCGTCGGCACGATGCTGCTCGGGTCGATGGCGGCCTATGTGCTGGCCCGGTTCGAGTTCCCCGGCAACCGGTTCATCTACTTCCTGTTCGTCGGCGGCATGGCGTTCCCCGTGGTGATGGTGCTCGTACCGCTCTTCTTCGTCACCAAGAACCTGGGCATCCTGAACACGCTGCCCGGACTGATCCTGATCTACATCGCGTACTCGCTGCCGTTCACGGTCTTCTTCATGACCGCCTTCTTCCGCACGCTGCCGACCACGGTCGCCGAGGCCGCGCTGATCGACGGGGCCTCGCACACCCGGACCTTCTTCCAGATCATGCTGCCGATGGCCAAGCCCGGCATCATCAGCATCGGCATCTTCAACGTGCTCGGCCAGTGGAACCAGTACCTGCTGCCCCTGGTGCTCAACCAGGGCGACACCAAGAACTGGGTGCTCACCCAGGGACTCGCGGACCTCGCCGTGCAGCAGGGTTACCAGGGCGACTGGGGGGCGCTGTTCGCCGGTCTGTCGATCGCGATGCTGCCGGTGCTCGCCGTCTACATCGTCTTCCAGAAGCAGGTCCAGGCGGGCCTGACGGCGGGCGCCCTCAAGTAGCCGCCCCTCCGGTTCCCGATTCTCCCCCCGACCGCCCGCGGGCCCCGTGCCCGCGGGCGGTCGGGTGTTTCCCGATCCGCTCCGCATCTGCTCAGGTCTTGACGGGAGACCACCCCGAAGGCTGAGCTTAGGGTTCACATGTTGGAGAAAAGACGGGGCCTCAATGCTGCGGCTCCGTGCGGGGGCGGCCGTCGTGCCGTCCGCCTACGGCGGGAGTGGATGAGTCGATGGAGACTCCGGGGTCGCAGACGTCACTGCACCGGGCCAACCTTGAGCGGGTCGTACGCGCCGTGCGCATGGCGGGCTCGCTCACCCAGGCCGAGATCGCCAGGACCACCGGTCTGTCCGCGGCCACGGTCTCCAACATCGTCCGCGAGCTGAAGGACGGCGGGACCGTCGAGGTCACCCCCACCTCGGCCGGCGGCCGCCGGGCCCGCAGCGTCTCGCTGAGCGGCTCGGCCGGGATCGTCATCGGAGTCGATTTCGGCCATACGCACCTGAGGGTGGCCGTCGGCAACCTGGCCCACCAGGTGCTGGCCGAGGAGTCCGAGCCGCTGGATGTCGACGCCTCCTCCGCGCAGGGCTTCGGCCGGGCGGAAGAGCTGGTCAAGCGGCTGATCGCGGCCACCGGCATCGGCCAGGACAAGGTCATCGGGGTGGGCCTCGGCGTGCCCGGCCCCATCGACGTGGAGTCCGGCACCCTCGGCTCCACCTCGATCCTGCCGGGCTGGACCGGCATCAACCCCAGTCAGGAGCTCTCCGGCCGCCTGGGTGTGCCCGTGTACGTCGACAACGACGCCAACCTGGGCGCGCTCGGCGAGCTGGTCTGGGGCAGCGGGCGCGGGGTCAGGGACCTGGCGTACATCAAGGTCGCGAGCGGTGTCGGCGCCGGCCTGGTGATCGACGGGCAGATCTACCGGGGGCCCGGCGGCACCGCGGGCGAGATCGGGCACATCACGCTGGACGAGTCGGGCCCGGTCTGCCGCTGCGGAAACCGCGGCTGCCTGGAGACCTTCACCGCGGCCCGCTATGTGCTCCCCCTGCTGCAATCCAGCCACGGAGCCGACCTGACCATGGAGCGAGTGGTCCAACTGGCCCGCGAGGGCGACCCCGGCTGCCGCCGTGTCGTCGCGGACGTGGGGCGGCACATCGGCAGCGGCGTGGCCAACCTGTGCAACCTCCTGAACCCCAGCCGGGTGGTCCTCGGCGGCGACCTGGCGGAGGCCGGCGAACTGGTCCTCGGGCCCATCCGGGACTCCGTGTCGCGGTACGCGATCCCCAGCGCCGCACGGCAGTTGACGGTTCTTCCGGGGGCGCTCGGCGGCCGCGCGGAAGTGCTGGGCGCGCTCGCTCTCGTACTCAGCGAAATGGGGGATTCCACCCTGTTGGAGAGTGCTCTGCCCGCCTCGGCGCCTGCCTTCACTTAGATAACGGATGGCACCGTTGTCATCTCGTTAAGGATTTACTCCTTGACGGTGGGCTTAACGCCGAGTTGACTTCCAGCCACCTCGGCCGCAACGTCGCGGCCTCGTCAGGGAGGTTTCTGAAGTGAACACGAACATGCGTCGTGCCGCTGTAGCCGTTGCCGCCACCGCGATGGCCGTCTCGCTCGCCGCCTGTGGCAGTGCCAAGCAGTCCGGCGGCGGTACCAAGGCGTCGAGCGGCAGCAGCGCCAAGAAGGGCGACGACCTCAAGATCGGCCTGCTGCTCCCGGAGAACCAGACCGCGCGCTACGAGAAGTTCGACAAGCCGCTGATCGAGGCCAAGGTCAAGGAGCTGACCAACGGCAAGGGCCAGATCGTCTACGCCAACGCCAAGCAGGACGCGACCACCCAGAGCCAGCAGGCCGACACGATGATCACCAACAAGGTGGACGCGCTCATCGTGGACTCGGTCGACTCCGCGGCCATCGCGAGCTCGGTCAAGAAGGCCAAGGACGCGGGCATCCCGGTCGTCGCCTTCGACCGCCTCGCCCAGGGTCCCATCGACTCCTACGTGTCCTTCGACAACGAGGAAGTCGGCCACGTGCAGGGCAAGGCCCTCCTCCAGGCCCTCGGCGACAAGGCCAAGTCCGGCGACATCGTCATGATGAACGGCGCCGTCACCGACCCGAACGCCGCCCTCTTCAAGAAGGGCGCCCACGCCGAGCTCGACGGCAGGGTGAACATCGGGAAGGAGTACGACACCAAGGAGTGGAAGCCCGAGAACGCCAACGCCAACATGGAGGGCGCGCTCTCCGCCCTGGGCAAGGACAAGGTCATCGGCGTCTACTCCGCCAACGACGGCATGGCCGGCGGCATCATCACCGCCCTCAAGGCGGCCGGTCTCTCCAAGCTCCCGCCGGTCACCGGCCAGGACGCCGAGCTCGCGGGTGTGCAGCGGATCGTCACGGGCGAGCAGTACATGAGCGTCTACAAGTCCTACCCGCAGGAGGACGCCATCGCCGCCGAGATGGCGGTCAAGCTGGCCAAGGGCGAGAGCCTCGACTCGATCGCCCCGAAGAAGGTCGACTCGCCGACCACCAAGGGCGTCCCGTCCACGATCGTCCCGGTGGTCGCGCTGACCAAGGACAACATCAAGGACACCGTCATCAAGGACAAGATCTACACGATCGCCGACATCTGCACCGGCAGCTACACGGCCGCCTGCGACACGCTCGGCCTCAAGTAGTTCACCCGCCAAGTCCCTTCGATTTCAAGGGACTTGCGCACCCCGAACGCTCTTCCGGTGCCCCGCGCCCGCCCCTTTTCAGCCCCGCCGGGGCGCGGGCGCCGGACGGAACGTTTCCCCCTTCTTGTTCTCTTCTGCTCGACCTCCGCGCCCCCACCCCATGGGGCGCGGCATCCCCGCCGGTCAGGCGGCGAAGGAGATGGTTCACGTGTCCGCTACGCCCGTGTTGGCGTTGCGCGGGGTCTCCAAGCGGTTCGGTGCCGTTCAGGCGCTCACCGACGTAGAGCTTGAGGTCCACGCCGGTGAAGTGGTCGCCCTGGTGGGCGACAACGGCGCCGGAAAGTCCACGCTGGTCAAGACGATCGCCGGCGTGCACCCCATCGATGACGGAGTCATCGAGTGGGAAGGCAAGGCCGTCCAGATCGACAAGCCGCACGACGCCCAGAACCTGGGCATCGCGACCGTCTACCAGGACCTCGCGCTGTGCGACAACATCGACGTCGTCGGCAACCTCTACCTCGGCCGTGAGCTGAAGAAGCGGGGCATCCTCGACGAGGTCGAGATGGAGCGCCGCTCGCGTGAGCTGCTGACCACGCTGTCGATCCGCATCCCGAGCGTCCGCATCCCGATCGCCTCGCTCTCCGGCGGCCAGCGCCAGACCGTCGCCATCGCCCGCTCGATGCTCGGCGAGCCCAAGCTCGTCATCCTCGACGAGCCGACCGCGGCCCTCGGCGTCGAGCAGACCGCGCAGGTCCTGGACCTCGTGGAGCGGCTGCGCGAGCGCGGCCACGCGGTCATCCTCATCAGCCACAACATGGCCGATGTGAAGGCCGTCGCCGACAAGGTCGCGGTGCTCCGGCTGGGCCGGAACAACGGTGTCTTCGATGTGAAGAGCACCTCGCAGGAAGAGATCATCTCCGCCATCACCGGGGCCACGGACAACGCCGTGACCCGCCGTGCGGCGCGCAACGCGGAGGTTCAGAAGTGAGCACCGACAAGACCTCCCCGACCGAGCTCGGCAAGCCGCACGCGGCCCCCGTCGACGCCCCGCCCGCCGCGGGCGACGCGGTCACCGCCGTCGACCCCCGGCTGCTCGTGCGCGAGCAGGGCTTCGCGGGCTACCTCGGTGAGTTCAAGCGGAAGCTGCGCGCCGGTGACCTGGGCGCCCTGCCCGTCATCGTCGGCCTGATCATCATCTGCATCGTCTTCCAGAGCCTGAACTCGAACTTCCTCACCGCGGGCAACCTGTCGGACATCTCCGTCGCCATGGTGGGCACGGGCATGATCGCCGTCGGCATCGTCTTCGTGCTGCTGCTCGGCGAGATCGACCTGTCGGTCGGCTCGGTCAGCGGTGTCGCGGGCGCCTCCTTCGCGGTGCTGAGCGTCACCCACGGCATGTCCGAGTGGCTGGCCCTGGTCCTCTCCATCCTCACGGGTACGGTCGCGGGCGCCATCCACGGCTACATCTTCGCGAAGATCGGTGTCCCCGCCTTCGCCGTCACGCTGGCCGGTCTGCTCTTCTGGAGCGGATTCATGCTGAAGATCCTCGGCGACAACGGCACGATCAACACGAGCGAGACGGGCATCTTCCACGACCTGTCCGGCTACTTCTTCAGCGACATCGCGGTGGCCTACGGCGCCGCCGCGGTGGCCGTCGCCGCGTTCTTCCTGTCGGCGTTCTCCGACAGCCGCCGCCGCGAGGCCGCGGGCATCCCCTCGCGCCCGCTCAACGAGATCGTGCTGCGTACGGCACTGCTCGCCGTGGTGGCCTTCGCGGCCGCGTACATGTTCAACCAGAACAAGGGCCTGCCGCTCGCGGTGGTGATCTTCCTCCTGGTGCTGGTCCTCACGGACTTCGTGCTGCGCCGCACCTCGTACGGCCGCATGATCTTCGCGCTCGGCGGCAGCGTCGAGGCCTCCCGCCGGGCCGGTATCAACATCGTGATGGTCCGCACCTCGGTCTACGCGATCTCCGGTACCTTCGCGGCCGTCGGCGGCCTCTTCCTGGCCTCCAAGATCAGCGCGGCCAACCAGGGCGCGGGCAGCGGCGACCTCCTGATGAACGCCATCGCGGCGGCCGTCATCGGCGGCACCAGCCTCTTCGGCGGCCGCGGCCGCACCTGGAACGCGCTCCTGGGCGTCCTGGTCATCACCTCGATCCAGTACGGCCTCGCCCTGGAGGGCGTCGCCGCGGCGATCCAGCAGATGATCACCGGCGGTGTGCTTCTGATCACCGTGATCATCGACGCCGTCACCCGTAAGACCCAGAAGTCCGCGGGCCGCGCCTGACCTCCGCACTTCCGACGTGCCCGGTGCCCCGACGGCACCGGGCACGTCTGCGCGCGGCGGCACGATTTGAGCCGTACGGGTGACGCGGAAGGCACCGCCCCGCGACCGCGGCCGCGGGCGGAACATTAGACTCAACGGATCGGCATGCTCGACCAGCACGGATGCAAGGAGGCACGGGTGCCGCTGCTTACCCGTATCAGGGGACCGCGCGATCTTGACCGGCTCAGCCCGGAGCAGCTCGAACAGCTGGCGGCAGAGATCCGGACCTTCCTGGTCGACGCGGTCTCCAAGACCGGCGGCCACCTCGGTCCGAACCTCGGCGTGGTGGAGCTGACCATCGCTCTGCACCGCGTCTTCGAATCCCCGAAGGACAAGGTCCTCTGGGACACCGGACACCAGAGTTACGTCCACAAACTGCTCACCGGGCGGCAGGACTTCGCCAAGCTGAAGATGAAGGGCGGCCTGTCCGGCTACCCGGCCCGTGCCGAGTCCGAGCACGACGTCATCGAGAACAGCCACGCCTCCACCGTCCTCGGCTGGGCCGACGGCCTCGCCAAGGCCAACGAGGTGCTCGCCAAGCAGGACCACGTCGTCGCGGTCATCGGCGACGGCGCGCTGACCGGCGGCATGGCCTGGGAGGCGCTGAACAACATCGCCGCCGCCAAGGACCGCCCCCTGGTGATCGTGGTGAACGACAACGAGCGCTCCTACGCGCCGACCATCGGCGGCCTCGCCAACCACCTTGCCACCCTGCGCACCACCGACGGCTACGAGCGCTTCCTGGCCAAGGGCAAGGACCTCCTGGAGCGCACCCCGGTCGTCGGGAAGCCGCTGTACGAGACCCTGCACGGCGCCAAGAAGGGCCTCAAGGACTTCATCGCCCCGCAGGGCATGTTCGAGGACCTCGGCCTGAAGTACGTCGGCCCCATCGACGGCCACGACATCGAGGCCCTGGAGTCGGCCCTGCAGCGCGCCAAGCGCTTCGGCGGCCCGGTCATCGTGCACTGCCTCACCGAGAAGGGCCGCGGCTACCAGCCGGCCCTGGCGGACGAGGCCGACCGCTTCCACGCCGTCGGCAGGATCCACCCGGACACCGGCCTGCCGGTCTCGACCTCCGGCCTCGACTGGACCTCGGTCTTCGGCGAGGAGATGGTCAGGCTCGGCAAGGAGCGCGAGGACATCGTCGCGATCACCGCGGCCATGCTCCAGCCGGTCGGCCTGGACAAGTTCGCCAAGGCCTTCCCGGAGCGGGTTTACGACGTCGGCATCGCCGAGCAGCACGCCGCGGTCTCCGCGGCCGGTCTCGCGACCGGCGGGCTGCACCCCGTCTTCGCGGTGTACGCCACGTTCCTCAACCGCGCCTTCGACCAGGTGCTGATGGATGTCGCGCTGCACAAGTGCGGGGTGACCTTCGTGCTCGACCGGGCCGGCGTCACCGGCACCGACGGCGCCTCGCACAACGGCATGTGGGACATGTCGATCCTCCAGGTCGTGCCCGGCCTCAGGATCGCGGCCCCGCGCGACGCCGACCAGGTGCGCGCCCAGCTGCGCGAGGCCGTCGCCGTCGAGGACGCCCCGACCGTCGTGCGCTTCTCGAAGGGCGCGGTCGGCCCGGCCGTCAAGGCCGTCGGCCGCATCGGCGGCATGGACGTCCTGCGCGAGCCGTCCGCGGCGACCGTCCGCCCGGACGTGCTCCTGGTGTCCGTCGGCGCGCTTGCGCCGATGTGCCTGGAGATCGCCGATCTGCTCGACGCCCAGGGCATCTCGACGACCGTGGTCGACCCGCGCTGGGTCAAGCCGGTCGACGAGGCGATGGCGCCGCTCGCCGAGAAGCACCGGGTCGTCGTCACCGTGGAGGACAACAGCCGGGTCGGCGGCGTCGGTTCGGCCGTCAGCCAGGCGCTGCGCGACGCGGGCGTCGATGTGCCGCTGCGCGACTTCGGCATTCCGCCGCGCTTCCTCGACCACGCCTCGCGCGGCGAGGTCATGGCGGAGATCGGGCTGACCGCGCCGGACATCGCGCGCCAGGTCACCGGTCTGGTGTCCAAGCTGGACGGCCGGTTCGAGGAGAGCCGAGCCGAGGCCGAACCCGCTCGCGACTGATCATGTGACCGCCGGGTCAACGGGCCGGACGGATCTCCCTGTACGGGTGATCGGTCCGGCCCGTTCGCGTGAATAACGAGCCCGGCCCGGTACCCGTACCGCCACTCCTCCCGATCATGACGGGGACGTTGAGCTAGCGGAGGTGCACGGGTGGCCAGTACCGGTCTGTTCCGGACCAAATCGATCGAGCAGTCAATCCAGGACACAGAGGAGCCAGAACACGCGCTCAAAAAGTCCCTGTCCGCTCTCGACCTCACGGTTTTCGGGGTCGGAGTCATCATCGGCACCGGCATCTTCGTTCTCACCGGCAAGGTCGCCAAGGAGAACGCCGGACCCGCGGTCTCCCTGGCCTTCGTGGTGGCGGGTGTCGTCTGCGCGCTGGCGGCGCTCTGCTACGCGGAGTTCGCCTCCACGGTCCCGGTCGCGGGATCGGCGTACACCTTCTCCTACGCCTCGCTCGGCGAACTGCCCGCCTGGATCATCGGCTGGGACCTGGTGCTCGAATTCGCCCTGGGCACCGCCGTGGTGGCGGTCGGCTGGTCCGGTTACGTCCGCTCACTGCTGGACAACGCGGGCTGGCACCTGCCGGAGTCGCTCAGCGGCCGTGACGGCGCCCACGGGTTCGGCTTCGACATCCTCGCGGCCGCCCTGGTCCTGGTGCTCACCGGCATCCTCGTGCTCGGCATGAAACTGTCGGCCCGGGTCACCTCGGTCGTCGTCGCCATCAAGGTGACCGTCGTGCTGATCGTGATCATCGCGGGCGCGTTCTTCATCAAGTCCGCGAACTACTCGCCGTTCATCCCCAAGGCGCAGGCGCAGACCGCGGGCAGCGACCTCAAGGCCCCGCTCATCCAGCTGATGTCCGGCTACGCCCCCACCAACTTCGGCGTGATGGGCATCTTCACCGCCGCCTCCGTCGTCTTCTTCGCCTTCATCGGCTTCGACATCGTGGCGACCGCCGCCGAGGAGACCAAGAACCCGCAGCGGGACATGCCGCGCGGCATCCTCGGCTCCCTCCTCATCTGCACCATCCTCTACGTCGCCGTCTCGATCGTCGTCACCGGCATGCAGCACTACAGCCTGCTGTCGGTGGACGCGCCGCTCGCCGACGCGTTCAAGGCCACCGGCCACCCCTTCTTCGCGGGGGTCATCAGCTTCGGCGCCGCCATCGGACTGACCACGGTCTGCATGATCCTGCTGCTCGGCCAGACCCGGGTCTTCTTCGCGATGAGCCGGGACGGGCTGCTGCCCCGGTTCTTCTCCCACGTCCACCCGCGCTTTCGCACCCCGCACCGGCCGACCATCCTGCTCGGCGTGCTGATCGCGGTCGTCGCGGGCTTCACCAGCCTCAGCCAGCTCGCCGAACTGGTCAACATCGGCACCCTGTTCGCCTTCGTCGTCGTCGCCGTGAGCGTCGTCATCCTCCGCCGCACCCGCCCCGACCTGCCGCGCGCCTTCCGCACCCCGCTGGTGCCGTGGGTGCCCGCGGCCGCGGTGGCCGCCTCACTGTGGCTGATGCTCAACCTGCCCGCCGAGACCTGGATCCGGTTCGCCGTCTGGATGGTGATCGGCGTGGTCATCTACTTCGCCTACGGCCGCAGGCACAGCCGCGTCGTGCCCCGCCCGGGTCGCAACTCCCCGTAATCGGAGCCCGATTCCGCCGAGGCCCCGTATGTCCCTCACCAACTGGGCATACGGGGCCGCATAGGGTGGCCCGCATGCTCGCCGAGCCGCCGCCCTCGCTACGATCCGTGACCACGGGCGTGCTGCCGGGCCAGCGCCGCCGCCCCGCGGGCCCGCCCGCCGCCTCGGACCACTACTGGCGGCGGCTGCTCCCGGTCCTCGCCGTACTCGCCCTCCTCACCCGCATCCCCTCCTTCCGGCATCCGCTGTGGAACCCCGACGAGGGCTATCTCGCCGTCCAGGCGCGGCTCCTGGCCGGCGGCGGCACGCTGTACACCACGGTCGTCGACCGCAAGCCGCCCCTGCTGCCCTGGCTCTACGAAGCCGCCTTCGCCCTGTGCGGCGACGACTCGCTCGGCCCGCTCCGGCTCGCCGCCGTCGCGGCCCAGCTGCTCACCGCGCTCGCGCTCGCCTCGACCGCCCGGCGCCGCTGGGGCGACCGCGCGGGCCGCGCCGCCGGCGTCCTGTATCTGCTGGTCTCCGTCGGGCTCAACCCCGAGGACGCGCAGGCCGCCACCTTCGAGGTCTTCATGCTGCCCTTCACCGCGGCGGCCGTCCGCTGCGCCGACCGCGGCAACTGGACCCGGGCCGGCCTCGCGGTCGCCGGTGCCTGCCTCACCAAACAGACCGGCGGCGCCGCCCTCGTCCCCGTCCTGTGGCTGCTGTGGCAGCACCCGGAGTCCCGGCGAACCTCCTTACTGCGTACGGCAGTTGGCGTCAGCACCCCCATCGCCCTGGTGGCCCTGCTCGCCGGGCCGTCCCGCTTCCTGTTCTGGACGGTCACCGGATCGGGCGCGTACGCCACCTTCGCCGGTTCCGAACTCCACGTCCTCACCCGGGGGTTGACCAACACCGCCATCCTCGCCGCGGGCTGCGCCGGGCTCCTCCCGCCGGTCGTGCGGGTCCTGCGCATCGCCAGGACCGGCGCCGCCGACCTCTGGCTCTGGCTCATCGCGTCGGCGGGCGCGGTCCTGCTCGGCTGCCACTTCTTCGGCCACTACTACCTCCAGCTCATCCCGCCCCTGGTGCTGCTCGCCACCGGCGCGCTCCAGATCCTGCCGCCCTGCCGGCTCACCGGCGCGCTGCTCACCTCCGCCTGCGCCTGCGCCCTCTTCCTGCTGTGGGGCCTGCTCGCGCCGCGCCCCGACCTCCTGCACACCGAACGGCTCGCCACCGCCGTCAGCGCCCGCACCGGACCCGCCGACCGGGTCCTGGTCTGGGGCATGCACCCCGAGACGTACTGGCTGGCCCGGCGCGCCCCCGCCAGCCGCTACCTGACCGCGGGGCTGCTCACCAACTACAGCGGCGGCCGGGACGGGCCGCAGGTGGGGGAGAAGTACGGCGTCGACGGGTCCTGGCCGGTCTTCCGCGCCGAGCTCGCCGACCGCCCCCCGGAGCTGATCGTGGACGACTCCCGGGGCAAGCCGTACGCCGCCGGCCGCCTTCCCTCCCTGCGCCGGCTCCTCGCGTCGCGGTACGAGCGGAGCGCGGTCGTGGACGGGGCGGTCTTCTACGTGCGCGCGGACTGACCGCTCACCCGCACGGCCGTACGCCGGTCGTCCGCCGGGCGCCCGGCCCGCTTCTGCCGGGTGGTGAAAGGCCGCACGTCGGGACGGAATTCCCGGGGAAAACAGGGGCGGTGACCAGTGTTATGGTCACAGAAAGTCGCTGGTTTGCTGGACCCGGCCGCACCACGCGGATCCGGTGGGGAAAGGTGGTCGTGGACCATGGCACTGAGGTCTCGACAGGCATCGCAGCGGGAGCCCGCCCGGACCGGAGGCGTCGTCACCGCACCGTCCCCCGCCACCCCGGTCGTGGCGACCGAGGACGGCCGCCCCACGGTCACCGGCTGGCTTCGGCTCGGCAAGGACGGCCGGCTCTCGGCGTACGCACCCGCCCACGGCGGCGTCGCCCGCTGGACCGAGTCGCGGCCGGGCGGCGCGTGGACGGGCCCCGAGCTGGTCGCCCCGGGCACCGGACTCCAGTCGCACCTCTCGATCGCGCAGGGCGCCGACGGCTATGTGCACCTGGCGGCGCTGCGGCAGACCCCGATGGACGACGGCGGCACCTGGACCGAGCTCGTGCACGCCATCCAGTACCAGTCGGGCCGCCCGGTCAAGAACTGGGCCGTGGTCGGCTCGCCGTACTCCCGCAAGGACTGGAAGCTCGGCCTCAGGATGGGTCACCCCTCGGCCGGGGTGGACTCGGCGGGCAATGCGCAGATCGTGGTGCGCAACGCCTTCGGCGGGGTCTCCGCGCGCGGCCAGGAGCCCTCCGGCAAGTGGGCCGGGTGGGCCGACCTCAACGGCAACGGCGCCGACCGCTCCATATCCGTCGTCGCGGCCGAGGGCGGCCGGATGGTCATCCACGCCCCGTCCGACACCGGCATCATGCGCTTCGAGCGGGCCGCGGCGGACGTCGCCTTCGAGCGGCTCGACAAGCTCGCGGCCGACCCGGAGACCGCCACCATCGGCGGCCTGCAGACCGGCGAGGGCGGCCGGATCACCTTCTTCCTGCGTGACGCCAAGTCCGGCGAGCTGCGCGCCTGGCGCGGCGACGGCCCCACCGAGCCGCTCGGCGGCGCGGGAACGGGCCCGGTCGCGCTGCTGCGCACGGAGATCGACGGCGTCGACTGCACCGTGCTCGCCCAGCGCGACCGCGACGGCCGCCCGGCGATAGCCGCCTACCCGACCGAGCAGGAGGAGGCCGGGGTCACCTGGACCCCCACCGGCGAAGTCTGCGCGGGCGCCCCGGCGTTGACGCTGGACGCCGACGGGCGCATCGTGCTCGGCGTGTTCACGGCCGACGGCGGCCTGCGGATCACCCGCCAGCGCACCGACGAGCCGGGCCTGGCCCTGGAGGCCTGGCAGCAGGTCTGACCCACCGCACCGTACGCCGAGGCCCGGGACCGCACCATCGGTCCCGGGCCTCCGCGCGTATATGACGTACCGTCAACAGCCTTGCGCGAAGCGCGACTTCGGGCATGACGAGGGCCCCGCACCGAAGTGCGGGGCCCTCGCTCGGGTAACTCCGAAAGGCGTTACGCCGGGACGCTCGCGACGCCCTGCGCCAGGAACTTCTTGCCGTTCACGCGCTCCGAGACGCCTTCGCGGTCCAGGTACGGCGTGATGCCGCCCAGGTGGAAGGGCCAGCCGGCGCCCGTGATCAGGCAGAGGTCGATGTCCTGGGCCTCGGCGACGACGCCCTCGTCCAGCATCAGACCGATCTCCTGCGCCACCGCGTCCAGGACGCGGTCGCGGGTCTGCTCCTCGGTCAGGACGACATCGCCCTGCTTGAGGAGGGCTGCGACCTCCGGGTCCAGCTCCGGCGTGCCGGAGTCGTACACGTAGAAGCCGCGCTTGCCCGCCTTCACGACCGCGGCCAGGTTCTCCGAGACCGTGAAGCGGTCCGGGAAGGCGCGGTTGAGGGTCTCGGAGACGTGCAGGCCGATGGCCGGGCCGACCAGTTCGAGGAGGACCAGCGGCGACATCGGCAGGCCGAGCGGCTCGACGGCCTTCTCGGCGACGGCGACCGGGGTGCCCTCGTCGATGACGTTCTGGATCTCGCCCATGAAGCGGGTCAGGATGCGGTTGACGACGAACGCCGGGGCGTCCTTCACCAGGACCGCGGTCTTCTTCAGCTTGCGCGCGACACCGAAGGCCGTGGCCAGCGAGGCGTCGTCGGTCTGCTCGCCCCGGACGATCTCCAGGAGCGGCAGGATCGCGACCGGGTTGAAGAAGTGGAAGCCGACGACCCGCTCGGGGTGCTTCAGCTTCGACGCCATCTCGGTGACCGACAGCGAGGAGGTGTTGGTGGCGAGGATCGCGTGCGCCGGGGCGACCGCCTCGACCTCCGCGAACACCTGCTGCTTGACGCCGATCTCCTCGAAGACGGCCTCGATGATGAAGTCGGCGTCCGAGAAGCCCGCGGCCTTGTCCAGGACACCGGAGACCAGGCCCTTGAGACGGTTGGCCTTGTCCTGGTTGATGCGGGACTTCGAGAGCAGCTTGTCGATCTCGGCGTGGACGTAGCCCACACCCTTGTCGACGCGCTCCTGGTCGATGTCGGTCAGGACGACCGGCACTTCGAGGCGGCGCAGGAAGAGGAGCGCCAGCTGCGAGGCCATGAGGCCGGCGCCGACGACACCCACCTTCGTCACCGGGCGGGCCAGGTTCTTGTCCGGCGCGCCGGCCGGGCGCTTGGCGCGCTTCTGGACCAGGTTGAACGCGTAGATGCCGGACCGCAGTTCGCCGCCCATGATGAGGTCGGCGAGCGCGCTGTCCTCGGCGTCGAAACCGGCCTGGAGGTCGCCGTTCTTCGCGGCCGCGATGATGTCGAGCGCGCGGTAGGCGGCCGGGGCGGCGCCGTGCACCTTGGAGTCCGCGATGAAGCGGCCCTTGGCGACGGCCTGGTCCCAGGCCTCGCCGCGGTCGACCTCGGGGCGCTCGACGGTGACGTCGCCCTTCAGGACGTTCGCGGTCCAGATGAGGGACTGCTCCAGGAAGTCGGCACCCTCGAAGAGGGCGTCGGCGATGCCGAGTTCGAAGACCTGCTTGCCCTTGAGCTGGCGGTTCTGGTTCAGCGAGTTCTCGATGATGACCGAGACGGCCTTGTCGGCGCCGATCAGGTTGGGGAGCAGCGCGCAGCCGCCCCAGCCCGGGACCAGACCGAGGAAGACCTCGGGCAGCGAGAACGCGGGCAGCGCCTTGGAGACGGTGCGGTAGGTGCAGTGCAGACCGACCTCGACACCGCCACCCATGGCCGCGCCGTTGTAGTACGCGAACGTCGGGACCGCGAGGCCCGCGAGGCGCTTGAAGACCTCGTGGCCGCTCTTGCCGATGGCGAGCGCGTCCTCGTGCTTCTTGAGGATCTCGACGCCCTTGAGGTCGGCGCCGACCGCGAAGATGAACGGCTTGCCGGTGACACCGACGCCGACGATCGCGCCCTCGGCCGCCTCCTTCTCCACCTGGTCGATGGCGGCGTTGAGGTTCGCCAGCGAGCCGGGGCCGAAGGTGGTCGGCTTGGTGTGGTCGAAGCCGTTGTCGAGCGTGATCAGGGCGAACTTGCCCGCGCCGTACGGCAGATCGAGGTGACGGACGTGCGCCGACGTCACGACCTCGTCGGGGAACAGCTCGGCCGCGCCCTTGAGAAGCTCAGCGGTGGTGGTGCTCACTTGCTGCCTCCGGCGTCCTTGTGGTGCGGGTTCTCCCAGATGACCGTGGCGCCCATGCCGAAGCCGACGCACATGGTGGTGAGGCCGTAGCGGACCTCCGGCTGCTCCTCGAACTGCCGCGCCAGCTGCGTCATCAGACGTACGCCGGAGGAGGCGAGCGGGTGGCCGAAGGCGATGGCGCCGCCGTACTGGTTGACGCGCGCGTCGTCGTCGGCGATGCCGTAGTGGTCCAGGAACGCGAGGACCTGGACGGCGAACGCCTCGTTGATCTCGAAGAGGTTGATGTCCTCGATCGTGAGGCCCGCCTTGGCGAGGGCCTTCTCGGTCGCGGGGATCGGGCCGTAGCCCATGACCTCCGGCTCGACGCCCGCGAAGGCGTACGACACGAGGCGCATCTTGACCGGCAGGCCGTTCTCGCGCGCGAACTCCTCGGACGCGATGATCGACGCGGTGGCACCGTCGTTGAGACCGGCCGCGTTGCCCGCGGTGACGTTGCCGTGCACGCGGAACGGGGTCTTCAGACCGGCCAGGTTCTCCAGGGTGGTGCCCGGACGCATCGGCTCGTCCGCGGTGACGAGACCCCAACCGGTCTCGCCCACCTCGGCGTTGGTGTTGCGCACCGAGATCGGCACCAGGTCCTGCTGGATCTTGCCGTCGGCGTACGCCTTGGCGGCCTTCTCCTGCGAGCGCACGGCGTACTCGTCGGTGCGCTGCTTGGTGATGTGCGGGTAGCGGTCGTGCAGGTTCTCGGCGGTCATGCCCATGAACAGGGCCGACTCGTCGACCAGCTTCTCGCTGACGAACCGCGGGTTCGGGTCGACGCCCTCGCCCATCGGGTGGCGGCCCATGTGCTCGACGCCACCGGCGATCACGGCGTCGTACGCGCCGAAGGCGACGGAGCCGGCGGCGGTGGTGACGGCCGTGAGCGCGCCCGCGCACATGCGGTCGATGGAGTAACCGGGCACGGACTGCGGGAGGCCCGCGAGGATGCCGGCGGTACGCCCCAGGGTCAGACCCTGGTCACCGATCTGCGTGGTGGCGGCGATGGCCACCTCGTCGATCTTCGCGGGGTCGAGGGCCGGGTTGCGGCGCAGCAGCTCCCGGATCGCCTTGACGACCAGGTCGTCGGCCCGGGTCTCGTGGTAGATGCCCTTCGGGCCCGCCTTGCCGAACGGGGTGCGGACGCCGTCGACGAAGACGACGTCCCTGACGGTACGAGGCACGATGGCTCTCCTCCAGGGTGCGGGGTGGCACTGCTGCGCACGGCTGAGCGCGCGCTCACTCCGCCCATGCTACTTGCGGGTAACCAAACTGCCCAGTCCCCTGGGCGGGAGCGGCGAACGTCACACTCCGGTTCCCCCTCCTGGGGCTTGCGCCCCAGCCCCCGCGGGGGCTCTGCCCCCTGCACCCCCTTGGGGGCTTCGCCCCCTGACCCCCCAGTCCTCAAACGCCGGACGGCTGGATGTGACGCTCAGCAATGTCGGACGGCTGGATGTGCGGCTCGGCGGCAAATTCCAGCCCCTCCGGCGTTTGAGGAGCGGGGTCTGGGGCGGAGCCCCAGTGGCTAGCCGCAGGTCAGTTGCGCGTTCGCCCAGTCCCCGTGGTCCAGCGCGTTCCCGTCGCCGCCGTCGCCCACCACCAGGTCGACGACCTGCGCGCCGGTCACGTCCGCCGCCAGTGCGACAGCGGCCTGTCCGCCCCGCAGCACCGGCGTCGTCGCGACCTGTCTGCCGTCCGCCAGGACCGAGAAGGCGACCGAACCGCCGCCGCGCGTCTCGTCGTCCACCCCGACCGACGCCGTGAAGCGCGAGCACGCCCCGCCCAGGAACACCGTCACGTCGCCATCGGCATGCACGCCGAGCCCCTTCGCGTACGGGACGCCCGCGATCGACATCGGACGCCCGTCACCGGCCGCGTCCTCGCCGTTGGACGTGTTGCGCTCCACCGGCCCCCACCCGTTCGTCGCGGTGAAGTCGAGATCGGCGAGGTCGTGCGGTCCGGCCCCCGGCGCCGGGGGCGGAGAGGCCACGTCCACCGCGGCGGACGCCGAGCCGCCCCGGTACCCGGCCGCCGCCGACAGCACCGCCGACCACGGCTGACCCCCGCCCGCCGCCGTCACCTTCCAGGTACGCGTCACGGTGTGCCCGGCCCGTACGTCCCCGAGCGGCTGGGTGACCGCAGGTGTGGCCGTCCACCCCTGCGGAAGCCGCAGCGTGAGCGAGGTGTCCCGGGCCGTGGTCCGGCGCGGCGCGAAGGACGCGGTCACCTCGCCCGTGCCGCCGCGCGCGATCGTGTCCGGCGCCGCGATCCGCACATCGGCGCCCGCCCGCGGGTCGTGGTTCGCCGCCGACCAGCCCGGCGAGGCGATGTCCCCGTACCGCAGCGGCGTCCTGTGGTTCCCGTACGCGTCGAGGGTCACCCTGCCGAGCCCGTCCCCGGCCGCGTCCTCGCCGATCACGGCGATGGCCACGGTGTTGCGGCCGTGGGTGCGCAGCATGCCGGGCTGCACGGGGAAGGACTTCTGCGGGCCGAGGCCGTTCACGTACAGCCCGGTCATCCAGCCGTTGACGTACACCAGCGCCCGGTAGTGCTTCGTCCTGTCGTCCGAGAACGTCAGCCCGAGCGGTACGTCCGCGCCCTGCGGCAGGTCGAGGTCGAAGCCGGTGCGGTACCAGGAGACCCCGGCGGCGCCCGTCCGGGTGTCCGGCAGCGACGTGGCGGACCAGCCGCTGTCCGGGTAGCCCGGCAGGTGCATGCCCTGCCGTTCTCCGTACAGGCCACCGGTGTTGAGCGGACCGCGCACCGGGTCGACGAGGTCTTCCCCGCCGAGCGCGCCCTGGATGCGCCAGCCGATCTGCTTCGCCGAGCCCACGAGCCGCACCGCGGTCAGACCGCGCGGCTGCTTGTGGCCGTCGTTCGCCGACCAGTCCTGTTCGTGCGCCATGTCCGCGGCGAGCACCGCGAGGACATTGTCCCGGCCCGCCTTCAGCACCCCGCCCGGCACGGCGAACAGATGGGTCGCGTCGCCGGAACTGCCCAGATACGTGCCGTTCAGCCACACCAGATACGAACCGCCGCGCCCCGTACTGGCGTTGACCCGGACCCCGGACTCCGATCCGGCGGCGGTGAAGTGGCCCCGGTACCAGACCGACCCGGCGTGGAAGCCGTAGTCGTCCGCCGAGAGCACCGGCTTGTCGGCGGCCCGCCACGCGGCGTCGTCGAACCCGGCCGCCGCCTCCGGAGTCTCCCGCTGGACCTTCCAACTGCCCAGTGCGGGAAGGGAGACCGCCTTCGGCCCGTCGAGCGCGCTGCCCGTCGTGTCGAGCGCTCCGGGCGCCGGCCGGCCGTTCCAGCTGACGGAGGTCGCGGGCGCGCCGGTCAGGACGTGCAGCGAGGCCGCCCTGTCGGTGTCGCCGGTGAGCTTCAGTACACCCTTGTCGTACGAGGCCGCCCTCAGCAGCTCGGGACCGCTCGCCAGGACCGGCCCCTGCGGGGTGTCCAGCCGCCAGTACGTGTCGGCTGTCGCATCGTCAGCAAGCAGCAGGAGCAAGGGAGTTGAGCCGTCGGCGGGGGTGACGAGGACCTGGGCCAGGCCGTCGTGGCGGTAGTTGAGCCGCAGATCGCCGCTCGCCGCGTCCCACGTCTGCTTCACCTGCCCGCTCAGCACCCGCACGCCGGGCCGGGCGCCGTACCGCAGCACGCTCTCGCCGTCCTGCCCGTGCCGCCCGTACAGCAGCGCCACGTCCCGCGCCCCGAACGTCCCGTGCGTCATGATCTCGGACGTCGAGTACCTCAACTGCTGGTGGTCCATCACGTAGTTGGAGACCAGCAGCTTCGAGTCGCGGCCGTCGACCGTCAGCGCCGTGCCGGGCTCCTGCGGCACCGACGGGTACCCGCCGAGCGCGAGGTGGGTGGTGTCCTTCGCCTTGTTGTTGACGTCCTTGTGCCGGACGACCGTGATTCCGGTGCCGTCGTCGGGGTTGCGCCGGTCGCGGCGCAGTACGGACGCGTTGTCGGGCGCGCCCTGCGTCACGCTCTCGGTCTTCGTCAGCGGCGCTACCGACTGCACGAGGTAGCCGAGCCGCTTGTCGACCAGGTACTTCTCGCCGAGCTGCCGGTCCTCGCGGATCGGCGCGCCGTAGTCGTAGGAGCTGTAGACCGCGCCGGGCGAGGGCAGCCAGCCCCAGGAGGTGCCGCCGTAGGCCATGTAGAAGTTCTGCATCGTGGCGCCCGAGGCGATGTTGTTCTCGTACGCGGCCTTCTCGAAGTCGCCGTTCGTGAGCTGCCGGCACTTGTCGAAGCCGGCTCCGCCCCACGGGTCGAAGGAGCCGCCCTGGAATTCGGCCAGAAACAGCGGTTGGCCGGGCTTCTTCGCACCGGACAGATCGGGCAGCCCGTGCCAGGTGTCGGGGCTGGAGCAGTTGAAGCCCTGCGGGTAGGAGTCGGTCCCGTCGATGTCGAGTTCCCTGGCGAACACGCCGTTGTGGTTGCCGGTCAGCGGGACCGTGATGCCGTCCGCGCGCGCCTTGTCGACCAGGTGCTTGATGTACGCGTGGCCGTCGGTGGTGTCCTGGTAGTACTCGTTCTCGACCTGGTAGGCGATGACCGTGCCCGTGCCGTTGGTGAGCTGGTGGCGGGCGAGGATCGGGTCGATCTTCGAGAGCCATTCGTCGGCGGCCGCCAGATAGTCCGGCGCGGTGGTGCGGGCCTTGCCCTTCTGGGTGACCAGCCAGCCGGGGAAGCCGCCGCCGTCGGTCTCGGCGTTGATGTACGGGCCGGGGCGGGCGATGACGTAGATCCCCACCTCCCGCGCGATGTCGAGCAGCCGGTCGACGTCCCGGACGCCCGTGAAGTCGTACACGCCGGGCTTGGGGGAGTGGAAGTCCCAGTCGAAGTAGACGGAGGCCGCGTTGAAGCCGCCCGCCTTCATCTTCTGCAGGACGTCCCGCCAGGCGTCGGGGCTGGGCAGCCGCCAGTAGTGGAACTCGCCCGACCAGATGGACAGCGGCTTGCCGTCGATGGTGAAGGCGTGGTCGTCGTGGCCGACGGTGTGGGCCGCGGCCGGAGGGTGCGGGCGGGCCTGAGCGGCGGGCGCGGCGGCGGTGAGGCCGGCGGCGCCCAGGGCGAGCACGGTGGTGACCGCTGTGGTGACCGCGAGAGCCGCCCGTCTGATTGGCGTGCGCATGTCATTCCTTCCGAGGTGCGGGGGCACTGAAAGAATCTGATGCGGCGCACAGCCTAAAGCTGTTCGAGGCTGTTGGATATGGTCCGGTCTTGGGGAATTCGGGCCCGCGGCGACAGGTGGTGTGCCGCGGGCCCGACCCGCTCAGCCGGTCAGGACTTCGCCGGGGCGTCCATGAGCGCCGCCGCGAGCAGTGGCGTCACCTGCTCGATCTGCCAGCGCCTGGCCCCGTGCGAGGCGAGGGCCTCGGCCACGGCGGCCTCCGAGCGGTTGCCCGGCGGCTCCCAGCAGACCCGGCGCACGGTGTCCGGGGTGATCAGGTTCTCCTGCGGCATGTTCAGCCGCTCGGCGAGCTCCGAGACCGCGGCGCGGGCCGCCGAGAGCCGGGCCGCGGCGGCCGGGTCCTTGTCCGCCCAGGAACGCGGCGGCGGCGGGCCCTGCAACGGCTGGCCGGGCTGCGGCAGTTCCGCGTCCGGCAGCGCCTTCGCCCGGTCGATGGCCGCCTGCCACTGCTCCAGCTGACGCCGGCCCATCCGGTGCCCGAAGCCGGGCAGACCCGTCAGCGCGTTCACGTTGACCGGCAGCGCGAGCGAGGCCTCGATGATCGCGGAGTCGCTCAGCACCTTGCCCGGCGAGACGTCACGCCGCTGCGCGATCCGGTCCCGGGCCGTCCACAGTTCCCGTACGGCGGCCATCTGACGGCGCCTGCGCACCTTGTGCATGCCCGAGGTGCGGCGCCAGGGGTCCTTGCGGGGCGGCGCGGGCGGCGCCGAGGCGATCGCGTCGAACTCCTCGCGGGCCCACTCCAGCTTGCCCTGCCGGTCGAGCTCCTTCTCCAGTGCGTCGCGCAGATCGACCAGGAGCTCCACGTCGAGGGCCGCGTAGCGCAGCCAGGGTTCGGGCAGCGGCCGGGTCGACCAGTCGACCGCGGAGTGGCCCTTCTCCAGCGCGTACCCGAGCACGCTCTCGACCATCGCGCCGAGACCGACGCGGGGGAAGCCCGCGAGCCGCCCGGCGAGCTCGGTGTCGAAGAGCCGGGAGGGGACCATGCCTATTTCGCGCAGGCAGGGAAGGTCCTGGGTCGCGGCGTGCAGGATCCACTCGGTGTCCGAAAGTACCTCCCCGAGAGCGGAGAGATCAGGACAGCCGACCGGGTCGATGAGCGCGCTGCCCGCGCCCTCGCGGCGCAGTTGCACCAGATAGGCGCGCTGCCCGTAGCGGTAGCCGGACGCGCGCTCGGCGTCGACGGCGACGGGGCCGGTGCCGGCCGCGAAGGCGGCGACCACTTCGGCCAGCGCTTCGTCGGTGGCAACTACGGGGGGAATGCCCTCTCGGGGCTCCAGCAAGGGAATCGGCGCCTTGTCGACGTCGTCCGGGGGAGCGCCCCCGGTGGTTCGCAGTGCTGTCTCTGCTGCGGTCTTATGGGCGTCGGTCACCGGTCAAGGGTATCTGTGTATGCACGGCGCCCGTCGACGGAACGTTCCGTCGACGGGCGCACGAGGGTCGTAAACCAGTCAGTGGATGATTCCGGTACGCAGCGCCACGGCCACCATCCCGGCGCGGTCACCCGTGCCGAGCTTGCGTGCGATCCGGGCGAGATGGGACTTGACGGTCAGTGCGGACAGGCCCATCGAGACGCCGATCGCCTTGTTCGACTGGCCCTCCGCGACCAGTCGGAGCACCTCGACCTCGCGGCCGGAGAGCTCGCGGTAGCCGCCCGGGTGGCTCGGGGCACCCGGGGGGCGGCGGTGCATACGGGCGGCCGCGGCGCCGATGGGGGCGGCGCCGGGGCGGCTGGGGTGCCCGACGTTGGTGCGGGTGCCGGTGACGACATAGCCCTTCACGCCGCCCGCCAGGGCGTTGCGCACGGCGCCGATGTCATCGGCCGCGGACAGGGCCAGGCCGTTGGGCCAGCCCGCCGCGCGGGTCTCGGACAGCAGGGTCAGCCCGGAACCGTCGGGCAGGTGGACGTCGGCAACGCAGATGTCGCGCGGATTGCCGACGCGGGGACGGGCCTCCGCGATGGACGACGCCTCGATGACGTCACGTACTCCGAGTGCCCACAGGTGACGGGTCACGGTGGAGCGGACTCGGGGGTCGGCAACGACGACCATGGCCGTCGGCTTGTTCGGGCGGTAGGCGACCAGGCTTGCGGGCTGCTCAAGAAGAACGGACACCAGGCCTCCTGGAAAGGTGCGGGACGAAGCCGGCTCGGGGATGAAGCCGGGGCGAACCGTGCAGTTAGGGTCACAAGCCTCTTCGGCATCAAACCCCTCCGCCTTTAGAGAATGATCACGATTTGGTGAGAAACATTTAGGGCAAATCGGACGGGTGATCGATGGTCGAGTGCCCGGCGGGCCGCGCGGTGCCCGCGGAACGGGTCCGCGCCCCACCACGGGCGGGGCGCGCGAGAGGGGCCGTCAGCGGGGGTCGCGGCGCTGCGGCAGGGTGACCACGCCGCTGCCCGCCTCGGTCGGCCCCGAAGCCGGGGGCAGGCCGGCGATCTGGCACAGCAGATCGCACCAGGCCGCGAGGTGGCCCGCCGTGTCCGGCACGCCGCCCAGACCCTCGCGCGGCGTCCACGACGCCCGGATCTCGATCTGGGTGGCCGGACGGCGCTCGGCGAGCCCGCCGAAGTAGTGCGAGCCGGCCCGGGTGACCGTGCCGCTCGCCTCCCCGTACGAAAGGCCGCGAGCGTCCAGCGCGCCGGTCAGCCACGACCAGCAGACCTCGGGCAGCAGCGGATCGGCCGCCATCTCCGGCTCCAGCTCGGCCCGTACGAGGGTGACCAGGCGGAAGGCGCCCTGCCAGGCGTCGTGCCCGGCGGGGTCGTGCAGCAGCACGAGCCGGCCGTCGGCCAGGTCCTCCTCGCCCTCGACCACCGCCGCCTCCACCGCGTACGCGTGCGGAGCCAGGCGCTGCGGCGGACGCGTCTCGTCCACCTCGATCTCGGGGCGCAGCCGCGCCGTCCGCAGTGCGTCGACGGCCTGACGGAAGGCGTACGGAACGGTCGTCCCGTCCGCGGCGTCCCTGCCGTCAGCGCCATCCGAAGTTCGTCCCTGAGCGGCAGCCATGCGGGGAAGACTAGGCGGAACGGGCGCCCGGCGCCGGTAGGGACACCCGGCCCGGGGCGGCCGCTTGCCGGTACATGCGAAGATTCTGGGCGTGAGCGCCAACGACCGCCCTGTGGGCCAGCCGAACAGCAAGACGCACGATTCCGCGTTCCTCAAGGCGTGCAGGCGGGAAGCCGTCCCGCACACGCCGGTCTGGTTCATGCGCCAGGCCGGGCGTTCACTGCCGGAGTACCTGAAGGTGCGCGAGGGCATCGGGATGCTGGAGTCGTGCATGCGGCCGGAGCTCGTCACGGAGATCACGCTCCAGCCGGTGCGCCGTCACAAGGTCGACGCCGCCATCTACTTCAGCGACATCGTGGTCCCGCTCAAGGCCATCGGCCTCGACCTGGACATCAAGCCGGGCGTCGGCCCGGTCGTCGCCGACCCGATCCGCACCCGGGCGGACCTGGCCCGGCTGCGCGATCTGACCCCCGAGGACGTCCACTACGTCACCGAGGCGATCGGCATGCTGACCGGCGAGCTCGGCGCCACGCCGCTGATCGGCTTCGCGGGCGCGCCGTTCACGCTCGCCAGCTACCTCGTGGAGGGCGGCCCGTCCCGCAACCACGAGAACACCAAGGCCATGATGTACGGCGCCCCCGAGCTCTGGGCCGACCTGCTCGACCGCCTCGCCGAGATCACCGCCGCCTTCCTCAAGGTCCAGATCGAGGCCGGCGCCTCGGCCGTCCAGCTCTTCGACTCCTGGGTGGGCGCGCTCGCCCCCGCCGACTACCGGCGCTCGGTGCTGCCCGCCTCGGCGAAGGTCTTCGACGCGGTCGCCTCCTACGGCGTGCCGCGCATCCACTTCGGCGTCGGCACCGGCGAACTGCTCGGCCTGATGGGCGAGGCCGGCGCGGACGTCGTCGGCGTCGACTGGCGCGTCCCGCTGGACGAGGCGGCCCGCCGGGTCGGCCCCGGCAAGGCGCTCCAGGGCAACCTCGACCCGGCGGTCCTGTTCGCCCCGACCGCGGCCGTCGAGGCGAAGACCCGCGAGGTGCTGGATGCGGCCGCCGGTCTGGAGGGCCACATCTTCAACCTGGGCCACGGGGTGCTGCCGTCGATGGACCCGGACGCGCTGACGCGGCTCGTCGCGTACGTCCACGAGCAGACCGCCCGCTGACCCCCGGTGGTGCGGGGCCGGCCACCCCCTAACCCCGCACCGCCGCCACCGCCTTGCGCGCCGCCACCAGGATCGGGTCCCACACCGGCGAGAAGGGCGGGGCGTACCCGAGGTCCAGGGCGACGAGCTGGTCCACCGTCATCCGGGCCGTCAGCGCGACCGCCGCCACGTCGATCCGCTTCGCCGCGCCCTCGCGGCCCACGATCTGCACGCCGAGCAGCCGCCCGGTGCGCCGCTCGGCCAGCATCTTCACCGTCATCGCGGCCGCGCCCGGGTAGTAGCCGGCGGTGTTGGTCGACTCGATGGTCGCCGTGACGTACTGGAGGCCCTCCTCGCGCGCCTCCTTCTCCAGGAGTCCGGTGCGCGCGATCTCCGTCTCGCAGACCTTGGTGACGGCCGTGCCGACGACGCCCGGGAACGTGGCATAGCCGCCGCCCGCGTTGGAGCCGATGACCTGGCCGTGCTTGTTCGCGTGCGTACCGAGCGCGATGTGGCGCCCGCGGCCCGACACCAGGTCGAGGACCTCCACGCAGTCGCCGCCCGCCCAGATGTCCTCGTGGCCGCGCACCCGCATCGAGGTGTCCGTGAGCAGCCCGCCCGACTCCCCGAGCGGCAGCCCGGCCGCGCGGGCGAGTTCCGTGTTGGGGGCCACGCCCAGACCGAGCACCACCACGTCCGCCGGGTACTCGGCGGACTCCGTCGCCACCGCCCGCACCCGGCCCGACTCCGCGGTGAGCACCTTGGTGACCTCGGCGCCGGTGACCACCCGGATCCCGGACCCCTCCATCGCCCGCGCGACCAGGCGGCCCATGTCCGGGTCGAGCGAGTGCATGGGCTCGGCGCCGCGGGTCAGCAGCGTCACCTCGAAGTTCAGGCTGAGCAGCGCCTCCGCCATCTCGATGCCGATGTAGCCGCCGCCCACCACCACCGCGCTGCGGCCCCCGGCGGCCGCCAGGCTGTCGAGCAGCGCCCCGCCGTCGTCGATGGTGTGCACCCCGTGCACGCCCGGCGCGTCGATCCCCGGCAGCGCGGGCCGCACCGGACGCGCCCCGGTCGCGATGACGAGCTTGTCGTACGAGGTCCACGCGTCGACGCCGGATTCGAGATCGCGGGCCCGCACCCGGCGGCCCGCGACGTCCAGCTCCGTCACCTCCGTACGCATCCGCAGATCGATCCCGCGCGCCCGGTGCTCCTCGGGCGTGCGGGCGATCAGCTCGTCGTGGTCCGGTACGTCGCCGCCCACCCAGTACGGGATTCCGCAGGCCGAGTAGGAGGTGAAGCAGGAGCGCTCGAAGGCGACGATCTCCAGCTCCTCGGGGCCCTTGAGCCTGCGGGCCTGTGATGCGGCGGACATGCCCGCCGCATCACCGCCGATGACCACCAGTCGCTCCGCCGCCATGGGGTGCCTCCATTTCTGAAGTCCGCTGAGTCCAGCCCGGGTTCCGCCTTCTCTGGGGAACATACGTACCGGGGGAGCGGGGAATTCCCGTTCGCGGAGACGGGGGTGGGGGCGGACCGCGCGCCGAGGGGGTCTGAGACAGTGGGGGCATGGACAACGCCGTCACCAGCGCCCCGCACATCGTCGTCGTCGGAGGCGGTGTCTCCGGACTCGCCGCGGCCCACCGGCTGCTCGGGGCCGGCGCCCGCGTGACCCTGCTCGAAGCCACCACGACGCTCGGCGGCAAGCTGCTCGCCGGACAGATCGCGGGCGCGCCCGTCGACCTCGGCGCCGAGTCGATGCTGGCCCGCCGCCCCGAGGGCGTGGCACTGGCCCGCGCCGTCGGCCTCGGCGACCGGCTCCAGGCGCCCGCGACCGCCACCGCCTCCATCTGGACCCGGGGCGCGCTGCGACCGATGCCCAAGGGCCATGTGATGGGCGTCCCCGCGCACCCCGAGGCCCTGCACGACATCCTGTCCGCCGAGGGCCTGGCCCGCATCGCGCAGGACCGCGAACTCCCCCCGACCGAGGTCGGCGAGGACATCGGCGTCGGCGAGTTCGTCGCCAAGCGGGTCGGCCGCGAGGTCGTCGACCGCCTGGTGGAGCCGCTGCTCGGCGGTGTGTACGCGGGCGACGCCTACAAGATCTCGATGCGGGCCGCCGTCCCCCAGCTCTTCGAGGCGGCCCGCAGCCACGGCTCGCTCCTCGACGGCGTCCAGGACATCCAGGCCAAGGCCGCCGCCAACCAGCAGACCGGGCCGGTCTTCGCGGGCCTCGACGGCGGCATCGGCACCCTGCCCGGCGCCATCGCCGACGCCGTACGGGCCGCGGGCGGCGAGATCCGCACCGACACCCCGGTGCTCGCCCTGACACTCCGGTGCGATCACCGGCTCCACCGGAGCGGCTGTCGCCGCGAAGATGGCTGCGGCTGGCAGATCCGTACCGACACCGAACTGATCGCGGCCGACGGCGTGGTCCTCTCGGCCCCCGCCTGGGCCGCCTCCGCGCTGCTCGCCGCCGAGTCCCCGGTCGCCGCCGCCGAGCTGTCCGAGGTCGAGTACGCCTCGATGGCGCTGGTCACCCTCGCCTTCCGGCGGGGCGATCTGGCCGGGCTCGACGAGCGGTCCGGCTTCCTGGTGCCGCCGGTCGACGGCCGCACCATCAAGGCCTCCACGTTCTCCTCGTACAAGTGGAAGTGGGTCAGCGACCGCGCCTCGGACCTCTTCGTGCTGCGCACCTCGATCGGCCGCTACGGCGAGGAGGAGCACCTCGGCTGGGACGACGCCGACCTCGTGGACGTGTCGCTCGGTGACCTCGGCGAGGCCGTCGGCCTGTCGGCGAAGCCCGTCGCGACCGAAGTGACCCGCTGGATCGGCGGACTTCCGCAGTATCCGGTGGGCCATCTCGCCAAGGTCGCCCGGGTCCGCGCGGAGGTCGCCAAGCTGCCCGGCCTGCGGGTCTGCGGCGCGGCGTACGACGGCGTGGGCATCCCCGCGTGCATCGCGAGCGCCCAGCGGGCCGCGGACGAGATCATCGCCACGTCGACCCTGGCGCAGAACACCCGCAGTGACGCGGGACAATAGCCACATGAGTGCTGCTCCGGAAAAGATTCCCAACGCGGGGAAGAAGGCGAAGGACCTCAACGAGGTCATCCGCTACACCCTGTGGTCTGTCTTCAAGCTGCGAGACGTGCTTCCTTCCGAGGACACGGACCGCGCCGGTTACGCCGACGAGGTCCAGGAGCTGTTCGACCAGCTCGCCGCCAAGGACATCACCGTCCGCGGCACCTACGACCTGTCGGGTCTGCGCGCGGACGCCGACATCATGATCTGGTGGCACGCGGAGACCTCCGACGAGCTCCAGAGCGCCTACAACCTGTTCCGCCGCACCAAGCTGGGCCGCGCGCTTGAGCCGGTCTGGTCGAACATGGCGCTGCACCGGCCCGCCGAGTTCAACAAGGCGCACATCCCGGCGTTCCTCGCCGACGAGAACCCGCGCGACTACGTGTCGGTGTACCCGTTCGTGCGCTCCTACGACTGGTACCTGCTGCCGGACGAGGACCGCCGCCGGATGCTCGCCGACCACGGCAAGATGGCCCGCGGCTACCCGGACGTGCGGGCCAACACGGTCGCCTCGTTCTCGCTCGGCGACTACGAGTGGCTGCTCGCCTTCGAGGCCGACGAACTGCACCGCATCGTCGACCTCATGCGCCATCTGCGCGCCTCCGAGGCCCGCATGCACGTCCGCGAGGAGGTCCCGTTCTACACGGGCCGCCGCAAGAGCGTCGCCGACCTGGTTGCGGGACTGGCCTAGAAAGACCAGGTGACCGGGGTCCGCGCCACGCGAGCGGAACCCCGGTCACCCCTGACCCGGAAGATCAGAGAGCGGATGGCACATGCCCCGGCCTGCCGGCCGTCCGCTCGTCCAGCGACACCGGGTTCGGCTCCGGGTGCGGCGCGCACGCAGCGCGCCGCACCGGCGTCCGACCGTTCAACAGGTAGTCCTCCAGATAGCCGTTGACGCACTTGTTGGCACCGCCCGCGATGCCGTGCGTACCGGCGTCCTTCTCCGTGACGACCACGGAGCCCGGCAGCCGCTGCTGGAGTTCCAGCGCCCCCCGGTACGGCGTCGCCGCGTCCCGCTCGGCCGCCAGGATCAGCGTCGGCGGCAGCGCCCCCTCCGCGGCCCGTACGTCCACCGCCTTCTGCTGCGGGGCCGGCCAGTAGGCGCACGGCAGGTTCATCCACACGTTGTCCCACGTCTCGAACGGCGCGACCTTCGCGAGCGTGCTGTTGTCGCGGTCCCACGTCGCGAAGTCCCGCGGCCAGGCGGCGTCGTTGCACTCGACCGCCGTGTACACGGCATTGCCGTTCTCGTCCTCCCGCGCCGACTCCGCTTTGGGCGCGGCCTGTTGGACCAGCGGCCGCTCGTTGCCCTTCAGGAACTCGGACAGCGCGAAGGCCCGGCTCACCCAGTAGTCGTCGTAGTATCCGGCCTTGAGGAACGCCGCCTGCAACTGGGCGGGGCCCACCGTGCCGCCGGCCGGTTGACTGGTCAGCCTGGCCCGCACCTTCTCGTAGCTCTGCAGCACCGCGTCGGCCGTCGTGCCCAGGTGGTACACGTCGTCGTGCTTGGCGACCCAGGTGCGGAAGTCCGCCCAGCGGCTCTCGAAGGCCAGCGACTGGTCGAGGTTGTTGCGGTACCAGATCTGACCCGGGTCCGGGTTGACCACCGAGTCGAAGACCATCCGGCGGATGTGCGAGGGGAAGAGCGTCGCGTACACGGCTCCGAAGTAGGTGCCGTACGAGGCGCCCATGAAGGTCAGCTTCTCCTCGCCGAGCGCGGCCCGCAGCACATCCAGGTCGCGGGCGTTGTTGATGCTGGTGTAGTGCCGCAGCGCGTCCCCCGCGTTGCGCGCACAGCCCTCGGCGTACGCCTGCGCCTGCGCCATCCGCTCCTTCTTGTACGAGGGTGAGGGGTCGGGAGGGGACTGGGTGGGGGCCTTGGCGAAGTCGCGCGGGTCCTGGCAGGAGAGCGGCGCCGAGCGGGCCACTCCGCGCGGGGCGTAGCCGACGAGGTCGTACGCCCCGGCGATCCGCTTCCACTCGGGGAGTCCGGCGATCATCGGGAAGTACATGCTGGAGGCGCCGGGGCCGCCCGGGTTGAACACCAGGGCGCCCTGCCGATCGGCGGGCTTGCCGCGCGTCTTGATCCGGCTGACGGTGAGGGAGATCTGACGGCCCGTGGGCTGGGCGTAGTCGAGCGGCACCTCGACGGTGCCGCACCGGACCGTCGGGGGCAGCATCTCCACTTGGGGGCAGCGGCCGAAGACGATCGGGACGGCGGCGGCGCGCCGGGCGGCGACGGCCACGCCCCGGGCCTCCGCGGACTGCGGGTCCGCGCCGCCCGCGGGGGCGGCGGTGAGGACGGTCAGGACGAGGGAACCGAGGGTTCCGTACAGCGCTACTGCTCTCATCGCCGGTACATCCCTTTCGTGCTGCGGTACTACGAAATGACATATGCATCAAAAGGGATACTTTGAAAGCGGTGAAGTAAAGCAGCGGGGCCGCGACGGCGCGGTCATTGACCCCGATGAGCGAAGCGGCCCCTCGTCAGGGCGGTGCGCAGCTGGGGATCGTCCACCGCTCTGATGCCGCGCACGGCCACCGCGGTGAGCGGATCGCCCGCCGGGTCGAGCCCGCCGAGCAGCCGCTGTCCGTCGGGCGAGGCCCAGCGGGTGTACGGATGGATCTCCACCCGGGCGATGGCCAGGCAGCCGAGGGTGAGGACGAGGGGGAGCGCGAACCAGGCGGCGATCTGGCCCCGACCGGTGCCTGTTCCGCCCGGCATGAGCAGTGCGGTGACGGCGAGCGCGGCGATGAACAGGGTGGCCGCGCGGACCGCCCGTACCGAGGTGGCGACCCCGGACCGCGCGGCGTCGGGGACGGCGAGACCGGCTGCCGCGAGCCGCTCGGCCAGCGCGTGCACCGCGTCGGCGGCGGCCGTGCCGGACCGTATCGCCGCTATCCGCTCCTGGCCGCCGGGACCGATCGCCGTCAGGACGGACCGCTCCAGGTCGTCGCGGCCCTCGGGCTCGACGACGGTGGCCCAGCCGGTGTGCGCGAGCAGCAGCCGGCGGGCGCGGTGCATGGAGACGAGGGTGAGGTCGGTGACCCGGTCGGGGCCGCCGGCCAGGAACGCGGCCTCGTAGCAGGACAGGCCCCGCTCCCGGTCCGCCCGCGGTGCGGGCCGCGCCGCGGCGACGGCCGCGAGGCACAGGCGGCCGCAGGAGAATCCGGCCGCGACGATCGCCGGCAGAAGGAAGAGGACCCAGAACATGGCCGATTTCTATGTGAAGTTGATGCTTCGCCGCCATGACCTGTCCACAATTTGGACGTCGGGTTATCGCTTCGTTACGGAGTGTGGGATTCCGGGGCAGGTGACGCCTCGGACTTCGGGCGGGATGCGGCCGGTGGCAGCGGGAACGACGACGAAGGGCCGTCGTCCGGCGCGGGAGTGACCGGGACCGGGCTCGCCGGGGTGGCCCCCGGCGTGGGCGGCGGCGGCCCCGTCGGGCTCGCGGTCGCCGTCGCGGCGCCGTCGCGCGCGAGCGCGTCGAAGTCGACGAGCCCGGTGGCCTCCAGCATCTTGATGTGGTCCAGAACGGTCGTGTTCGCATCGTCGGCGAGCCCGCGCACCAGCGAGTTGCGGGTGGTGGCCCGGATCTGCGCGACGAGTCCGAACACCTTCCCGTGCGCGGACCGCAGGATGTTCGCGAAGTCCCGTTCGTACGCGGTGCCGCGCGCGGCCGTCAGCGTGCGCAGCCAGGACTGCTGCTGGGCGTTGGGTTGGTCGGGCAGTTCCATGCCGAGCTGGGCCGCGACCTCGCGGACCCGGGCGTCGAGGAAGGCGTGCCCGGCCACGAGGTGCTGCCCGGCCGCCTTGACCGCCGCGCCGGGATCCCGCTCGACGGCCTGTTGGCCCGCGGGCCCCTCCCAGAGCCCGGCGAGCCGCACCCGGACCACGAAGTCCCGGTCGGCGGCGGAGAGCGGACCCCAACGGGTCGGCACGGTACCGGCGTTGAGATCGGCGAGCGGGGTGCCGGAGCGGTCGGCGTACGACCAGACCGGAAAGAGCAGCGCGGCGAAGGTCGCCGCCAACGCGATGACGACGAGTCCCGTACCGGACAACAAGCGACGCATGGATGCCTCCTGGTGCGGTGCCGCACGGTAGTGCGGATACGCCTGATCCCGAAGGCGGTTCTGTGAAATGGGTGACGGGGTGGTGTGGGGGTCGTCACGTGATGGGGAAGTGCCAGTCAACTCGCTTGTGCAGAAGGTACGTTGAACGGTTGGGCTCAGGCTGCCCGGACCAGAGTACGGAGAAGCCGCGCGGCCCGCCCCGGCGGCCTGGCGCCGGCCCGCTCCTTCCACCACCGCGCCAGCCGGCGACGGGCGTCGGCATCCTCGATGCATCCGGCGTCGAGCAGAAACCGCACGAAGTCGAGCGCGTCTTGGCGGTAACCGCCGTGCATGGGACGGGACTTGGCGTAGACGAGGAAAGCCTCCCGATAGCCGCCCCCGAATCCGCTCCCGAGAATGTGTGGCAACTCGGGTGCCACTTTGGCCACCACATCGGCCCGCTTGCCGACGAGCGCACGGGCCTGCACCCGAAGCCGCCGCCCGTCGAACCCGGCGGGCACGGGCGTACCGGCGGTGAGGGAGGAGAGCAGGGCGGTCTGAGCGAGGGCGAGGCGATCACGGGATTGATCAGCTCCTGGGGGTCCCCCTTGTGCGGAGTCCTTGGGGGAGTTCGAGGAGCGGGGGGCCGGGGGCGTAGCCCCCAGTTCGGGAAGGGGCGGGGTGGGGAACTTCGCACCCTCCAGCACACCCCGGATCGCATCCAGCTCACCCCCCAGCTCCGCCGCCGGCCCAAACGCCTCGTCCCGCTCCAGGAGCACCCCCGGTGGCGACACCCGCGACACCAGGTCGGCCAGGATGTCGAGGACCACCCCCGGCACGGGATGGGCGTGCGTGTCGTGCCACACCCCGTCCCGCTCGACGCCGCCCGCGACATGGACGTACGCGATCGCCTCAAGAGGCAGCCCGGAGAGGGCGCGCGCGGGGTCCTCCCCCCGGTTGACCCGGTTCGTGTGCAGATTGGCCACGTCGATGAGCAGTCCCACCCCCGTGCGCTCGACCAGCTCGGCCAGGAACTGACCCTCCGTTAACTCCTCGTCGGGCCAGTTGATCAGGGCGGCTGTGTTCTCCAGGGCGAGCGGTACCGGCAGTGCGTCCTGGGCGATGCGGACGTTCTCGCACAGGACCCGCAGGGCGTCCCGGGTGCGCGGGACCGGCAGGAGGTGGCCGGCCTCCAGCCGCGGGGACGCGGTCAGCGGGCCGCCCGCCCGCACGAACGCGATGTGCTCGGTGACGAGCGGGGCGCCGAGCGCCTCGGCGCGGGCCGCGAGGTCGGCGAGGCGCCCCGGGTCCGGGCGGTCGGCGCCGCCGAGACCCAGCGAGACGCCGTGCGGGACGACGGTGACGCCGCGCTCGCGCAGGCGTACCAGCGAGTCGGGGAGATGGCCGGGGCAGAGATTCTCCGCGACCGCCTCGACCCAGTCGACGCCGGGCAGCCGCTCCACCGCCTCCGCGATCTCAGGCCGCCAGCCGATGCCGATGCCCAAATGCTTCATGGACAGGTCATGGCCCGGGGCGTCGGCGCCGAATCCCCCGCGGGCACGTTCAGAGCTCGATTTGAGCTTGCCGCACCAACGCGGGCCGACCCTCTCAGCCGGGCGACGCCGACTGCTGCTCGTAGCGGCGACGCGCGAGATGGACGGTGATGTCGGCGGCGATCTCGACTCTCTCGGGCAGAACCCGCATGATCTGGCCAAGTACCTGATCTCGTTCCACCGTCGGCAATACGAGATAGGCCGAGACGGTCGAGAGGTGGCCGACATAGTCGAGAGCGCTCGTCGTCAAGTGCCGTTCGATCACGGACTGTTGAACACCGGTGAACGACTCGGACCGTTGGAGCTCGGTACCCGGCCACTGCATGTCGTGCCCCGGAGGCGTCCCGTCCGGGGACGGAACCTCCTCGCTCTCCAGGAACGGTGCCCGTGCCGCGCGAACGGCTTCCTCCACAGCCGGGTCGGCCAGCTGGACCGGCCCGCCGAACGAGGCGAACACGCCGCCCGGCTCCAGCAGCGCGGCCATGCGTGACCACCGGCCCTCCGGGTTCGTCCAATGCAGTGCCGCTGCCGCGTACACCAGCCCGTACCTCACGCCCGGTCGCACGTCCTCGAACGCGGCTTGCACCGTCCTGACGTCTGCCGGCACGTGCTTGCGCAGCTCCGCGAGCATGGCCCCGTCGGGCTCGGTCGCGGTGACCGTGATCCCCCGCTGAGCGAACAGACGCGTTGCTTTGCCCGTCCCGGCGCCGATTTCGAGGGCGGTGCGAACCGGATGACCCGCGTACGCCATCACCGTGTCGAAGAGCTCCACGGGATACCCCGGCCGGAACCGCTCGTAGGCTTCCGCCATCACTCCGAAGCTCAGTGCGCGACCGGACATGCCGAACATCCTGACAGGGGCCGCGCCCTCGGTGCGCGAAAACGAACGCTCGTCGGCTTGAGCGCGCGGTGCGGCCCACCGCGGGGCAGGTGCCGGGCTCCCGGCGGGCAGGGCAGTTGCCGCGCCTGACCATGGGTCAGGCGTGCGCGCCGTCCAGGACCAGATCGACCAAGCGTGGGACCAAGGTCTCCTCCAGTGGTTCGCCGGTGAGCAGCACCCGCGCGAGGAGGGGGCCGGTGATGGCCTCGACGAGCAGGTGCGGGTCGGTGTCGGCGGCCAGTTCTCCGCGGTCGACGCCGCGCCGGACGAGGGCTTCCGCGCGCTCCATGCGGGCGCGCCAGTAGGAGCGTCGCCCCTCTTCCAGGGCGCCCTCTTCGTGCACGGTGCCAAGGTGCACGAGGGCGGCGCCCGCGGGCGTGGCGAGGAAGCGGGCCAGGGCCGCGAACAGCGCTGAGAGGTCCTGGCGGACGGAGCCGGTGTCCGGCACCGGGAGGGCCTGGTCGGTGCGGGTGGCCAGCGCGTCGAAGATGAGGTTCTCGCGGGTCTTCCAGCGCCGGTAGACGGAGGTCTCGTGGACGCCGGCCGCACGCGCGACAGCGGCCACGGTGGTCGCGGCGAGACCTTGCGAGGTGAGCAGGTCGACGGTGGCGGTCAGGACGGCCTGCCGCATCCGCTCACCGCGGCGCCTGAGCGGCGGCGCTTCTCTCTCATCCGCCATGACACGAGCCTAACGCAAGGGTCCTTGCGATACGAAACCCGCGGGCGTACGTTGGAAAGCAAGATGACTTGCGATAGCCCGCAGGTCGCCGACCGGAACGGACGAACCGCCATGAACCTCATGCGCGCCGCGCGGCTGCACATCCCCTCGCGCACCCTGACTGTCGAGGACGTGCCCAAGCCGGCCCCCGGTCCCGGACAGGTGCTGGTGAAGGTCGGGGCGGCGGGAGTGTGCCTGTCCGACGTCCACCTGATCGACGGCACCCTCACGCCGTCCTACCTGCGGGAGGACACCGTCACCCTCGGCCACGAGGTCGCCGGGACGATCTCGGAGCTCGGACCGGACGTGACCGGCTGGACCATTGGGCAGCGGGTCGTGCTGCAGGCGGGCGAGGCCCGCGACGGCCTTCTCCTCACGCGAGGCGTCGACTACGACGGCGGCTGGGCCGAGTACGCACTGGCCAGTACCGACACCCTGTTCAGCCTCCCCGACTCGATCCCCTTCGAGCAGGCCGCGATCATCCCGGACGCGGTCTCCACCCCCTGGGGAGCCATCACCACCACCGCCGACGTCCGCCCGGCCCAGGCCGTCGGCGTCTGGGGCATCGGCGGGCTCGGCGCTCATGCGGTCCAGCTGCTGCGTGCCGTCGGGGCCTACCCCGTCATCGCCGTCGACCCCGTCCCCGCCGCCCGTCGGCGGGCCCTGGACTTCGGCGCCGACCTGGCCCTGGACCCGGCCGACCCCCAACTGCGCGAGCAGGTCCTGGCCGCCACCGGCAACCGGGCGCTGGCGGTCGCCTTCGACTTCGCCGGGGCCGCAGCCGTCCGCGAGCAGGCCCTGACCGTCCTTGCTCCCAAGGGGCGGCTGGTCCTGGTCGGGCTGACCGACAGGCCGCTGACCGTCGCCAACGGAACGCTCTTCAGCTGTCTCCAGCACCAGATCCTCGGCCACTACGGCTCCGAGGACAACGCCGTCCCGCAGCTGGTCGCCCTGGTCGAAGGCGGCCGACTGGACTTCTCACGCTCCATCACCGACGTGCTCCCGCTCGCCGACGCCGCCAAAGCCGTCCAGCGCCTGCACACCAAAGAGGGCGACCCGATCCGACTGATCCTGCGCCCCTGACCCCGACCCCCAACTGCTCGGGCTCGGTCGGCGAATCCGCCACCGGCCCCGCCGAAGGAAAGGTGCCTCACATGCCCGTGGACCCGTCTGTCGCGGCTGTACTCGAACAGGTCAACGCTCAGCCGATTCCCCGGGTCCTCCACACCGACCCCGAGACTCTGCGTAAGGTGAACCGGCAGATGGGCGCCGGAGTGATGCTGCCGGAGCCCATCGAGGTCGGTTCGGTGGAGAACACCACCGTCCCCGGACCCGCCGGGCCGATCCCGGTTCGCGTCTACCGGCCCACAGGCGGCGGACCCGTCCCCACGGTGGTCTTCTTCCACGGCGGCGGCTGGCTCACCGGCGACCTCGACACCCACGACGACGTCACCCGACGGCTGTGCCGCGACGTGCACACCGTCGTCGTGGCCGTCGACTACCGCCTGGCCCCCGAGCACCCCTTCCCCGCGGCCTACGACGACTGCCTCGCCGTCGCCCACCGCGTCGCCGACCACATCGAGGACTACGGCGGCCGCCGGGACCGCCTCGCCGTGGCCGGCGACAGCGCCGGCGGCAACCTGGCCGCCGCCGTCGCGCTCACCTTCCGCGACGAAGACCGGCCACTCGCCGCCCAACTCCTGGTCTACCCCGTCACCGACTTCGTCGGCGACCACCCCTCACGCACCGAGAACGCCACCGGCTACGCCCTCGGCACCCAGGACGTCCTGGACCTGCAACACCTCTACGCGGGCGACGACCCCGCCGTCCGCGGCTCCTTCCAGGTCTCCCCGCTGCGCGCCGAGCGGTTCACCGGCCTCGCCCCGGCGGTCATCGGCACCGCCCAGTACGACCCGCTGCGCGACGAGGGCAACGCCTACGTCGAAGCACTGAAGAACGCCGGTGTCGATGTCTTCGCCCGCACCTACGACGGGCTGATCCACGGTTTCCTCAACCTCTTCCCGGTCTCCCCGGCCGCCGACGCCGCCGTCACCGAGCTGTACGCCCAGCTCCGGGAACGCCTCAGCTGACCTCTCCCGGGCGGGCATCGGTGGCGAGGCGTCCGACCCCGGCCCGGACAGCGGCGACCGCCCTCAGCCGCGCAGCGCCGGATGGTCCGCGACGACCGTGCAGGAGCCGGGGGCGATCTCGGTGAAGCCCGCGTCGCGGACCAACGGGAGCCCGCTGAGCGTCAGTTCGCGCCATGCGGCCGGGGCCGCGGTGCGCACCGAGAGGGGGAAGTCCGCCTCGCGCCAGGCCTTGCGGTCCGCGTCCGACAGCTCCCACCAGGCGAGTTGGGCGCCGTGCCCGGCCTGGGCCATGGTCTTGCCCGCCGACATGTCGAGCTCCGGGTTGAGCCAGAGCACCGGCGTGAGCGGATCGGGGGCGCCGGGATCCGCCGGGTCCTCCAGCTCCGTCCCCGACACCTGGAGCTTGGCCAGCTCCTTGGGCCAGCCGTCCAGGGGGACCGGCGGGAAGACGCGTACCTCGGCGGACTTCCCGGTCACCGTGATGCCGGGCAGCGCCGAGGCCTTGCGCCACTCCGCGCCGCGAGCCCGCCGCACCACCTTGCGGATCCGCGCGTCCTGCCAGTCGCGCATGGCCTGCGCCCACTCGCCCGCGTCCGCTCCCTCGCCGAGCGACCGCTCGTCGGACAGCATCACGAGCACCGCACGGGCCGCCGTCTCCAGCGCGTCGGTACGGGCCGGGGGTTCGGCCTTCTCGATGCGGACGACGAGCGGCAGCACGTACTGCGGTGCCTCGTCGCGCGGGGACTCGTGGTGGAACGGGCTGCCGGAAGAGGTGTCCTGGATGCTCACCCCACCAGTCTGCCAGCCGCCGAACCGGTGATTCTTGGCGGAATGAATCCTTCCGGGACAGGATGCGCCCATGAAGAGCGACCTTTTTGCCACCGAGAACATGGCGCAGTCGGCCGGCGCCGCCGGAATGACCCTGCAGAACCCCAAGTCGATCAAGTACGCCGTCAACGGCGAGATGCTCGCGCGCCAGGGGGCGATGATCGCCTACCGTGGGACCCTGCAGTTCGAGCGGCGCGGCCAGGGCATCGGCGGCATGCTCAAGCGAGCCGTGACCGGCGAGGGTCTGCCCCTGATGTCGGTCAGCGGTCAGGGCGAGGCCTGGTTCGCGCACGAGGCGCAGAACTGCTTCATCGTCGACATCGAGCAGGGCGACGCCCTCACGATCAACGGCCGCAACGTGCTCTGCTTCGACTCCTCGCTCAGTTACGAGATCAAAACGGTGAAGGGCTCCGGCATAGCCGGCGGCGGCCTCTTCAACAGCGTCTTCACCGGCTACGGCCGGCTCGGCCTGGTCTGCGAGGGCAACCCGCTGGTCATCCCGGTCTCCCCGCAACTGCCGGTGTACGTCGACACCGACGCGGTGGTCGGCTGGACCGCGAACCTCAACACCTCCCTGCACCGCTCGCAGTCCATCGGCTCGATGCTGCGCGGCGGCTCCGGCGAGGCCGTCCAGCTGATGCTCCAGGGCGAGGGGTACGTCATCGTCCGGCCCAGCGAGGCGACGCCGCAGAAGGTGCAGCAGCACTGAGTACCGCACGCGCACTGCGGGGAGTGGGCCGCCGCTACGGCATCGGCGGTCCATGGATCCTGCGCGGCGTCGACCTGGAGCTGCCCAGGGGCGCCCTGGTCCGGGTCGAAGGCTCCAACGGCACAGGAAAATCAACCCTGTTGAGACTGCTCGCCGGGATCGACGCGCCGAGCGAAGGCCGCGTCACAGGCCGCCCGCGCACGGCGTACGTCCCGGAGCGCTTTCCCGCGGCGCTCCCGTTCACCGCGGCCGGCTATCTGGTGCATCTCGGCCGCATCCACGGCCTGTCGCGCCGTACGGCGAAGGAGCGGGCGGGGCGGTGGCTGGAGCGATTCGGCGCGACCGGGCACGCCGGCACCCCGCTCGCCGAACTCTCCAAGGGCACCGGCCAGAAGGTCGCCGTGGCCCAGGCGCTGCTCGCCGACCCCGAGCTCCTCGTCCTGGACGAGGCGTGGACCGGCCTCGACAGCGCGGCCCGCGCCGAACTGGACGGCGCGGTGCGGGAGCGGGTGGCAGGGGGCGGAACGGTCGTCTTCGTCGACCACGACCCCAAGCGGCTCGCGGGGAGCGAGGAGGCGCGGTACGCGCTGCACGGCGGATCCCTGAAGCCGCTCGGCGCCGACGGCGGGCGCCCGCGCGGCGAACTCGTCCGCATCGACGTCGACGGAACGGCCCCGCTCCCCGCCGGACTGCCCGGCGCCCCCGAACACCGGTCCGGCCCGGACGGATCGCACACGCTGACCGTGGCGGCCGCCCACTCCGACGACCTGCTGCGGGCCCTGCTCGCCGCCCGTCCGCCCTGGCACATCCGAGGAGTGCGGCGCCCATGAACGCGCTCGTCCCGCTCGTCCGCTACCAGATCGCGCTGCTGCTGCGCTCCCAGCGCTGGCTGGCGCCCGTCCTGGTGTACGTCGCCTTCCTGGGCATCGGGGTGCAGGCGGGGGAGCCGGTGCTCGACTCGATGGGGTACGCGGCGGCGGGCCTGCTGCCGGTCGCGGCCTGGTTCGTCCGCATCTGCGTCACCCAGGAACCGGACGCCGCCCGCACCTGCGCCGCCGCGGCGGCGGGCCCGGCCCGGGTGCATCTCGCGTCGCTGCTGGCCGCGACGGGCGGCGCGGGCGTGCTCGGCCTCGCGGCCACGGCGTACGTGGCCGCCGTGAGCGATCCCGCGAGCGGGGACCACAAGGTCGCGGTGCCGCTGGGTTCCGCGACCGTGGCGGGACTGGTGGCCGCCGGGGTCTGCGTGCTGATCGGCGCGGCGGTCGGCGCGCTGGGCAGCCGTCCGGTGCTGCACGGCCGAGGCTGGTCCCTCACGCTCACCGCGCTGGCCGCGCTGCTCACCCTCGTCCTGGCGCCGTCGCCCGCGCGGTACGCCGTCCACGGCCTGGTCACCGGCTCGCGGACCGGCACCGTGCAGGTGGCGGTGGTGCCGCTCGCCGCCGCGGCGGTGCTCGCGGGGGCAGCGGCGGCCGCGGTCTGCGTCCTCAGCTCGCGACGCCGCTGAACAGGCCCCGTACCCGATTAGGCTCGTCCGCATGGACGAGCAGCACCAGGACGCGGCGCACGACGGCATGACCGGCCACGACACGGCCGATTACGACATGGCGTACTGCGGGAGCGGGCCCGCCGCTCCGGCCGCCGCGCCCGATCCGGCGGACGGCCCCTTCGCCGAGTGCGTGCTGTGCCGCAAGCCCACCGAGTACCCCGAGTCGACCAAGGGCAGCACGCTCTGCCCGGTCTGCGAGTGGCAGGAGGCCCAGCGCACGGCCTGCTCCGGCTGACCGTGCGCCGGCCGTTGCCGCTCAGTGCTGCGCGCTGCGGATCAGGTCGGAGACCTTCACGAAGCGGTAGCCGCGCTTGCGCAGCTCCGGCACGATGCGCTGGAGCGCCGTGTCGGTGACCGGCGCCGCGCTGCGCGTGCAGTGCATGACCACCAGCGAACCCGGCCGCACCCCTGACAAGACCTGTTCGGCGACCGCGTTCGCGTCCTTGGCGAAGGCGTCCCCGCTCACCACGTCCCACTGGACGGCGGTCATCTTCAGCGGGGCGAGCGCGCGCAGCACGTCGTCGTTGTAGCAGCCGCCGGGGAAGCGGAAGTACGGCACGGCGTTGCGCACTCCGGCCTTGGCGAACATGGCCGTCGCCTTCTCCACGTCGGCCCGCATCTCGTCCTTGCCGACCACGGGCAGCCCGTAGCAGGGGGACTTGAACGCGTAGTGGCTGTAGGAGTGGTTGCCGATCTCGAAGTTGGGGTCGGTCCCGATGGAGCGGGCCTCGGCCGGGTACTCCTCGGCCCAGCGCCCGGTCATGAAGATCGTGGCCGGCACCTTCAGGCGCCGCAGATCGGCGATGAGCGCGGGGTTGTCGAAGTGCTCGCCGCCCGCCGCGCGCGGCCCCTGGTCGGCCGTCATGTCGGCGTCGAAGGTGAGCGCGACGACCTTCTCGGCCTTGGGGTTCTTGGGGGCGCGCTCGAAGACCGGGGTGATTCCACCGGGGCCGGGCGGCATCGTCGGAGCGTTCCTGCCCAATTCCGCCGACGACGGGGCGGCCGCACCCGACGGAGGCGCCGACGCGGACGGAGCGGGCTTGTCCGCCGACTTGGGCGGGGCCGGGGCGGGGTTGGAGCCGCAGCCCGCGAGGGTCACCCCGAGTACGGCAACCGCGAGCAGTTTTCGTGCAGAAATGGTCACGAACGGAAAGTATCCGATCATCAGCAGGCAGCTGTTTGCGGCACTCCCGGGCCTTCGGAGATTCCGGCCAATGCCGCACAGTCGGGGTCCGGTGCGCCCGCGCCCGTGCGCCCGCGCCGCCTGGGAGTCCCGGCCGCAACGCGCCCTATTCGTCCCCTCGGACTACGCTCGTCTCATGGGGAGCACCCGCCCGCACCAGCTCCTCCGTGGGCGGGGCGAGGTTCAAGGCCCCAGGGAGGCTTCGTGTCCGGATCCCGTACGGCCGCATGTTCGGCGGCCTGCTCGGCGGCCGCCGTACTCGCCCTCGCGGGGGCGGCCCCCGCTCACGCCGACGACACCGGCTCGCTCACCGCCGGGCAGATCGCCCAGCGCTCCCGCGACGCCCTGCGCGGCGCGACCTCCCTGCACGTCACCGCCAAGGGTGACCTGCGGGCGCCCGGCGCCGTGACCTCCTTCGACCTGACGCTCGACCGGTCCGGGAACTGCCGGGGTTCGGTGAGCCTCGGGCCGCGGGGGTCCGTCGATATCGTGAAGCGGGGTGCCGACGTCTGGATGAAACCGGACGCGGCGTTCTGGAAGAACGAGGTGCCGGGCGGCGGCAGCGGGCTGGCCTCGCTCGTCGGCAACCGGTATCTGAAGGGCACCACCAACGACCCGGTGCTGCGCGGCACGGCCGGGGTGTGCGACCTCGACGGCTTCCAGAAGTACCTCGACAGCGCGGCGAACCTGCCCTCCACCGGGCTCACCAAGGGCAGGCCGGCCACGGTCGACGGAACCGCCGTCGTCCCCGTCACCGGCACCCAGCAGGGCCGCACCCTCACGCTCGACGTCGCGACGACCGGCAAGCCCTACCCGGTGCGGATCACGGCCGCCACGGGCGCCGCGGCCCCCGACGCGACCGTACGCCTCGACGGCTTCGACCAGCCGGTGCCCGCCGCCACCCCCGCCGCCGATCAGACGGTCGACATCTCGGGCCTGGGCAGCAGCACCGCCTGAACCGGCATACGGTCAGGCCCGGTTCAGGGGTGTGCGTGCCGTGCGAGCGGGGGATGGCGTCGGCGGCGTACGCGTACGTTCCCCCGAACGGGTGATGGAACGACTGCGCCGCCACCGAATGGCAGCAGGGTCAGGCGAGCTCGGCGGTGAGCGTGATGGTGGTCCCCGAAAGGGCCTGGCTCACCGGGCAGTTCTTCTTGGCGTCCTCGGCGGCCGCCTGGAAGCCCTCCTCGTCGAGGCCGGGGACCTCGCCGCGCACGGTGAGGTGGATGCCGGTGATGCCCTCGCCGGGCTGGAAGGTGACGTCGGCCTTCGTCTCCAGGCGGGTGGGCGGGGTGCCCGCGCCGGTCAGCCCGTGCGAGAGGGCCATCGAGAAGCAGCTGGAGTGGGCGCCCGCGATGAGCTCCTCCGGGCTGGTCTTGCCGTTGGCCTGCTCGGCGCGGGACGGCCAGGAGACCGCCTGGGACGCGATGCCCGAGGAGTCGAACGTGACGGTGCCGGAGCCCTTGAGGAGCTCGCCTTCCCAGACCGTGTGCGCCGTGCGCGTGGTGGCCATGATGTTTCCCTTCTGGTGGCAGAGGGGGAGACGGGTACGGCTACAGCCCCCTCGGGCCCCAAACCTACTGCGCCACAAGCCCCTTCGCGTCCCGGGCCAGCGCGGTCAGCCGGGAGATCGCCCGGAAGTACTTCTTGCGGTATCCGCCGTTCAGCATCTCGTCACTGAACAGCCGGTCGAAGGGGACGCCCGAGGCGAGCACCGGCACCTCGCGGTCGTACAGCCGGTCGGCGAGCACCACCAGGCGCAGCGCCGTGGACTGGTCGGGCACCGGGCGCACATCGGTCAGGCAGACCGCGCGGAGCCCGTCCGTCAGCGCCCCGTACCGGCTGGGGTGGACGCGCGAGAGGTGGTCGAGCAGCTGCGGGAAGTCGTCCAGGGCCGCGCCCTCGGTGGCGTACGCCGCCTTGGTGACCTGCTCGTCGGAGTACGGGGCCGGGGCCTCGGGCAGACCCCGGTGGCGGTAGTCCTCGCCGTCGATCCTGAGCGGGCGGAAGTGCGCCGACAGGCCCTGGATCTCGCGCAGGAAGTCGACGGCCGCGAACCGGCCCTCGCCGAGCTTGCCGGGCAGCGTGTTGGAGGTCGCGGCGAGCGCCACGCCCTGCTCGACCAGCCGGGCGAGCAGCGAGGAGACGAGCACGGTGTCGCCCGGGTCGTCCAGCTCGAACTCGTCGATGCAGAGCAGCCGGTGGCCGCTCAGGGTCTGCACGGTCTGCTGGAAGCCGAGCGCGCCGACCAGGTTCGTCAGCTCCACGAACGTGCCGAAGGCCTTCAGCGCGGGCTCGGCCGGGGTGGCGTGCCACAGCGAGGCCAGCAGATGGGTCTTGCCGACGCCGTAACCGCCGTCGAGATACACCCCGCGCGGCCCCGTGACGGCGGCCGGCTTCTTCGCGAACCACCGGCGCCTGCCGCCGACGGCGTGCGCTCCGCCGAGCCCCGCCGCGAACGAGGAGAGGACGGTGACCGCCTCGGCCTGGCTCGGCTGGTTGGGATCCGGTACGTACGTCTCGAAGCGGACCGAGTCGAACCGCGGCGGCGGCACCATCTCGGCGACCAGACGGTCGGCGGGGACATGCGGCGCGCGGGCGCAGAGCGACACCGGGGCCGCTTCGGTTATGGGGCTGGTCGACACAGTTCCCCACTGTAAGGGGCGTGCCAGACTGCACGGCATGCGACAACTGTTCCCTGTGACCGACCAGACACCGGACGCCGAGGCCGCGCACGACACGGAGTGGTCGCTCGACGAGCTGGCCGACGCCTACGCCTATCCCCGCACGGACGGCAGCTGGCTGCGGGCCAACATGGTGTCCTCGCTCGACGGGGCCGGCCAGCACGAAGGCCGCTCGCAGCCGCTGTCCTCGCCGACGGACATGCGCGTCTTCGGCACCCTGCGGGCGCTCGCCGACGTGGTCGTGGTGGGCGCGGAAACGGTACGCCTGGAGGGTTACCGGCCGGCCAGGGCGCGGGCCGAGTTCGCGGCGCGCCGCGCGGCGGCCGGGCAGGGCCCCGCCGCAGCGATCGCCGTCGTCTCGGCGAGCCTGGACCTCGACTTCTCGCTGCCCCTGTTCACCTCGCCGCTGGTGCCCACCCTGGTCCTGACCGGCGCCGCCGCGGACCCGGACCGGATCCGCGCGGCCCAGCGGGCGGGCGCCGAGGTGGTGGTCGCGGGCGACGGCCCCGGCGTCGAGCCCGAGCGGGCGGTGCGGGCGCTGGCCGACTGCGGTCTGCGGCGCCTCCTCACGGAGGGCGGTCCGCGGCTGCTCGGCCAGTTCGTGGCCGCCGGGGTCCTGGACGAGCTCTGCCTGACGGTCTCCCCGACGCTGACGGCGGGCGACGCGCAGCGGATCGCCTCGGGACCCCCGGTGCCGGTGCCCCAGCGGTTCGCGCTGACGGCGCTGCTCGAAGAAGCCGGGTTCCTCTACACGCGTTACCGTCGGATCTGACAATCGGCGGAATTCGCCGTTCCGGTTAGCTCGCGCTGGGCACACTTAACTCACGCAGACCCCGTGCGGGCACGGGGAAGGATGGTTTCCGCAGGGGCCGCAATCCGCCACCTCCGCGGTGGCGGCGGCCATGGAGAGAAGAGAAGGCCTGTCGTGTTCACGAGCGTATTGATGATCGAGAAGCCCCTGACCTCCGTCGACGTGGAATTCGTCACCACCCTGCACGGGGACGAGCCGGTTTCCTTCGTCGTGCTCATGCAGCCCAGGGGCGACCAGGACCGGCTGCTCCGTGCGATCGACGACGTGGCACTGGGCGAACTGGACGAGGCCGTCCACGAGCGGGAGGAGCCGGAGGGCTCGGCCGCGCAGGGCCCCGCCGAACTGGCCTTGCAGCACTCGCTCCAGTCACTGCGGGACGCGGGCAGCAAGGCGGTGGGCCACATCGTGGACGACCACCCGCTGGACAAGCTGAAGGGCGTGGTGGACGAGGTGGACGCCGACGAGGTGATCGTCCTGACCGCCCCGCACTACGTGGAGGAGTTCTTCCACCGGGACTGGGCCTCGCGGGCCCGCCACAAGGTCGGCGTACCCGTCCTGAAGCTGTTCGCGCACAGCGAGTAGCCGCCCACCGCTCCCCTCGGGGCAGTGTCGCGGCCGGAGCCCCCGCAGGAACTAGGCTGGGGGCTCCTTCTGTACGTCGCACCCCGGGAGAGAACCGCATGGCATCCGCCATTCCCACCGCCATGGAACGGCCGCACTTCATCGGCATCGGCGGTGCCGGCATGTCGGGCATCGCCAAGATCCTGGCCCAGCGCGGGGCGAAGGTCGCGGGCAGCGACGCGAAGGAGTCCGCCACCGCCGAGTCGCTGCGGGCGCTCGGCGTCACCGTGCACATCGGCCACGCCGCCGGCCACCTCGCCGACGACGCGAGCTGCGTGGTCGTCTCCAGCGCGATCCGCGCCGACAACCCCGAACTCGCCCGCGCCGCCGAGCTGTCCGTGCCCGTCGTGCACCGCTCCGACGCGCTCGCCTCGCTCATGGGCGGCCTGCGCGCGATCGCGGTGGCGGGCACCCACGGCAAGACGACCACCACCTCGATGCTGGCCGTGGCCCTGACCGAGCTGGGCGTCGACCCCTCGTACGCGATCGGCGGCGACCTCGAAGGTCCGGGCACCAACGCCCGGCACGGCGGGGGCGACATCTTCGTGGCCGAGGCCGACGAGAGCGACCGCAGCTTCCAGAAGTACGACCCCGAGGTCGCCATCGTCCTCAACGTCGAGCTCGACCACCACGCCAACTACGCCTCGATGGACGAGATCTACGACTCCTTCGAGACCTTCGTCGGCAAGGTCGTCCCCGGCGGCACCCTGGTGATCGCCGCCGACCAGCCCGGCGCGGTCGAACTGACCAAGCGGGTCCGCGACCTGTCGTCCCTGAAGGTCGTGACGTACGGGGAGTCCGAGACGGCGGACGTACGCGTCCACAAGGTGACCCCCCGCGGACTCACCTCCGAGGTCACCGTCCTCCTCAACGGCAAGTTCCTGACCTTCACGGTCTCGGTCCCCGGCCGCCACTACGCCCACAACGCCGTCGCCGCCCTCGCGGCCGGTGTCGCGCTCGGCATCCCGGCGCACAACCTGGCCTCCGCGCTCGGCAAGTACACCGGCGTCAAGCGCCGCCTCCAGCTCAAGGGCGAGGCGAAGGGCGTCCAGGTCATCGACTCCTACGCGCACCACCCCACCGAGATGACGGCGGACCTCGAAGCGATGCGGGGCGCCGCCAGCGACTCCCGCCTCCTCGTGGTCTTCCAGCCCCACCTCTTCTCCCGCACCCAGGAACTGGGCAAGGAGATGGGCGAGGCCCTGGCGCTGGCCGACTCCTCCGTCGTCCTGGACATCTACCCGGCCCGCGAGGACCCGCTGCCCGGTGTCACCAGCGCGCTGATCATCGACGCGGCGCAGGCGGCCGGGGCCCAGGTCACCGCCGTCCACGACAAGGCCGCCGTCCCGGACGTCATCGCGGGAATGGCCGCCCCCGGCGATCTCGTTCTCACCATGGGCGCGGGCGACGTGACGGATCTCGGCCCGGCCATCCTGGCCCGCCTGTCGAACTGAAACCGGTCCCGCAGCGAGGAGCACCCCATGTCGTACGACGTCGAAAAGCCCGACGAGCAGTGGCGCGCCGAACTGACGCCGGCCGAGTACGCGGTGCTCCGCCGGGCCGGCACGGAGCCCGCCTTCGTCGGTGAGTACACCGACACCAAGACGGAGGGCGTGTACTCCTGCCGCGCCTGCGGGGCCGAACTCTTCACCTCCACCGAGAAGTTCGAGTCGCACTGCGGCTGGCCGAGCTTCTTCGACCCGAAGGACAGCGACGCGGTCGAACTCATCGAGGACCGCTCGCACGGCATGCTCCGCACCGAAGTGCGCTGCGCCCGCTGCGGCTCGCACCTCGGCCACGTCTTCGAGGGCGAGGGCTACCCGACGCCGACGGATCAGCGGTACTGCATCAACTCGATCTCGTTGCGGCTGGTGCCTCACGAGGGCTGAGCCGTTCCGCCTCCCGATGCCGGAACTGGCTGCTCTGCCGGTGGGCGCCGCCCGGCCGTGGCTACGCTGATCACTTCGGGGTGGTGCGGGCGGACGGGGGATGATCTTGGTGGCGGCGAAGTCCGGTGATCGGCGGCGCAGGGCCGACGTGGTGCGGTTCTGGCGAGCGGTTGAGCTGTTCAGCCCGCAGAAGGTACCTGCGGTGAGACCGGCTGAGCAGGTGTTCGCCGTGGCTTCCGGCAGACCGCTGCCGTGGGAGGACGGGACGCGGCTGCCACAGCTTCGGCCCAAGCACACCTGGCAGCACACGGTCTACTGCGGGGTGTTCGCGATCGAGCGCGTACGGGACGTGCTCGCCGACGTCTTTCCCGACTCGGCGGACGAGGACCGCGACGGGCGGATCGGCGGCGACAGCGCCCTCATGTCCTTCACCGTCAACCAGGACGGTCTCCTCCTGAAGGATTCGGTCTTCTTCTCGGCCTGTGCGTGGGCGGTCGGGCGCACCCGGTCCCCGGGACCGTCCGACGCGCACTGGCTGAACGGATTCGCCGACGAGGCCGAGGCGTGCGAGCAGCGGATGCTCGACTTGGCCGACGGAAAGCTCAAGGTGCAGGGTGGCCGCTCGGGTCCCGGCGGGCTGCTCGCGGTGGCGGGGAGTCTGGTCGTCGACGCGGCGACCGGCGGGGTGGTATCCGGCCTCGGTGAGCTCGTGCGCGGCGTGGTGGGCGAGGCCGTCAACGGCGTCGTCGGCAAGGCTGCGCAGACGGCGGCCGGCAAGGCCACGGAGGCTCTGACGCAGGGCGCGATCGACGCCGCCCGCAGTGGACTCGACGGCACGGGTGCCGACGGTGCGGCGGAGCCCGAGGGACGTCTGCCGGACAACATCGCCACCCAGCCCGTGACCTTCGAGGGCGTCGCCGCCTTCACGGCGTGGCTCGCCGAGCGGTTCGGGGTGACCGCGGACCTGATACCCGATGCCGCCCGGGTGAAGAGCGTCCAGGTGCGTGAGGACCGGGATGACGAGGCCGCGGGCCAGGACTTCCTCAACAGCTTCATCGCGGACGACCTCGAACGGGTCGCGGACGAGCTGACGGAGGGCCGGGCCGGGAGCGCCCTGGAGACGTATCTGACCGATACGGCCCGCATCGACACCGGACGTCGTCAGGACGTACGCGAGCAGCCCGGGAAGGTACTGGAGGCCGTCGCCCCGCAGCGCACCCCGCTCGGCAGATGGCCCTCGGCCACCGACCGGTCGCTGGTGCTCAGCCAGCAGTTCGCGGTGAACAATCTGCTCGCCGACCTCGGCGGCGGCCAGGGCGTCTTCTCCGTGAACGGGCCGCCGGGCACCGGCAAGACGACCATGCTGCGCGACGTGATCGCCGCACTGGTCACCCAGCGCGCCTGCGCCCTCGCCGAACTGAGCAGTCCCCAGCAGGCGTTCGGCAAGAGCCACAGCTGGCGCAGTGAGCAGTACTCCCGGACCGTACGGGAGCTCAAGCCGCAACTGGCGGGCTACGAAATGGTGGTGGCCTCGGCCAACAACGGAGCGGTCCAGAACATCACCGACGAGATCCCCTCGCTCGGCGCCATCGCGGAGCAATGGCGGGACGAGGCCGCGTACCTGCCCGAGCAGGCGAGCCTGATGCTGAACGGAGCTGAGGCGTGGGGCGCTGTCGCGGCCCGGCTCGGCAACCGCAAGAACCGGGGAGAGTTCACCGAGAGCTTCTGGTGGGGCAACCGGCGGGAGAAGACCGGACGAGGGGGAACCCGGCGCACCCGCACGGACCAGGGCCTGTGGCATGTTCTCAGCGGCAGGAGCGAGCCACCCGCCGAGCCGGTCGACTGGGCGGCGGCCGTGCGTCGGTTCAAGGCCGCGCGGCAGTTGGTGGAGCGCATGCGGGACGAACGCCAGCAGGCGGCGCAGGCGCTCAACGACCTCGGCGGGGCGCAACGGGACCTGGCCGAAGCCGTCCGGCGGGCAGCGTCGGTCGCAGACACGCTGCCCGCCCTGCGGCAGCGGGCCGCCACCGCCATGAGCGAGCTCGGACGGCTGGAAGAGGCCGAGCGCGGGCATCGCGAACGCCGCTACGACCACCAGGCCACCCAACCGGGCATGCTGCAAAGCCTGTTCACCGGAGGCCGCACGAATCGCACCTGGCAGGACGAGTACGAACGCCTCACCGTCCTCGTAGATCAGGCCGCCGAGGCCGCCGCGGCGGCCCGTGCCCGGATGCAGGCGGTGGGCAGAGAGGTGGCGGCTGCCCAGCGCCTGATCGAGACGGTGCAGGCCCGGCAGAGCCTGGTGGACGTGCTGGAACAGGCGGTGCGGGAGGCACGCGAACGCTGGGGCAGGCATGTTCCCGATCCCGCGGACTTCACCCCCGACGCCGACCGGGAGACCGTCGAGCGTCGGGAGCAGTCCGCCCCCTGGGCCGACGAGGAGTTCGCGGCCGCCCGGACCCGGCTGTTCCTTGAAGCGCTGCGTCTGCACCGGGCCTTCCTGGGGGCTGCGGGGGACGCCATGCTCAAGAGCCTCTCCGCGGCCATGGACGTCGTCGGCGGCGACGCCCCGAAGGATCTCGAACCCGCGGTCGTACGCGCCGCCTGGCAGAACCTGTTCCTCGCCGTGCCTGTCGTCTCCACCACCTTCGCTTCCTACGACCGGCTGTTCGCCGGTCTCGGCCGGGAGGACCTCGGCTGGCTGTTCGTCGACGAGGCGGGCCAGGCCGCCCCGCAGATGCCGGTGGGGGCACTGTGGCGCAGCCGCCGCGCGCTGCTCGTCGGTGATCCGCTGCAGCTCGAACCCGTGGTCGTGTTGCCCTGGACGGCCCAGCAGCGGCTGCGCGAACACCATCACGTGGCACAGGAATGGGCGCCCTCATGGACTTCCGCCCAGCAGGTGGCGGACCGGCTGGGCCGCTGGGGTACAACACTGCCCGCGGCGCTGCCCGACGGCTCCACGCAGGTGTGGGTCGGCTCGCCGCTGCGCGTCCACCGGCGCTGCGACGACCCGATGTTCACTGTCAGCAACGAGATCGCCTACGACGGGCTGATGGTGCACGGAGTGGGGGATCGCGGCAGCTTCGGCCCCCCGGACAGCAGCTTCTGGTGGGACGTACGGTCCCAGGAGGCGACCGGGAAGTGGGTACCGGCCGAAGGACAGGCACTCGTCGACGCGGTGAACCGGCTGTTCAACAAGGGTCTGGCGCAGGAAGAGCTGTACGTCATCAGCCCCTTCCGAGATGTCGCGGCGCGCGCCGCGGAGAGCCTCCGCGACCTGGTACCGCACAACCGGGTCGGCACGGTCCACACCGCGCAGGGCAAGGAGGCGGACGTGGTGATCATCGTCCTGGGGACCCACCCCGACGCGGCCGGGTCCCGACGCTGGGCCGCGGCCAAGCCCAACCTCCTCAACGTCGCCGTCAGCCGGGCCAAGCGGCGCCTGATCGTGATCGGCAATCACGAATCATGGTGCGGACAGCGTCACTTCTCCGTCCTCGCCCGCGAACTTCCGCGCTTCGCCCGGTGAGAGTGAGCCCGGGGCGACGACAGCGAGACTCCGGACAGAGCCGCGATTCGGCCGGCTGGTCTGTCTGCGGCGGCGGTGGACCGCCGGGCCGGTGACCGATGCGGCCGCGCACGTCGCCTCAGGGGCCCGCTGACATACTCCAGCCGTGGATGCGAGGACACAGGCGGACGGGATACGGGCGGACCGGATACGGGCAGGCCAGGCGCCGCCCGGCCACCCTTCGGACCGGCCCGTGGAATGGGGCATTCGCCCCGCGCAGCCGACGGATGTCGAGGCGATCGCGGAGCTGCGGGCCGTGGTGATGCGCCCGGACCTGGAGCGGTTGGGCCGGTTCGACGAGCATCGGGTCCGGCAGCGGCTGCGGGATGCCTTCTCCCCGCGGCACACGTCGGTCATCGTGGCCGATGGCGCCTTCGCGGGCTCTGTCACGTTGCGGCCGGCCGAGGACGGGCAGTGGCTGGAACACTTCTATCTCGCCCCGGGCCACCAGGGCCGAGGGCTCGGTTCGGCTGTTCTGCGAACCCTGCTGGACCGGACGGATGCCGACGGAGTGCCCGTCCGCCTGATCGCCCTGCGGGGCAGCGCGGCCCGGCGGCTGTACGAGCGCCACGGGTTCACCGTGGAGGCTCAGGACCCGATCGACATCTACATGGTGCGACTGCCGGGTGCGGGTGCCGCTGCCGGAACGTGAAGAGGGCAGCGGGCGTCGGCCGATCCGGTCCCCGCGCAGCTCGGTCAGCGCCCTCGCGCCGAGCGGGCCCGGATCGACGTCCCGGCGATCCGGACGCGCAACACCTGCTGACGCCAGGAGCGCACCAGCATGAACGGCAGACGGAGGGCCGTCTGCCACGGCTTCTTATACGTACTCGTGGAGGCGGACCTCGGGGTGGCCGCCGTCGGTGTCGGCCGGTACGGAGATGGCCGCGGCCCAGGTGCCGGGCACGGCGAGGTCCGTCACGGTCCAGGACGCGGGCGTGCCGGGCACCCCGGCGGCCACGACGGCCGGACCGGAAAGCTCCGGCCGGGTCTCGACAGCGGAGAGATCGGTGGTGATGCCGACGCCGACCGCCTTCAACACGGCTTCCTTACGCGTCCAGCAGCGAAGGAAGGCCCGTGTACGGGGATCTCCCTCGGCCGTGCCGAGCACGACCCGGCGCTCGGATTCGGTCAGCGCGGTCGGCGCGAGCTCGTCAATCGGGAACTCCCGTACGACCTCGACGTCCACCCCCACCGGAACGCGGGCCACGGCGAGCATGCCGCAGCCGTCCGTGTGCGAGATGCTGATCCACAGGGGAGAGGCCGGGTGCAGCACGGCGGGCGGTCCGTGCAGAGGATCACCGCAGCCTGGGCAGGGCCGGCGCCCGAGGCCTATCTCCGCGGGTGGCACATCGAGGAGCTCCGAGAGGATCCGCCGGCTCGCGGCACGTCCGGCGACGTAACCGACCGCCGCCCCCATATGCACGAACCGTGCGGTCCGATCGCGCTCCTCCTTGCTGAGCAGGGCCAGGTCGGCCGGGTCTATCGGGCCGTCTCCAGTACGCCACCACCAGGCGTGCGCGACGGCGGTGTCGGTTTCGAGGATCAAGGTCACGGGGGAACGCTACAGCCCCACGCGGCAGGGAGTTGACGCCCAAGTTGACGCGGGATGAGCGGACCCGTAAGGTCCTTCGAGCTGTCACGGGGCCGGAACGGTTCTGCGACAGCCGCCCGCCGCAGGTTCTGCGGCACCCAACTCAGCACGATCTCCCGCCTGGGATGAATTCGGCATGCCGAATTTCCTTTCCGGTCGGACCGGAAGACTCGATTATGAATCGGCCGGGGAAATCCGCTAGAGTTCGGGACGTCGGAACGGCTCAACGGCCGGGAAGACAAACCCCCTTCCGACGGGGAATCGGACACGAAAGCGTCTGATAGAGTCGGGAACACGAAATACCGAAGGGAAGCGCCCGGAGGAAAGCCCGAGAGG
>NZ_JBIWHT010000004.1:305419-338140 GCF_044764265.1 Streptomyces sp. NPDC094147 | reverse complement strand
CGGCGTCGCTGTCGGCGGTGGCGTATTACGGGGACGGGAATGCGTCTGTGCGGTTGCTGAACGATACGGGGTATTTGGGCTGAGGGGGGGGCGTTAGGGCCCCCCCCCCCCCCCCCCCCCCCGGGGGGGGGGGGGGGCCCCCCCCGGGGGGGGGGGCCCCCCCCCCCGGGGGGGGGCCCGCCCCCCCCCCCCGCCCGCCCCCCCCCCCGCCCGCGGACGGCTCAGGCCAGGCGTTCGCGTACCGCTTCCAGGACACCGTCCAGCGGCACGGCCGCCTGGTCGCCGGATTCCATGTCCTTCAGCTGGACGATGCCTTCGGCAAGGTCGCGCTCGCCCGCGACCAGGGTGAAGCGCGCGCCCGAGCGGTTCGCGTTCTTCATCGCGCCCTTCAGGCCCTTCGAGCCGAAGCTGAAGTCCGCCGCGATGCCCGCCCGGCGCAGCTCCGCGACCTTCGCGAACAGCACGCGCCGCGCCTCCTCGCCGAGCGGGACCGCGAACACGCTGGTCGTGGAGGGGAGTTCGAGGGCGATGCCCTCGGCCTCCAGGGCCAGCACCGTGCGGTCGACGCCGAGCGCCCAGCCCACCGACGGCAGCGCGGGGCCGCCGATCATCTCGGAGAGGCCGTCGTAGCGGCCGCCGCCGCCCACCGCGGACTGCGAGCCGAGACCGTCGTGGACGAACTCGAAGGTGGTCCGGGTGTAGTAGTCGAGGCCGCGCACCAGCTTCTCGTCGTCCTCGAAGGCCACGCCCTGCGCCATCAGGAGGTCGCGGACCTCCTCGTGGTACGCCTTGCAGGCGTCGCACAGGTAGTCGCGCAGCAGCGGCACCCCCACCAGCTGCTTCTGCACGGCGTCGCGCTTGTCGTCCAGGATCCGCAGCGGGTTGATCTCGGCCCGGCGCAGCGTGTCCTCGTCGAGGTCGAGGCCGCGCAGGAAGTCCTGGAGGGCGGCCCGGTAGACCGGGCGGCACTCCTTGTCGCCGAGGGAGTTGAGGAGGATGCGGAAGTTCCGCAGGCCGAGCGAGCGGTACGCGTCGTTCGCCAGGATGATCAGCTCGGCATCCAGCGCCGGGTCCTCCGCGCCGATCGCCTCGGCGCCGACCTGCGAGAAGTGCCGGTAACGGCCCTTCTGCGGGCGCTCGTAGCGGTAGTACGAGCCCGAGTACCAGAGCTTGACGGGGAGGTTGCCCGCCTTGTGCAGGTTGGCCTCCAGGGCCGCGCGCAGCACGGAGGCGGTGCCCTCGGGGCGCAGCGCGAGCCTGTCGCCGCCCTTGGTCTCGAAGGCGTACATCTCCTTCGTGACGATGTCGGTCGATTCGCCGACGCCGCGCGCGAAGAGCTCGACGTTCTCGAATCCCGGGGTCTCGATGTAGCCGTAGCCCGACCGCTTCAGGGGCGCCGAGATGGCCTCGCGCACGGCGAGGAAGCGCGCCGAGTCCGGCGGGATCAGGTCGTACGTGCCCTTGGGGGCCTGGAAAGTACTCATGGAAGGGCTTCTCGTCACATTCCTCGTCGGGGAGAGGCGATGCCCTCTCCCTGGCCGGCGGCCACCTGCCGCAGATACGGGTTGGTGGCGCGCTCCTGGCCGATGGTCGTCTGGGAGCCGTGGCCGGACAGCACCACGGTCGAGTCGTCGAGCGGCAGGCACACGCGGCCCAGCGACTCGAGGAGCTCGGCGTGGCTGCCGCCGGGCAGGTCGGTGCGTCCGACGGAGCCGGCGAAGAGCAGGTCGCCCGAGAACAGGATGGGAGGGATGTCCTCCGCCTCGGGCAGCCCGAACGTCACCGACCCCTTGGTATGGCCGGGCGCGTGCGACACGGTGAGCTCCAGGCCGGCGAGGCTCAGAGCGGCGCCGTCGGTCAGCTCCTTGACGTCGGCGGGCTCCCCCACCGTCAGCTCGCCCATGAGCTGGGCGCCGAGGGACCGGCCGAGGGCCTTCTCCGGGTCGCTCATCATGTAGCGGTCGTCGGGGTGGATCCAGGCGGGTACGTCGTGGGCTCCGCAGACCGGGACGACCGAGGCGCAGTGGTCGATGTGGCCGTGGGTGAGGACGACGGCGACGGGCTTGAGCCGATGCTTCTTCAGCGTTTCCTCGACGCCCTGGGCGGCCTGGTGGCCGGGGTCGATGATCACGCATTCCTCGCCTGCGGCGGGGGCGACCAGATAGCAGTTGGTCCCCCAGGCCCCGGCGGGGAACCCGGCAATCAGCACGATCGTCCTCGATTTCTTGCGCGGCGGGTGGTAACGGCTGCTCAGAGCCTACCGGCGCTGCTCCGGTCACAGCGAACCCATATACGGTACGGGGCACAGCTCGTACCCCCGTACCCACAGCTCACGAGACCGCACAAGGAGACGACAGGTGGTCAGCAGCGAACAGCGTCGGCGCCAGCTCGCCCGCGAGAAGTTCGAGCGGCAGCAGCAGCGCCGGGAAGAGGCGCGGCGCAAGGCCAGGCGCCGCAACACCGTCATCGCGGCCGCCCTCGCGGTGGTCGTGGCGGCGGGCGGCGCCGCCTTCGCGGCGGGCGCCTTCTCCGGCGACAGCAAGAAGAAGCCGGACGCCGCCTCGGACAGCCCGTCGGCCCGGCCGAGCCAGTCGGCGGAGCCGAAGATGGCGATCGAGGCCAAGGGCACGTACGACATGGCGCTGAAGACGAACGCCGGCGAGATCAGGTTCGCGATGGACGCGGCCAAGACCCCGCACACCGTGAACTCGTTCAAGTACCTCGCCGACAAGGGGTTCTTCAACAACACCAAGTGCCACCGGCTGACCACGCAGGGCATCTATGTGCTCCAGTGCGGCGACCCGCAGGGCACGGGTTCGGGCGGTCCCGGCTACACGATCCCCGACGAGAACCTGACCGGGCTCGGCAAGGCGGGCGCGGACGGCACGGTGACCTACCCGGCGGGCACGGTCGCGATGGCCAATACGGGCCAGGCGCACACCGGCGGCAGCCAGTTCTTCCTGGTCTACAAGGACAGCAAACTGCCGCCCACCTACACGCCGTTCGGCACCATCGACGCGGCCGGTCTGAAGGCCGTGCAGGACGTCGCCAAGGAGGGTGTCGAGGGTGGCGCGGGCGACGGAGCCCCCAAGAAGGCCGTCACCATCCAGACGGCCGCGGTCACCAAGGAGTGACCGGGCCGGGCGCCCGGCACCGAGCGTGAACCGTCGAATTCGGCCGCGCTGAGTGCGGACAGCCGGGCGGCCGGTCGCCTAGATTGGCGTTGTGCAGCGCGGGCTCGTACGCGCTGTGGAGGGCGGGCGAGGCCCGCCGGGAAACTGTGGACGATGCCCCGGGGGACGAACCCCCCGCGCAGGCATCATGTGGAGGAGGCGCTGTGAGCAGCGACCCGTGGGGCCGCGTCGACGAGACGGGCACCGTGTATGTGCGTACAGCCGATGGCGAAGTGGTCGTCGGATCGTGGCAGGCGGGCTCTCCCGAGGAGGCCCTGGCCTACTTCGAGCGCAAGTACGAGGGCCTGGTTGTCGAGATCGGCCTCCTCGAACGGCGGGTGAAGACCACCGACCTGTCGGCGAAGGACGCCCAGACCGCCATCGACCACCTGCGCTCGCAGGTGGACGAGCATCACGCCGTCGGTGACCTCGACGCGTTGCGGGGGCGCCTCGACAAGCTGGTGCAGACCGTCGAGTCGCGGCGCGAGGAGCGCAAGGTCCAGAAGGCCAAGCAGACCGACGAGGCCAAGCATGCCAAGGAGGCGCTGGTCACCGAGGCCGAGGAGCTGGCGCAGAGCGAGCAGTGGCGCTCGGCGGGCGAGCGGCTGCGTGCCCTGGTGGACACCTGGAAGGGCCTGCCGCGCCTGGACCGGAAGTCCGACGACGAGCTGTGGCACCGCTTCTCGCACGCCCGCTCGGCGTTCTCCAAGCGCCGCAAGGCGCACTTCGCGTCGCTCGACGCGCAGCGCGAGGACGCCCGCAAGGTCAAGGAGAAGCTGGTCGCCGAGGCCGAGTCGCTGTCCGGGTCCACGGACTGGGCCACGACGGCCGCGCGCTACCGCGATCTGATGGCGGACTGGAAGTCCGCGGGCCGCGCCCAGCGCGAGGCCGAGGACGAGCTGTGGAACCGCTTCCGCGGCGCCCAGGACGTGTTCTTCGCGGCGCGCAGCTCGGTCTTCGCGGAGCGTGACGCCGAGCAGACCGAGAACCTGAAGCTGAAGGAGGAGCTGGCCGAGGAGGCCGAGAAGATCCTCCCGGTGACCGATCTGAAGGCGGCCCGCGCCGCGTTCCGCTCGGTCAACGAGCGCTGGGAGGCCATCGGCCACGTACCGCGGGACGCGCGTCCCAAGGTCGAGGGCCGGATGCACGCCGTGGAGCGGGCGATCCAGGAGGCCGAGGAGGCCGAGTGGCGGCGCACCAATCCGGAGGCTCGGGCGCGTGCCGCGGGTCTGACGGGCCAGCTCCAGGACGCCGTCGACAAACTGCACCGGCAGATCGACGCGGCCCGCGCGTCCGGCAACGACGCCAAGGCGGACAAGCTGGGCCGCGAGCTGGAAGGCCGCCAGGCGCTGCTGGACCAGGCGCTGAAGGGGCTTGAGGAGTTCGGCGGCTGACCCTGCCGGACCGTGCGGTCGGCCCCCGGAACCTGCCCGGTTCCGGGGGCCGACCGCTGTCCCGAGGTGCGCGAACGGCACCCGGGCCAGCCCGTCACACGGGGCGGGCGCCGCGTGCCAGGGCGTCGAGCGCGTGGCGCAGGACCTCGCAGGCCTGGCTGTGGTTCCCGGCGGCCGGACGAGGCCGACGAGTCAGCGGCAGATCGTGACCGCCTCCGGGCCGAACCGCTTGTGCGTCGGACGGAAGGCACCCTCCAGGACCTCGATGGCCTGGCCGTCCCGCCCCGACTCGGTGAGCGGCTCGGCCAGTTCGAGGTGGACGGTGACGGTGTCGCCGTCGGGCGCCCGGCTCCGCAGGATCGGCGGACTCGGCCCCGACGGTCCGCTGCACCTGGTACCGCTGACCGATCACGGTCGGCTCGGCCATGTCACTCCGAGCGCGCACCCTCCGGCCATCGCCCTCAACTCGCTTGCCGGGCAAGCCGATTGGGGATTGGGGAGGGTGCGGCGCCGGTTAGGGGCGGCGCGCCGAGGTGACCCGGTACACGTCGTACACGCCCTCGACTCCCCTGACGGCCTTGAGCACATGGCCGAGGTGCTTGGGGTCGCCCATCTCGAAGGTGAAGCGCGAGGTGGCCACCCGGTCGCGGGAGGTCTGCACGGCCGCCGAGAGGATGTTGACGTGCTGGTCGGACAGGACGCGGGTGACGTCCGACAGCAGGCGCGAGCGGTCCAGGGCCTCGACCTGGATGGCGACCAGGAAGACCGAGGACTGGGTCGGCGCCCACTCCACTTCGAGGATCCGCTCGGGCTGCTGGGACAGCGAGTCCACGTTGACGCAGTCCGCGCGGTGCACGGAGACGCCGCTGCCGCGGGTGACGAAGCCGATGATGGGGTCGCCGGGGACGGGCGTACAACAGCGGGCCAGCTTGACCCACACGTCGTCCACGCCCTTGACGACCACACCCGGATCGGCGTTCTTGCGGCGCTTGCTGCGGCCCCGCGAGGGCGGCGCCGACTCGGCGATGTCCTCGTTGGCGGCCTCCTCGCCGCCGAGCGCCTGCACCAGCTTCTGCACGACGCCCTGGGCCGCCACATGGCCCTCGCCGATCGCCGCGTACAGCGACGAGATGTCGGGGTAGCGCATCTCGTGGGCGAGGGTGACCAGCGAGTCGCCGGTCAGGATCCGCTGGATCGGCAGGTTCTGCTTGCGCATGGCGCGCGCGATGGCGTCCTTGCCCTGCTCGATCGCCTCCTCGCGGCGCTCCTTGGAGAACCAGGCGCGGATCTTGTTGCGGGCGCGCGGCGACTTGACGAAGCCGAGCCAGTCGCGGGAGGGACCCGCGCCGGCCGCCTTGGAGGTGAAGACCTCCACCAAGTCGCCGTTGTCCAGGGTCGATTCGAGCGGGACCAGGCGTCCGTTGACGCGTGCTCCTATGGTCCGGTGGCCGACCTCGGTGTGGACCGCGTACGAGAAGTCGACGGGGGTCGAGCCCGCCGGGAGCGCGATGACGTCGCCCTTGGGCGTGAAGACGAAGACCTCGTTGCGCGAGAGGTCGAAGCGCAGCGACTCCAGGAACTCGCTGGGGTCCTCGGTCTCCTTCTGCCAGTCGAGCAACTGGCGCAGCCACGCCATGTCGTTGAGGTGGTCGTCCTTGCCGGTCTTCTTCGGCACGTCGGTGCGCACCTTGGAGGCACCGGCGACGGCCTCCTGCTTGTACTTCCAGTGCGCGGCGATGCCGTACTCGGCCCGGCGGTGCATGTCGAAGGTGCGGATCTGGAGCTCGACGGGCTTGCCGTTGGGGCCGATCACCGTGGTGTGCAGCGACTGGTACATGTTGAACTTGGGCATCGCGATGTAGTCCTTGAACCGGCCGGGGACCGGATTCCATCGCGCGTGCACGGTGCCGAGCGCCGCATAGCAGTCCCGGACCGTGTCGACCAGGACGCGGATGCCCACCAGGTCGTAGATCTCCGCGAAGTCGCGGCCGCGGACGATCATCTTCTGGTAGACGCTGTAGTAGTGCTTCGGGCGGCCGGTGACGGTCGCCTTGATGCGGGCCGCGCGCAGGTCGGACTGCACCTCGTCGGTCACTATGGCGAGGTACTCGTCGCGCTTGGGGGCGCGCTCGGCCACGAGCCGCACGATCTCGTCGTACATCTTGGGGTAGAGGATCGCGAAGGCGAGGTCCTCCAGCTCCCACTTGATCGTGTTCATGCCCAGGCGGTGGGCGAGCGGCGCGTAGATCTCCAGGGTCTCGCGCGCCTTCTTCTCCTGCTTCTCGCGCTTGAGGTACCGCATGGTGCGCATGTTGTGCAGCCGGTCGGCGAGCTTGATGACCAGGACGCGGGGGTCCTTGGCCATCGCGACGACCATCTTGCGTACGGTCTCGGCCTGCGCGGCGTCGCCGAACTGCACCCGGTCCAGCTTGGTGACGCCGTCGACGAGCAGGGCCACCTGGTCGCCGAAGTCGCGGCGCAGGGTGTCCAGGCCGTACTCGGTGTCCTCGACGGTGTCGTGCAGCAGGCCCGCCATCAGGGTGGCCGGATCCATGCCGAGCTCGGCGAGGATCGTGGTCACCGCGAGCGGGTGGGTGATGTACGGGTCGCCGCTCTTGCGCTTCTGGCCGCGGTGCCAGCGCTCGGCGACCTGGTAGGCCCGCTCGACCTGGCGGAGCGTGGCCGTCTCGATCTTGGGGTCGTTGCTGCGCACTATCCGCAGCAGCGGTTCGAGCACCGGGTTGTACGCGGACGAACGCTGCACGCCCAGACGGGCGAGGCGGGCGCGTACCCGGTTGGAGGAGCCGCCGGAGCGGGACACGGAGCCGGCCGGCACGGCCGGCTTGGCGACCGGGGCCGGAGCCGGGGCCTGGGCGCGCTCGGGCACCGCGGGCTCGGGCTTCGCCGCGGGCTCGGAGGGCGTGGCCGGGGCCGCCGCCGGCTCCTTGGCCTGCTGGTCGGGCTGCGCGGCGGAGAGTGGCTGGGCCTCGTCTGGCAAGAGCGCTCCTCTGGGGGTCCCCCCGGACGGAGTCTGGGGGAGGGTCCGGGTCCCCCGGTCAGGCCCGGAAGTACATGGTATCGAGCCAAGGGCCCCCGCTCGCCCTCGGCCGGTGTGACGGCTCTGCCTGGAGAAACACCGGAGGCGGGCACCGGATTCCTCCGGTGCCCGCCTCGGCGGTCTTCGTCGGCCTGCTCAGACCGTGATCAGGGCGTGCAGCGGGGCACCGCGCAGGGCGGGCTCCAGCCGCTCCCGGCCGCTGAGGAAGCTGAGCTCCATCAGGACCGCGACACCGGCGACCTCGGCGCCGGCCCGGCGGATCAGCTCCAGCGAGGCTTCGGCGGTGCCGCCGGTGGCCAGCACGTCGTCGATGACCATCACACGGTCGCCCACGCTGAGGTCCTCGGCGTGCACCTCGATCTCCGCGGTGCCGTACTCCAGCTCGTACGCCTGCTTGAGGGTCGCTCCGGGGAGCTTGCCCGCCTTGCGCACGGGGATGAAGCCGATCCCGGCGCGGACCGAGACGGGGGCCGCCAGGATGAAGCCGCGCGCCTCCAGGCCGACGATCTTCGTCGCGCCGTGCTCGACGCACAGCGCGGCGAGCGCGTCGGTCAGGGCCGTGAACGCCTCCGGGTCCGCGAGCAGCGGGGTGATGTCCTTGAACATCACGCCCGGCTTCGGATAGTCCGGCACATCCCGGATGCGGCTGAGCAGCAGCCCCGCGGTCGCGGTGGAGACGCTGGTCATCGGCGCTTCCCCCGGTTGTTGCGGTTCGGCTGGCGGCGCTGGCCGACGACCGCGGCGGCCGGCGTCGCGTCGTCGTCCTCGGCGTCCTCCGCGTCCTCGTACGGCACCTCGTCCTGCGGCTCCGCGCTCTCGCCCTTGGCGGCGGCCGCCGCGCGCTTGGCGAGCACCCGCTTCTTGAGGGCCTTCATCTCCGGCATGGCCTCCTTCAGGTCGGCGACCAGCGGAGTGGCGATGAAGATCGAGGAGTACGCACCGGCCGCGAGGCCGACGAAGAGCGACAGCGAGATGTCGTTCAGCATGCCGGCGCCGAGCACGCCGCCACCGATGAACAGCAGGCCCGCCACCGGGAGCAGCGCCACGACCGTGGTGTTGATGGAGCGGACCAGGGTGCCGTTGAGGCTCTTGTTCGCCATCTCGCTGTAGGTGACCCGGGTCTGCTTGGTGATCCCCTTCTGGCCCTCCTTGAGCCCGTCGAAGACGACGACGGTGTCGTAGAGGGAGTAACCGAGGATCGTGAGCAGACCGATCACGGTTCCCGGGGTGACCTCGAAGCCGACCAGTGCGTACACACCGACCGTGATCGTGAGGTCGTGGATCAGCGCGATCAGGGCCGCGACCGCCATGCGCCACTCGAAGGCGATCGCCAGGTAGATCACCACCAGGACCATGAAGATGATCAAGCCGGTCCAGGCCTTGTTGGCGATCGTCTGACCCCAACTGGGGCCCACCAGGTCGGCGTTGATGTCGTTCGCCTGGACCTTGAGGTCCTTGGCGAGCTCCGTCTTGATCTGGTCGGACTTGCCGGTGTCGACCCCGCCGATGGTGATGCGGAGCCCGCCGTTGCCGAGCTTCTGGGCGATCGCGTCGTGGCCGGACGCGGCCTTGGCGGCCGTCTCCGCCTGCGAGGCCGAGACGGAGGTCTTCGGGGTGGTGAAGACCGCGCCGCCCTCGAACTCGATGCCCATCGTCAGACCCCGTACCGCCAGGCCGACGATGGCCGTGATGGTGATCAGGATCGAGATGCCGTACCAGATCTTCCGCTTGCCGACGAAGTCGTAACCGACCTCACCGCGGTACAGCTTGGCGCCGAGAGTGCCGAGCTTCGACATCTCACGCCTCCTTCGGGTCGACGGGGGCGGAGGTGGAGGTACGGCGGGCACGGCGCAGCGGGGGCTTGGCGCCGAGCCGCCTCGGGTCCAGGCCGGACCACGGGTGGCCGCTCGCGAAGAACTTCCTGCGGGCGAGGAGCGTCATCACCGGCTTGGTGAAGAGGAACACCACGACCACGTCGAGCAGGGTGGTCAGGCCGAGCGTGAACGCGAAGCCCTGGACCTTGCCGACGGTCACGACGAACAGCACCGCGGCGGCGAGGAACGACACGAAGTCGGAGACCAGGATGGTGCGCCGGGCACGCGGCCAGGCCCGCTCGACGGCGGGGCGCAGCGTGCGGCCCTCGCGGATCTCGTCACGGATGCGCTCGAAGTACACGATGAACGAGTCCGCGGTGATGCCGATGGCGACGATCGCGCCGCAGACCGCGGGCAGGTTCAGCGCGAAGCCGATGCCCGGTCCGAGCAGCGACATGATCGTGTACGTCAGGATCGCCGAGACGACGAGGCTGAGGATGGCGATCAGCGCGAGGCCGCGGTAGTAGGCCACCAGGTAGATGATGACCAGCGCGAGACCGATGGCACCGGCGATCAGACCGGCGTGCAGCTGGTCGGCGCCGAGGGCCGCGGTCACGGTGGTGACGCTCTGCTCCTGGAAGGAGAGCGGCAGCGCACCGTAGGAGAGCACGTTGGCCAGGTCCTGGGCGGACTGCTGGTTGAAGCTGCCGGAGATCTCGGCGCTGCCGCTGAGCGTGGAGCTCACCGTGGGGGCCGAGACGACCTGGTTGTCCAGGGCGATCGCGAAGCGGTTGTTCGGGTACTGCTGCTGCGACAGCTTGCCGGTGATCGACGCGAACTTCTTCGAGCCGCCGCCGGTGAAGTCCATCTGAACGATCCACTGACCGTTCTGGTTGATCACGGCCTGCGCCTTGGCGACGTCGGTGCCGTCGACCTCGGCCGGGCCGAGGATGTACTTCTCGCTGCCGTCCTGGCTGCACGAAACGGTCGGGTCGGTGGGCTTGGCGCCCCCGCCGGCCTGGGAGCGGGCTTCCTTGGTGGAGCAGTCGAGCGCCGCGAACTGCGCCTGGAGCTTGGCCGCGGCGGCCGCGTCACCGGAGGAGGCGGACGGGTTCGGCGAGGGGCTGGTCGACTTGCTCGCGCTCGGCGTGGGCGCGCCCGGGGCCTTCAGCGCGTCGGAGACCGCGCGGCCCTGGGGACTGCCGCTCGCGCTCGGCTTCGACGAGGGCGTGCCCTTGCCGGAGCTGGAGGCGCTCGGGGTGCCCGACGGGGTCGGCTTGCCGCTCGCCGAGGAGCTCGGGGAGGCGCTCGGTGCGGGCGCCGCGCTCTGCTGGGCGGTCAGGACGGGCCGGAAGTACAGCTTGGCGGTCTGGCCGACCTGTGAGCGGGCCTGCTCGGAGTTGGTTCCCTTGGGGATGTTGACAATGATGTTGTCGCTGCCCTGGGTCTGAACCTCGGCCTCGCTGACACCAAGGCCGTTGACACGCCGCTCCATGATGGAGACCGCGGTGTCCATGTTGGCCTTGTTGATCGCCGACTCCTGGCCGGGCTCGGCCTTGGCCTTGAGCGTGATGCTCGTACCGCCCGCGAGGTCGATGCCCAGCCTCGGGGTGGTGTTGTGGGAAAGGAACATCCCACCGGTGAGCGCGACCATGGCGATGAGGATGAAGGCCAGGGCGCGGCCCGGCTTGCTCTGACCCCCCGCCGCCGGCCTTCGGCCCTTGTTCGGTGCTGCCACCTTGTCGTTTCTCCCTGTCCAACCGCCCTGCGCCGGGTGTGCGCGTGGGCGGCCACGAAGTGTTGTGGGGACGTCCCCCGTGGAAGTCGGCCCGCTGAGGGGACCGCCCGCGCCGGTCGGGCGACGTGCGGTCCCGGTGCGTGACTACTTCGCTTCGGCCCCGCCGTCGGCCTTGCCGTCCTTGCCGTCCTTGGGCTCGGCGGCGTCCTCCGCCTCGTCCTTCTTGCCCAGGTCGATCTTGGCTTCCTTGTTGTCCTCGGCCTCGGCGGCCTCGGTCAGCGAAGAGGCGTCGTCCGGAACCACCGGGAGCTCCTCTTCGGTGTCGCCGTGCACGATGCGGTTGTACTCCGCGTCGTCCAGGACCGCGCCGATGGCGTTCTTGGCGAAGACGGCGTGGACGCCGGGGGCCACCTCCAGAAGCACGGTCTCGTCGCCGACTTCCTTGACGGTGGCGTACATGCCCCCGATCGTGCGGACACCGGTGCCGGTCTGCATCTCATTGCGCATGGCCGCGGCCGCTTGCTGCTTCTTCTTCGCGGAGCGGGTCATCAGGAACATGGCCCCGATGAGCACGATGAAGGGGAGGAGGGTCACGAGACTCACGGGGGGAACTTCCTTCGCACGACCGCGGTGGATCGCGGCCTGATCTTCGGGGGTGGGTACGCCGACCTGGAAGGGCGGCATCGGCGGAGTCTAAGCGAGTCCGCACAGCTGGAACAACGCCCAGCATCCCACCGGGGTTCCTCGGCATGCGACCCTCCGCGCCGTCACGCCCCGAAGAGCCCCTGTTGTCCGCTTCCTGCGGGGCCGCCGCCCTGCTGCGGCGGTACGAGGCCGAGGTGGGCCCAGGCGGCGGGCGTGGCCACCCGGCCGCGCGGGGTGCGGGCGAGCAGGCCCTCCCGGACCAGGAAGGGCTCGGCCACTTCCTCCACCGTCTCGCGCTCCTCCCCGACGGCGACCGCCAGGGTGGACAGGCCGACCGGGCCGCCGCCGAACAGCTTCAGGAGGGCCTGGAGCACGGCCCGGTCCAGGCGGTCCAGGCCCCGGGCGTCGACCTCGTACACCCCGAGTGCGGCCGACGCGATCTCGGGGGTGATGACGCCGTCGGCCTTGACCTGGGCGTAGTCGCGGACCCGGCGCAGCAGGCGGTTGGCGATGCGGGGGGTGCCGCGGGAGCGGCCCGCGATCTCGGCGGCCCCGGCGGAGTCGATCTCCACGTCGAGCAGGCGGGCCGAGCGGTGGATGACCCGCTCCAGCTCGGCGGGCTCGTAGAACTCCATGTGGCCGGTGAAGCCGAAGCGGTCGCGCAGCGGGGGCGGCAGCAGACCGGCCCGGGTGGTGGCGCCGACCAGCGTGAACGGCGGCAGTTCGAGGGGGATGGCGGTGGCGCCGGGGCCCTTGCCGACGATGACGTCGACCCGGAAGTCCTCCATCGCCATGTAGAGCATCTCCTCGGCGGGCCGCGACATCCGGTGGATCTCGTCGAGGAAGAGGACCTCGCCCTCCTGGAGGGAGGAGAGGATCGCGGCGAGGTCGCCGGCGTGCTGGATGGCGGGGCCGCTGGTGATGCGGATCGGGGCGCCCATCTCGGCCGCGATGATCATCGAAAGGGTGGTCTTGCCGAGGCCCGGGGCGCCGGAGAGCAGGACGTGGTCGGCGGTGGCGCCGCGGGCGCGGGCGGCGCGCAGCACCAGGTCGAGCTGCTCGCGGACCTTCTCCTGGCCCACGAACTCGTCCAGGTCCTTCGGACGGAGCGCGGCCTCGACGGCGGTGTCCTCGCCGTCCGCGTCGGCACCGACCAGGCGGTCGCCGGGGCCGCCGGCCGTCGCGGACAGATCCGCCGTGTCGGAGCCGTCTTCCCAGTTCATGCAGTGTGCCTCGGATCGTGGTTGCGATGGGTGGTACGAGAAGGGCTCAGCGGGCGCGGTTGAGGGTCTGCAGCGCGGCCTTCAGGAGGGCGCCGATGTTGGGCCGGTCCGCGGCCTCGGCCTGCGGCGCGACGGCGGCGACCGCCTCGTCGGCCTCCCGTGTGGCGTATCCGAGCCCGATGAGGGCGGCGTGCAACTGGTCGCGCCAGCCCTGGGTGACCGGGGTGCCGACCGCCGCCGGGGCGTTGCCGACCGGGGCGCCGAGCCGGTCCTTCAGCTCGATGAGGAGCTTCTGGGCGCCCTTCTTGCCGATGCCGGGCACGGCGGTGAGCGCCTTCTCGTCACCGGCGGCGAAGGCGCGGCGCAGCGCGTCCGGGGTGTGGACGGACAGCACCGCCTGGGCGAGGCGCGGCCCGACCCCGTTGGCGGTCTGGAGCAGCTCGAAGACCTGGCGCTCGTCGTCGTCGGCGAAGCCGTACAGGGTGAGCGAGTCCTCCCGTACGACCAGGGACGTGGCGAGTTTCGCGTGCTGGCCGATGCGCAGTCCGGCCAGGGTGTTCGGCGTGCACTGGACGGCCATGCCGATGCCGCCGACCTCGACCACCGCGGTGTCGGGAGCGAGGGCGGCGACCGGGCCGCTGACGAAGGCGATCATCGGGTGACCTTCCGTACGGAGTGCTGGGCGTGGGCCTGTTGGAGTCTGTTGAGGGCCGGGGCGCGCCAGATGTGGCAGATGGCGAGGGCGAGCGCGTCGGCCGCGTCGGCCGGTTTGGGCGGGGCGTCGAGCCGGAGCAGGCGGGTGACCATGGCGCCGACCTGGGCCTTGTCGGCGCGGCCGCTGCCGGTGACGGCGGCCTTGACCTCGCTTGGGGTGTGCAGCGCGACGGGGATGCCGCGCCGGGACGCACACAGCATGGCGACCGCGCTGGCCTGGGCGGTGCCCATCACCGTGCGCACGTTGTGCTGGCTGAACACCCGCTCCACGGCGACGAATTCGGGCCGGTGCTCGTCGAGCCACCGCTCGATGCCCTGCTCGATGGCGACGAGGCGGTGGCCCAACTCGGCGTCCGCCGGGGTCCGTACGACGCCGACGCCGAGCATCGTCAGGGGCCGGCCCGCGACGCCTTCGACCACGCCGACACCGCACCGGGTAAGCCCCGGGTCCACGCCGAGTACGCGCACCCCGCCCCTCCTTCGCTAGTCCGTTCGTGCAGGGTATCGGTGGCCTCTGACATTCGGACAAAGCGACGGGCCGACGGGTGTGTCCCGTCGGCCCGTGCTGTACAGCTCTGGCAACTCCCGCGAACGGACTGGGTGTCCGTCAGGCGTCGACCTTCTCCATGACCTCGTCGGAGACGTCGAAGTTGGCGAAGACGTTCTGCACGTCGTCGCTGTCCTCCAGCGCGTCGATCAGCTTGAAGATCTTCCGCGCGCCCTCTTCGTCCAGCTCGACCTGCATGGTCGGGACGAAGTTGGCCTCGGCCGAGTCGTAGTCGATGCCGGCCTGCTGGAGCGCCGTGCGGACCGCGACCATGTCGGTGGCCTCGGAGATGATCTCGAAGGAGTCACCGAGGTCGTTGACCTCCTCGGCGCCCGCCTCCAGGACCGTCTCCAGGACGTCGTCCTCGGAGAGCTCGCCCTTGGGCAGGACGACAACGCCCTTGCGGTTGAACAGGTACGAGACGGATCCCGGGTCGGCCATGGAGCCGCCGTTGCGGGTCATCGCGACACGTACGTCGGAGGCGGCACGGTTGCGGTTGTCGGTGAGGCACTCGATGAGCACCGCGACACCGTTCGGGCCGTATCCCTCGTACATGATCGTCTCGTAGTCGGCACCGCCCGCCTCAAGACCGGCACCGCGCTTGAGCGCGGAGTCGATGTTCTTGTTGGGCACCGACTGCTTCTTCGCCTTCTGCACGGCGTCGAAGAGGGTCGGGTTGCCGTCGATGTCGGCGCCGCCGGTGCGGGCCGCGACCTCGATGTTCTTGATCAGCTTCGCGAAGAGCTTGCCGCGCTTGGCATCGATCACGGCCTTCTTGTGCTTCGTCGTAGCCCATTTAGAGTGGCCGGACATCTGCCTTCTCCTTCGCGTAACCCATTCTGCGTCGTTCGGCAGAGATCCTACCGGGACCCGGTCACCGTCCGGCGCGCACCATGTCCACGAACAGCGCGTGCATGCGGTGGTCGCCCGTGAGCTCGGGGTGGAACGAGGTCGCCAGCGCGTTCCCCTGGCGTACGGCGACGATGTGGCCGCCGTGCTCGGCGAGCACTTCGGCCTGGGCGCCGACCGACTCGACCCAGGGCGCGCGGATGAAGACGCCTTCCACGGGGCCGACGCCCGAAACCTCCACGGTCGCCTCGAACGACTCGTTCTGGCGGCCGAAGGCGTTGCGGCGGACGATCATCTCGATGCCGCCGATGGTCTCCTGGCCCGAGCGCGGGTCGAGGATCTTGTCGGCGAGCATGATCAGCCCGGCGCAGGTGCCGTACACGGGCATGCCCGCGCGGACCCGCTCGCGCAGCGGTTCCAGCATGCCGAACAGCGCGGCCAGCTTGGAGATGGTGGTGGACTCGCCGCCGGGTATGACGAGGCCGTCCACCTCGGCGAGCTCCTCGGGCCGCCTGACCGGCCTGGCCACGGCGTCCGCCGCGGCCAGGGCGATGAGGTGCTCCCGTACGTCGCCCTGGAGGGCCAGGACACCGATCACTGGGTTGTCCATGAGTGACTACCAGCCGCGGTTGGCGTAGCGCTCGGCCTCGGGCAGGGTGTCGCAGTTGATGCCGACCATGGCCTCGCCCAGGTTGCGGGAGGCGTCCGCGATGATCTTCGGGTCGTCGAAGAAGGTGGTGGCCTTCACGATGGCGGCGGCGCGCTTGGCCGGGTCGCCCGACTTGAAGATGCCGGAGCCGACGAAGACGCCCTCGGCGCCGAGCTGGCGCATCAGCGCGGCGTCGGCGGGGGTGGCCACGCCACCGGCGGAGAACAGCACGACCGGGAGCTTGCCGAGCTCGGCGACCTCCTTGACCAGCTCGTACGGGGCGCGCAGGTCCTTGGCGGCGGCGTACAGCTCGTTGTTGTCGAAGCCGCGCAGCCGGGCGATCTCGTTCTTGATCTGGCGCAGGTGGCGGACGGCCTCGACCACGTTGCCGGTGCCGGCCTCGCCCTTGGAGCGGATCATGGCCGCGCCCTCGGCGATGCGGCGCAGGGCCTCGCCCAGGTTGGTGGCGCCGCAGACGAACGGCGTGGTGAAGGCGAACTTGTCGCTGTGGTTGACCTCGTCGGCCGGGGTCAGGACCTCGGACTCGTCGATGTAGTCGACGCCGAGCGACTGCAGGACCTGGGCCTCGACGAAGTGGCCGATGCGGGACTTGGCCATCACCGGGATGGAGACCGCGCCGATGATCTCCTCGATCATGTTCGGGTCGGACATCCGGGCCACGCCGCCGTCCTTGCGGATGTCGGCCGGAACCCGCTCCAGGGCCATGACGGCGACGGCGCCCGCGTCCTCGGCGATCTTCGCCTGCTCGGCGTTGACCACGTCCATGATCACGCCGCCCTTGAGCTGCTCGGCCATGCCGCGCTTGACGCGGGCGGTGCCGATCGCGGGGCTGTCGGACTGGGTGGAGCTGGAAGGCGTGCTGGACACGGAGCGACCTCACTGGGTGAAGAAGGGATTCTGCTGCCATGAGAGAACCCCGGTGCACCAGTCCACATCAAGGGCCAATGCGCAGCCGGTGGATCGTTCTGCGCCAGTGGAGACGGTCCGGAGGCCGAAGTCAGCTGCCCGGACGGTCGGCCAGCGCCGTCGGCGGCTCGTCGTCCATCTCGAACGCGAGCGGGAAGGGGGCGTGACCGGCCAGCCGGAACCAGCGCACCGTGCGGTGCCTGCGCAGCGCCCTGGCGGCCCGTACCGCGTCGTTGTGGAAGCGCCGCGCCATCGGCACCCGGCGCACCGACTGCGCCAGTTCCTCGGCGGCCGCCACGCCGCCCGGCGCCTCCCGTACGGCGTCGACCTGCGCGGGTTCCCCGAAGACCGCCCGCAGCGCCTGGCTGAGCTCGCTCTCGGCGACCTCCCGGTGCTCCTCCTCCGCCTGCCGTGCCGCGTGCGCGGCCTCGTAGAGCACGATGGACGCGGCGGGGTCGAGCACCCCGCTGGTGGCCAGTTCCTGGGTGACCGAGGCGCGGCGCAGCAGCTGTGCGTCCAGGGCGGCGCGGGCCGCGTCGATCCGGGCGTGCAGCCGGTCGAGCCGGCCGGCGGTCCAGCTGAGATAGAGGCCGATCGCGACGAGGGCGACGGCGATCCAGATGAGGGTTACGGTCACGGGCCGCAAGGCTACCGGGAGGCGGGGGCGTCACTGCCCGACGGCGGCGGAGCACCGGGCCGGGCGGTCCGCGGGGCTCCGCCGCTCACACTCCCGCGAGGCGCCTCGGCCGCGGCCCCGGCCATGATCGGCCGGACACCCCCCCGGGGCGCCTCAGTCGCGGGCGAGGCCGAACCTCGCCCGGAATCCGGTGCGTTCGTCCGTCGCCACCGAGGCCGCGCCGTCCGTCACCGTTTCGTACACCGCGAGGATGTCCGCGCCGACCGTCCCCCAGTCGAAGCGCCGCACATGGGCCGAGCCGCGTTCGCTCAGCCCGGCGCGGCGCTCGGGGTCGGCCAGCAGGCGTACCGCGGCCAGAGCCAGGGCGTCGGCGTCCTCGTTGGCGAAGAGGTCGCCCGCCGCGCCCTGGTCCAGGACCTGCGCGAAGGCGTCCAGGTCGCTGGCGAGGACCGGGGCGCCCGCCGACAGCGCCTCGACCAGGATGATGCCGAAGCTCTCGCCACCGGTGTTGGGGGCGACGTACACGTCCACGCTGCGCAGCAGCCGCGCCTTGTCCTCGTCGCTGACCATGCCCAGGAACTCGACCCGGGAGCGCATCTCGGGCGGCAGGGAGGCGACCGCCTCCTCCTCGTCGCCGCGCCCCGCGACGAGGAGCCGGGTCCCGGGGCGCTCCGCGAGGATCTTGGGGAGCGCCTTCATCAGGACCGGCAGGCCCTTGCGCGGCTCGTCGATGCGGCCGATGAAGCCGAGCGTCTCCCCCTGCCACTCCTCCTTCGGCTCGGCCTTCGCGAAGAAGTCGACGTCGACGCCGTTGGGGATCACGACCGCGTCGCCGCCCAAGTGCTCGACCAGGGTGCGCCGCGCGTACTCGCTCACCGCGATCCGCGCGCTGATCTTCTCCAGGGCGGGCTGCAGGATCGGGTACGCCGCGATCATCGCGCGGGAGCGGGGGTTGGAGGTGTGGAAGGTCGCGACGATGGGGCCCTGCGCCGCCCAGCACGTCAGCAGCCCGAGCGAGGGCGAGGCCGGCTCGTGGATGTGGATGACGTCGAAGGTGCCGTCGTGCAGCCAGCGGCGTACCCGCGCGGCCGACAGGAAGCCGAAGTTGAGCCGCGCCACCGAGCCGTTGTACGGGACCGGGACGGCCCGGCCCGCCGAGACGACGTAGGGCGGCAGCGGCGTCTCGTCGTCGGCGGGGGCGAGCACCGACACCTCGTGGCCGAGCCGGATCAGATGCTCGGCCAGGTCCCTGATGTGGAACTGCACTCCGCCCGGTACGTCCCAGGAGTACGGGCAGACGATGCCGATCTTCACGGTCTGCGCTCCTCCAGGTCGGCCAGCCACAGCCGTTGCAGCATGTGCCAGTCCTCGGGATGGTCGGCGATTCCGGTGGCGAAGGCATCGGCCAGCGCCTGCGCCATCACGGAGGTCTTCTCGGCCCGGTCGCCCTTCTCGGGCACATCGATGGGCGGGTGCACCCGGCCCTTCATGATCGGCGAGTCGTCGTACCAGAGGGTCACCGGCAGGAGCAGCGCGCCGGTCTGCTGGGCGAGCAGGGCCGGTCCGGCGGGCATCCGGGTCTGCTCGCCGAAGAACTTGACCTCGACGCCGGATGCCGACAGGTCGCGGTCGGCGACCAGGCAGACCAGGCCGCCCGCGCGCAGCCGCCGCGCCAGGGTGGCGAAGGCGGAGCCGCCGGTGTGCGGCAGGACCTCCATGCCGAGGCCCTCGCGGTAGGCGACGAAGCGGTCGTACAGCGTCTCGGGCTTGAGGCGCTCGGCGACCGTGGTGAACGGGGTCTCCAGCTTCGTGGTGACCCAGGCGCCCGCGAGGTCGTAGTTGCCCATGTGGGGCAGCGCGAGGACGACTCCTCGTCCGGAGGCGAGGGCGTCGATCAGGTGGTGGACGTCCTGCGGCACGAAGCCGTTCGCCATCCGCTCCTTGCTCCACGCGGGCAGCCGGAACGACTCCATCCAGTACCGCATGTACGAACGCATCCCGGCCTGCGACAGCTCGGCGAGGCGCTGCGGCGAGGCGTCGGGCACGACCCTGGCCAGGTTGGACTCCAGGCGCAGCACGCTCTTGCCGCGCCGCTTCCACACCGTGTCCGCGATGCGCCGGCCAAGTCCGTTCGCGACCGGTTCCGGCAGCTTCTTGACGGTGGCCCAGCCGAGTCCGTACAGCGCGTCGGTCAGCCTGTCCTTCATGCGCCCACCTCACCGGCCGCCTCGGCCGCGGCCGCGTCGGCCTCCGCCGATTCCCGGCGGACCGTCACCACCCGCTGCACCAGCGTGATGAGGCTGCCGACGGCGACGATCCACAGCGCGACGGGGAGCAGCACCTGGATGCCCGGCACGCCGAACTTGTGGAGTCCGGCCAGGCCCGCGGCGACGAGCGAGATCACGAGGCGCTCGGCGCGCTCGACGAGGCCGTTGACCGCGACGGGCAGCCCGATCGCCTCGCCGCGCGCCTTGGTGTACGAGACCACCTGGCCGCTGGCCAGGCAGAAGATGGCCACGGCGCACAGGGCGTTGTCGTCGCCCGTCCCCGCGTACCAGAGGGCGAAACCGCCGAAGATCGCGCCGTCGGCGACCCGGTCGAGCGTCGAGTCGAGGAAGGCGCCCCAGCGGCTGGAGATCCCGGCCTGGCGGGCCATGTTGCCGTCGACCAGGTCGGAGAAGACGAACAAGGTGATGACGACGGTGCCCCAGAAGAACTCGCCACGGGGGAAGAAGACCAGCGCACCCGCCATCACTCCGGCCGTACCGATGAGGGTCACCGCGTCGGGGCTGACTCCGCGGCGGAGCAGAAATGCGGCGAACGGCGTGAGGACACGCGTGAAGAATGCACGCGCGTACTTGTTCAGCATGGCCTTCCCGAGGGGTCGGTGTGGCCGCGCGGCCCCTGCTGGCCACCGGCCGACCCATCGTAGCCACGACTGGGGGAACGCACCGCCGGGCACCCGCTGGGTGACCGGCGGGCCACTGTCCGCGTGCGGTCCCGTACGACGTATGGACGCACAGTGACCGGAGTGGAAAGCTCGAATTACCGCGGGCGTCGCTGATGCCGCCTCGGCACGCGGGGTCCGCGTGTCCGCGCCCTCTCACCACCTCACCGCGCACGAAATCGGGAGGAACGGACATGGGCGACAAGGCGAACGCACACCCCGGGGCCGCCGGCAGGGCTACGGCGGCCGACCACCCCTCATCCGTACGGAATGTGGTGCTGGTCGGCCACAGCGGATCCGGGAAGACCACCCTGGTGGAAGCGCTCGCGCTGGCGGCGGGGGCCGTCAACCGCGCGGGCCGGGTCGAGGACGGCGGGACCGTCTCCGACCACGACGAGATCGAGCACCGGCAGCAGCGCTCCGTACAGCTGTCGCTGGTCCCGGTCGAATGGGGTGGTTTCAAGATCAATATCTTGGACACCCCCGGATACGCCGACTTCGTCGGGGAACTCAGGGCCGGTCTGCGAGCGGCGGACGCGGCCCTTTTCGTCGTCTCGGCCGCGGACGGGGTGGACGGTTCGACCCGGATGGTCTGGGACGAGTGCGCGGCCGTCGGGATGCCGCGGGCGATCGTGGTCACGCATCTGGAGGCGGCCCGCGCCGACTTCGACGCGATGACCCGGATCTGCGCCGAGGAGTTCGGCGGCGACGACCCCGACGCCGTGCTGCCGCTGTACCTGCCGGTGCACGGCGCGGCGGGCCCGGACGGGCACGCGCCGGTGACCGGTCTGATCGGACTGCTCTCGCAGCGGGTCTTCGACTACGCCTCCGGGGAGCGCAAGGAGACCGAACCCGACGCGGGGCAGCTCCCGCTGATCGAGGAGGCCCGCAACCGGCTCATCGAGGGGATCATCGCGGAGAGCGAGGACGAGACCCTCATGGACCGCTACCTCGGCGGCGAGGACATCGATTTCAAGTCATTGGTGACGGACCTGGAGCGGGCGGTGGCGCGCGGCACCTTCCACCCGGTCCTGGCCGCGGCGCCGGCCGCCGACGGCGCCAAGCAGGGCCTCGGCACGATCGAACTGCTCGAACTCGTCACCGGCGGCTTCCCGACCCCGCTGGAACGGTCCGCGCCCGAGGTCACGACCCCGCAGGGCAAGGCCCGTCCGGCGCCGGCCTGCGCCGTCGAGGGCCCGCTGGTCGCCGAGGTGATCAAGACCTCCTCCGACCCGTACGTGGGCCGGGTCAGCCTGGTGCGGGTCTTCTCCGGCACCCTGCGCCCCGACGAGACGGTGCACGTCTCCGGCCACGGCCTGGAGGACCGCGGCCACCAGGACCACGACGTCGACGAGCGCATCGGCGCCCTGTCCTCCCCGTTCGGCAAGCAGCAGCGCCCGCTGGACAAGTGCGTCGCGGGCGACATCGCCTGTGTGGCGAAGCTGTCCAGGGCCGAGACCGGGGACACGCTCTCCGCCAAGGACGACCCGCTCCTGATGGCGCCCTGGGACATGCCCGACCCGCTGCTGCCGCTCGCCATCGAGGCGCACAGCAAGGCCGACGAGGACAAGCTGTCGCAGGGGCTCTCGCGGCTGGTCGCCGAGGACCCGACGATGCGGCTCGAACAGAACCCGCACACCCACCAGTTGGTGCTGTGGTGCCTGGGCGAGGCGCACAAGGAGGTCGCCCTGGAGCGGCTGCGCAGCAGGTACGGCGTCCAGGTCGACGCCGTACCGCACAAGGTGTCGCTGCGGGAGACGTTCGGCGCACGGTCCGCGGGGCGCGGCCGGCACGTCAAGCAGTCCGGCGGGCACGGCCAGTTCGCGATCTGCGAGATCGAGGTGGATCCGCTGCCGCCGGGCAGCGGCATCGAGTTCGTGGACAAGGTGGTCGGCGGCTCGGTCCCGCGGCAGTTCATCCCGTCCGTCGAGAAGGGGGTACGGGCCCAGGCCGCGCGGGGTGTCGCGGCCGGGTATCCGCTGGTGGACGTGCGCATCACGCTCCTGGACGGCAAGGCGCACTCGGTGGACTCCTCCGACGCGGCGTTCCAGACCGCGGGCTCGCTCGCCCTGCGCGAGGCGGCCGCCGAGGCCCGCATCCACCTCCTCGAACCGGTCGCCGAGGTCCAGGTCCTGGTCGCCGACGACTACGTGGGCCCGGTGATGAGCGACCTGTCCGGACGCCGGGGCCGGGTGGTCGGCACCGAACAGGCGAGCCCGGGGCGCACGCTGGTGCGCGCCGAGGTCCCGGAGATCGAGATCGGCCGGTACGCGGTGGACCTGCGGTCGCTGTCGCACGGCACCGGCCGGTTCAGCCGGAAGTACGCGCGGCACGAGCCGATGCCTCCCCAGCTCGCCGACAAAATTCGTGAACAGGCAGAAGAAGGACGGTAACTGACAGTTACTCAGAAAGCCGCCCGCCTCAATCACCTTGCGGTGGGCGGCATTCCGATGTCCCCTGACGGGCGGGCCGCCTGCCCGATACGCTGTGGTCCCAGCTCAGCAGGTGTGCCGGGGGCGATGGCCGGGTACCGGCCGCAGAGTGACGAAGTGCGGCGATGGGGGCGGCAGTGACAGCAGAAGAACCGTTCTTCGACTTCCTTCCCAGGCCGCAGGTGCCGCTCCAGGGCTCCGCCGGCCAGACGGCCGCGACCCAGGCGCTCGCTTCGGCCGCGTACCGGGACAGCCCGGTCGAGGACATACTCAAGGCCAACAACGAGTGGCACGAGTCCGAGGTGAAGAAGGGCAAGCTGTCGCTCTTCGAGCCCAACCTCGGTGAGGCGTTCTCCCGCGCCGTGCAGTCCCGGATGCTGGGCGCCACCCGCAAGGGCATCATCCAGTCCTTCGGCACCGAGCCGCAGACCGTGGTCGAGCACTGCCTCGCCTCGATCCGGATCCGCAAGGAACGCGACACCCGGCTCACGCTGGTGATGGTGGTGTTCGGGCTGCTGTTCCTGCCCGGTCTGCTGATCTGGCTGGGCACCTTCCAGCTGCGCCGCACGCTCGCGGGCGCCAAGGACCGGCGGGTCGGCGCGCTCGGCACCGTCCTGCTCGCGGCCGCCGGGATCGCCGCCGTGGTCTTCCTGATCAAGCTGCCCTTCAACGGCTTCCTCGCCCTCTATCTGCGCGCGATGCTCGTGGCCCCGGTCATCGGCTGGTACGCGGCCAAGCGCATCTGCGAGAAGACCGCACTGGATCTGCGGTCCCGCTGGGACAACCTGCTCGGCGGTGGCGGCATCGGCGCGAAGATCCCCGAGGCGGTCCCCAAGAGTTCGGCGGCGGGCTCGGCGGAACAGCTGCGCCAGTCGCTGGTCAAGCTGGCCGCCGAGGACCAGAGCAACATGGTCTTCTACGCGGGGCCCAAGGGAATACTGGGCATGGGCACCCGCTGGGGCAGCTGGCAGCTCGCCGAGGAGCTGGTGCCGAAGGAAGCCGGCAAGGAGATCCACGGCTTCCGCAGCTGGGACGTCATAAGGGCGGTCCAGGACCGCCTGCTCACGCTGGAGCGGGGCCCGCTGCACACCGGCGGCTTCCCCACCCCGTCCATCAAGAACTGGGTGGTGTCGCCGATCGGCGAGGGCGCCAAGGAGGTGTCCCGGCCCAGCGGCCAGGACATCGACAACTTCCAGGTGCGCCAGCACGAGATACAGCGGATCTGCAACGAGCAGCAGTTCTCCAGCGGCAACCGCCACTACCTGGGCGTCCAATTCACGCTCTGGGACGGCCAGTTGGTGATCACCATGATGGTCACCGTCACCGTGCTGCACGAGACGCTGCGGATCGAGGTGACCGGGCACGCGCTGGGCCCGGTGCACGCGCTGTTCACCACCAAGCCCGCGCCCAAGACCAAGGAGGTCGACAAGACCTTCAAGTTCTGGGAGAAGAAGACGATCCCGCTGCCCCTGGTCGACGCCACCGAAGTGGTGCGGCTCGCCGCCCGCGCCCCGCTGACCTGGTACCCGCCGCTGCTCGACTACTTGGGCGGCCGGATAGCGCTGCCCGAGCCGTTCGGGCTGCGGCACGCCTGGGCCGACCAGCCCTGGCGCCACCGCTTCATGGCCGACGACGCGATGCGCGCCGCCACCCCCGTGCTGCGGACGGTGCACGCCGCGGCCATGAAGGTGCTCGACGACCACGGCGTGAACACCGATCGCTTCACCAACCGCTCGCTCATCCTCAGCGGCATGGTCCAGGACGCGGCGCCGAGGAAGGCGGACTGGTACGACGCGTGAGGGCTAGTCCTCGGGCCAGGCGTCGGCCAGCATCTTGCGGGTGTCCGCGAGGAGTTGGGGCAGCACCTTGGTGTGGCCGACGACCGGCATGAAGTTGGTGTCGCCGCCCCAGCGCGGCACGAGGTGCTGGTGCAGATGGGCGGCGATCCCGGCACCGGCCACCGTGCCCTGGTTCATCCCGATGTTGAACCCGTGCGCCCCGGATGCGGTGCGCAGCGCGGTCATCGCCCGCTTGGTGAGCTCGGCGAGCTCGACCGTCTCGGCCGCGTCGAGCTCGGTGTAGTCGGCGACGTGGCGGTAGGGCACGACCATGAGGTGCCCGCCGTTGTACGGGTAGAGGTTGAGCACCGCGTACACGTGCTCACCGCGCTTGATGATCAGCCCGTCCTCGTCCGACTTCGCCGGGATCGAGCAGAACGGACACCCGTCGCCGGACCCCGGCCCCGTCGGCTTGTTCTCGCCCTGGATGTACGCCATCCGGTGGGGCGTCCACAGGCGCTGGAACGCGTCCTGCGTCCCCACTCCGATCTGCTGCTCCGGCTCACTCGTCATGGTGTGCAGCATATGACTTCGGGCGGCCGGGGCGTCGTCCGGGCTGCCCGGGGCCGCACGCACGGCGGCCCCAGGGAAGCGGGGCTTCCCGGGGGCCGCGTGCTCGTACGGCAGGACGTCAGATCTGCGTCCGCTCCACGACGATCTTCTCGATCTTCGCGATGGCCTCGGCGACCGGGATGCCGTTCTCCTGGGAGCCGTCGCGGTAGCGGAAGGAGACCGCGCCGGCGGCCATGTCCTCGTCACCGGCGATGACCATGAACGGCACCTTCTGCTTCTGCGCGTTCCTGATCTTCTTCTGCATCCGGTCGGAGGAGGCGTCCACCTCGACCCGCAGCCCCTTGGCCTTGGCCTGCTTGGCGAAGTCCTGGAGGTAGGGGATGTGGCCGTCGCCGATCGGGATGCCGACCGCCTGCACCGGGGCCAGCCACGCCGGGAAGGCACCCGCGTAGTGCTCCAGGAGCACCGCGAAGAACCGCTCGATGGAGCCGAACAGGGCGCGGTGGATCATCACCGGGCGCTGCTTGGTGCCGTCGGGGCCGGTGTACTCCAGGTTGAAGCGCTCCGGCAGGTTGAAGTCGAGCTGCACGGTCGACATCTGCCAGGTGCGGCCGATGGCGTCCTTGCACTGCACGGAGATCTTCGGGCCGTAGAAGGCGGCGCCGCCCGGGTCCGGGACCAGCGGCAGGCCCTGCTTCTCGGCGACCTGGCGCAGCGTCTCGGTGGCCTCCTCCCAGATCTCGTCGGAGCCGACGAACTTCTCCGGGTCCTTGGTGGAGAGCTCCAGGTAGAAGTCGGTGAGGCCGTAGTCGCGCAGCAGACCGAGCACGAAGGTGAGGGTGCGGTCGAGCTCGGCCGCCATCTGCTCCTTGGTGCAGTAGATGTGCGCGTCGTCCTGGGTGAAGCCGCGGGCCCGGGTCAGGCCGTGCACGACGCCCGACTTCTCGTACCGGTACACGGTGCCGAACTCGAAGAGGCGCAGCGGCAGTTCACGGTAGGAACGCCCGCGCGCATCGAAGATCAGGTTGTGCATCGGGCAGTTCATGGGCTTGAGGTAGTAGTCCACGCCCTCGTCGAGCTGCATGGGCGGGTACATGCCGTCGGCGTACCAGTCCAGGTGGCCCGAGGTCTCGAAGAGCTTCCCCTTGGTGGCGTGCGGGGTGTAGACGAACTCGTACCCCTCCTCCTCGTGCCGGCGGCGCGAGTAGTCCTCCATGACCCGGCGGATGATGCCGCCCTTGGGGTGGAAGACTGCGAGGCCGGAGCCGATCTGCTCCGGGATGGAGAACAGGTCGAGCTCGTTGCCCAGCTTGCGGTGGTCGCGCTTCTCGGCCTCGGCGAGGAACTCCAGGTGCGCCTTCAGCTCGTCCTTGGAGGGCCAGGCGGTGCCGTAGATGCGCTGGAGCATCGGGTTCTTCTCGCTGCCGCGCCAGTAGGCGGCGGCGTTGCGCATCAGCTTGAACGCCGGGATGTTGCGGGTGGTGGGCAGGTGGGGACCGCGGCAGAGGTCCTTCCAGCACAGGTCACCGGTCTTGGCGTCGAGGTTGTCGTAGATGGTCAGCTCGCCGCCGCCCACCTCGACGTTCGCACCGTCGTCGGTCGACGCGGCGCCCTTGATGCCGATGAGCTCCAGCTTGTAGGGCTCGTTCGCCAGTTCCTCGCGGGCGGCCTCGTCGGTGACGACGCGGCGCGCGAAGCGCTGGCCGCGCTTCTGGATCTCCTGCATCTTCTTCTCGATGGCCTTGAGATCCTCGGGCGTGAACGGCTTCTCGACGTCGAAGTCGTAGTAGAAGCCGTCCCGCACCGGCGGGCCGATGCCCAGCTTGGCCTCGGGGAACAGCTCCTGCACGGCCTGGGCCATGACGTGCGCGGTGGAGTGGCGCAGGATGTTGAGGCCGTCCTCGGAGGAGATCTCGACGGGCTCGACCTCCTCGCCGTCCTTCACCTCGTACGCCAGGTCCTTGAGCTCGCCGGCCACGCGGGCCGCGACGATGGTGCGCTCACCGGCGAAGAGCTCGGCGGCCGTAGTGCCCGTCGTCACCACGCGCTCTTCCCGCTCGGAATCGCGTTGGATGATCACACGGACGTCTGACACCGGACTTCTCCTGCCGTAGGGGGGCGCGCAGCGTGTCGCGTACGCGAGACGATCCTACCGAGCCGGTGGGGTACGCCGCGAAACGGTTATGGGGTGCCCGGTGGATCGGAGGCGGCCCGGACCCCGATCCGCCGCGCCTCCCGGACGGGCCGTTCAGTCGGCTTCGGAGTCCGGCTCCGCTCCGCAGGCCTCCTCGAAGAAGTCCAGGTTCTCCTGGAGCGACTTCATCAGGCGGTCCCGCTCGGCGTCGTCCACCTGCACCGGGGTCACGCCCCGCGCCCCCGAGAGCCGGCGGAACCCGCCCCGGCTCTCCAGCCGCCCCACCACCCGGATCGGCAGCCCCACCAGATGCGCGTGCCCGGCGATCCGGTACGCCTCCTCGTCGAGCTCCATCCGGACGTGCGGGACCTCCGCCCCGGCCAGCACCCGCAGCCGTACGACGCCCGGTCCGCGCGGCCCCGAGCGCCTCAGCCGCACCACGGCCCCGGTGATCCGCACCGGCACGGACGGCTCGTCCCGCAGATAGCGGGCGCCCGCCGCGCGCAGCGCGGGCAGGTCCCCGGGCGAGAAGTCGACGGGTTCGGGCCGGGGCGCACAGCCCGTCGGCACCCCGGCCGCGGGTGCCCAGTCGAGGGCGATCCGCACGCCTTCGGTGCCGTGCACCAGGGCGACCACCGCCTCGGTCAGCTCCCGGCTGACCCCGGCCCGCACGGCCGCGTCGAAGGCCTCCATGCCGGCCGTGGCGCGCTGGTAGTCGACCGCGTCCCGGACCGCGTTGAGCGCCTCGTACAGCCGCACCATCGCGGGCCGTCCGGACTCCACCGGTACGAACGCGGTGAGCCGGCCGTCGGGCCCCGGGCCGACCAGGACCTCCGCGAGGGGGGCAAGGGCCTGCCTTCTGTGGCGCGCCCCGTAGTACCCGGCGGGCCCGCGCACCGCCAGCGCGCCCGCGAGCAGCATCCGGTGCGCGGCGCCGCGCAGTTGCTCCTGCTCGTTCCAGGAGGCCGTGCCGAGCGGCCCCTGGGGCACCTCGCGCCACCAGCGCACCTCGTCGCTGGGCACCGCGAGCGAGACGAGGACTTCGCGGGCGGAGGGCGCGGCACTGCGGGCGAGCGCGGTCAGCGCCTCGCCGAGCAGGTCCTCGCTGTCCGGGTAGGCCCGGTTCTCCGGGACCAGCAGACTCGTACCGGAACCGATTGCTCCGGGCGGTGTCCAGCGGGCGTACCGCCCCGCCGCTCCCCCGCGCCGCCGCCAGCCGTGCCGGTGCAGCAGCGCCCCCAGGACGGCCGGATCGACCTGGCCGGCAACCGGCGGGACCGCTCCAGCCTCTTCCTCGGACCAGCGCATCAGGGCCTCCCTCCCACCCCGACCCGCGTCATGATCTCGCAGAGCGCGCGGTCGTCGAAGATCCGCGAGGTCGGTATTCGCACCGTGGTCCTGCGCCGGCCGGTCACCGGTTGTCCGGCCAGATTGGTCCAGTAGCAGCAGTGCCGCAGCGACAGGCGGTCGTGGCCCGCGCGCAGCCACTCGTCCCGGCTCCTCGGCGCCAGCATCACGACCAGGATCTTGTGCACCGACACGGGCGTGCGGGCCAGCTTCACCAGATGGTCGTTGTCCAGCGTGAACGAGAAGGCCCCGCCCGGCGGATGCGGCGGAATCTGGTACGTGCACTTGAGCTGCACCTTGATCGTCACTTCGTCGTCGACCGTGTGGCCGGGAGCACTGTGACTCACGTGCCAGTCGATCCCGTTGTCCGGAAAGGGCTGCGAGAGCGAACACCCCGCTGCCGCCGCCACCGCGTGCAGATAGCCCACCTGAAGGGTCTCCATGCAGGCGGTGGTGGCGAGTGAGCCGCGCAGCGGTGCGATCCGCTCGGGCAGCAGACCGTGTCCGGGCGCGGCCGGATCGGGCTGCGCGAGCGACATGGCTGTCGTAGGCCTTCCGGACTGTGCCGAACCTTCCTCGTGACGGACCGTCAACCGCCGAGCCCGCCACCTGTGTTGTCTCCGTACTCCGGGCCCCGCAAACGGCGTACGCCGCAAACAGCACGGGTATCACCGAATCGGGCAGGGGAAGCACGCCATCTGCCAGGAGTGCGCGAGGAGTTGAGTAGACATGACGTGCTGGTACGAGGGTCCCCTGGCGGCATTCGACACCGAGACCACCGGGGTCGACGTCGAGGAGGACCGGATAGTTTCGGCCGCGCTGGTAGTCCAGGACGGTCCGGGTGCGCGGCCGCGGGCGACGCGCTGGCTGGTCAATCCCGGGGTTCCGGTCCCGGCGGGCGCCACCGCCGTGCACGGACTGACCGATGAGCACCTCCAGCTGAACGGGCGCTGGCCGTCCCCCGTGATGGAGGAGATCGCGAAGGGGCTTGCCGAGCAGTGCGCGGCGCGCCGGCCGCTGGTCATCATGAACGCACCGTTCGATCTGACGCTCCTGGACCGGGAGTTGAGGCGCCACCGCGCCGCCTGCCTGGACCACTACCTCGACGGGGATCCGCTGCGCGTGCTTGACCCCCGGGTCCTCGACAAGCACCTCGACCGCTACCGCAAGGGCCGCCGCACCCTCACCGACCTCTGCGCCCACTACGGCGTGACGCTGGAGGGCGCGCACGACGCGGCCGCCGACGCGCTGGCCGCCCTGGAGGTCGTACGGGCCGTGGGGCGCAGGTTCGCGGCCCGTCTGGAACGGCTGTCGCCGACCGAGTTGCACACCTTGCAGGCCACCTGGCACGCGGCCCAGGCGCGCGGCCTGCAGGCCTGGTTCGCCCGGCAGGGCACCCCGGAACTGGTCGACACGGCCTGGCCGCTGCGTCCCGAACTCCCGGCGGCGGCTTGAGGATCGGCAGCAAAAAGGCCGGTCCGTCAGTGACGGACCGGCCTTTCCCGGTGGGCGATACTGGGTTCGAACCAGTGACCTCTTCGGTGTGAACGAAGCGCTCTCCCACTGAGCTAATCGCCCGGGAACGGACTGAACAATACAGGCCCCCACGCCCAGCTTTCAAACCGCGTCCAACCGGCGCCGAAGGCCGCGCCGCCCGGACCTCATCATCAGGGCGTGATTGGCGCGGAACAGCGGGCGGCCCGGCACCGCCAGCCGCCGCATCAGCGGCTTGCGCACCTCGACCTCCTGCTCGTAGACGGCCCGCGTACCGCCGCCGTGCGCGACCAGCGTCCAGCGCGCCCAGCCCTCCAGGTCGCCGCTCAGCACGACCTCCAGGACCAGCGCCGCCGGATCGCGGCGGCCCTCGCGCGCGGTGACGTACAGGTCGTACGGGATGAGCGAGCGGAGCCGGGCGGTGGCGGTGCGGTCGTCCACGGGGGTCACCTCGCGGACCTCGGGCCACCAGCGCGGGTACTCCTCGGCGCGCTCCAGGACCGCGTACACGGCGGCGGGTGCGGCGGGCAGTTCCCAGACGCTGCGGAAGCGGTAGCGGCACCAGTCCATGCCCCCAGTCTGCACGGGAACGCCGAAGGCCCCGGAGATCGAGACGATCTCCGGGGCCTTCGGTCCGGGTGGGCGATACTGGGTTCGAACCAGTGACCTCTTCGGTGTGAACGAAGCGCTCTCCCACTGAGCTAATCGCCCGGACGCACCGCAAACATTACCCCATGTCAGCGGGGCCTTTGACCACGCGCGGGCCACTCGGTGATCTTCCTCGGCGCCGCGATGGCGAGCGCCTGCCCGCAGACAATTGGACGAGCACCGCGTCGGCCACCCGTCACTCCCCGTATCCATGCCGCCCGATCTGCCGGACCCGCGTCCGAAAACGGGTTCACCGAAATGGACCTATCACGCAAAGTAATAGTCGGCCGTACGAGCTACGTGAAGGTCCACAAAACGGTCAGAGGGGTTTACAACGGCACCGTAGGTGGCATGTCGATTTCGCCGACGTGCGAATCCCCGAGCGCACACTGAGCGAAAGGCCCTGGCGCTTATGAACACCACGGTCAGCTGCGAGCTGCACCTGCGCCTCGTTGTGTCGAGCGAGTCCTCACTGCCTGTACCCGCGGGCCTGCGGTATGACACGGCCGATCCCTATGCCGTGCACGCCACCTTCCACACCGGAGCCGAGGAGACCGTCGAGTGGGTATTCGCCCGCGACCTCCTCGCCGAGGGCCTGCACCGGCCCACCGGAACCGGCGACGTCAGAGTCTGGCCGTCACGCAGTCACGGCCAGGGCGTCGTCTGTATCGCCCTGAGCTCGCCGGAAGGAGAAGCCCTGCTGGAAGCCCCGGCGCGGGCCCTGGAGTCGTTCCTGAAGCGGACCGACGCCGCGGTGCCGCCCGGCACCGAGCACCGTCACTTCGATCTCGACACGGAACTCTCGCACATCCTGGCCGAGAACAACTGAGGCCACGGAGAGAGCCGCACGGCGCCGTCCGACTCGGGGCGACGGCGCCGCGCGGACAACCACATAACGGCAGCCACCGGCGCCGTCCCCCACGAAAGCCGTCGTGGGGGACGGCGCCGGTGCGCCGACGGCACGAGCCGCTAGAGTCGGCCAGCATCGACGGGCGCCCCGCCCGCCGCAGGCCAGGGAGCCAATCGTGCTGATCCCTCACGACACCCGGATCGCCCTCGACATGGTGGTCGATCTGGTGAACACCGCACCGGAGAGCGAGGAGACGGACCGCCTCGCGGACCTGGACGCGCTGTACGGCTTCGTCCAGGACCACAGCGTGAGCGGTGTGGAGCAGCTCTCCAGCCGCGACCTCCTAGGCGTCCAGGGAGTCAGGAGCAGGTTCGCGGAGATCTTCGCGGCGCCCGACGCCCACAGCGCGGCCGAGCTCGTCAACCAGCTGGTCGCCGCCGCGGGCACCACCCCGCAGCTGACCGACCACGACGGCTACGACTGGCATGTGCACTACTTCGCGCCCGGCGCCTCGGTGGCCGACCACCTGGCCGCGGACGGCGGCATGGCACTCGCCTTCATCGTCGTCACGGGCGAGCAGGAACGTCTCCGCAGGTGCGAGGCGCCGGACTGCGGACGGGCCTTCGTGGACCTCTCCCGCAACCGCTCCCGGCGCTACTGCGACAGCCGCACCTGCGGCAACCGCCTGCACGTCGCCGCGTACCGGGCCCGCCGCAAGGAAGCCGCGGGCTGATCCCGGCCGCAGCCCGGACACCGGGTCCCGGAGTGGTCAGAGCAGGAAGAGATCGTGCACGGCCGCCATGAGCAGCAGACAGCCGATCACCCCCAGGAAGATCATCAGGGGCGGCTGGGAGAGCGCGAAGAGACAGCCCCGCGCCGGAGGGTCGGGCGCGCTCGGCTTGTCGGTCGGTGCAGGGTTGGAGCCCCGGGAAGTGTCCAGCATCTCGGGGCGATGATGACCCACCCCCACCGCATGGATATACCAACACGCCCATAACGAGCGGCATTTCGCTCGATCTTGTTCGCGCGCGCGAAACCGGCCGCGGGGGGGGGCCCCCCCCCCCCCCCCCCCCCCCCCCGGGCCCCCCCCCCCCCCCCCCCCCCCCCCCCACGAGCCCGGGCGGTTTAGGTGAGGCGCCGCGGCGCAGCC
>NZ_JBIWHT010000004.1:741-305409 GCF_044764265.1 Streptomyces sp. NPDC094147 | reverse complement strand
GGGGGCCTTTGACCACCCCCCCCCCCCTCTTTAAAAAACCACCCCCCAAAACCGCTGCTCATTTCGGTTGTTTTTGGGCGCCCCCCCCCCCCCGGGCGGGGGGGGGCCCCCCCCCCCCCCCCGCGCCCCTTCCCGGGAAGCTCCGGGTCAGCTGCCGCGCTCTCTCAGATGCCGTGCTTCTTGAGGATCGCCTCGATGTCGCTGAAGTCCTCGCTCGCGGCGGGCTTCGCCTTGGCCTGCGGTACGGGCTGGGCGGCCGGCGCACGGCCGGCGCCGAGCGAGGGGGCGGAGGCGGCCGGGGCGACCGCTTCGCGCTGGGCGGCCGCCGCGGCGGCCCTGCGTTCCCTGCGGGTGCCGCCGCCGCGCCGCTCGATGGCGCGGGTCGTCATGAACAGCAGCCAGGCGACCCCGAGCAGCCCGAAGCCGATCCACACACTCGGCTTGAAGACGATGCCGGACACCCACTGCACGACGCCGGTCATGACGAGACCGACGGGGACCAGCGAGTAGGCGGCGATGCGCGTGGCCGCGAGGAAGCGCTTGCGGTACGCCGTGACGGCAGCGATGCCCAGTCCGGCCGCGGACGCGGCGGAGCAGACGGTCTCGGCAAGCATCCGGTTCCTCCAGGCATGGGGGGTATGGCTTCCTTCCATCCTGCACCGGAACCCGGCCGGCGGGCCACGGTGCGCCCCGACCTCAGGGAGATCTCCGGGGCCAGATCCTCCCCAGGTCCCGGTTGCTGGAAGACTGGCCCCATGAGCGACACCACCTCCGGCAGCACCGCGGCCCCCGTCGTCCTCGACGTGTGGTGCGAGCTGCAGTGCCCCGACTGCCGTACCGCCCTCGACGACATCCGCGCGCTGCGCGCCCGCTACGGCGACCGCCTCGACATCCGGCTGCGGCACTTCCCGCTGGAGAAGCACAAGCACGCCTTCGCCGCGGCCCAGGCCGCCGAGGAGGCCTTCGAGCAGGGCCGGGGCTGGCCGTACGTGGAGGCCGTGCTCGCCCGCACCGAACGCCTCGCCGAGCAGGGCGAGCGCGTCCTGGTGGAGACGGCGGGCGAACTCGGCCTGGACGCCGACGAGTTCGACACCGCCCTCATCGACGGGCGGCACATCCTGATCGTCGACGCGGACCAGGCGGAGGGCAAGGCGATCGGGGTGACCGGCACTCCGACTTACGTCATCGGCGACGAGCGGCTCGACGGCGGCAAGAGCCAGGACGGGCTGCGCGCCCGCGTCGAGGAGATCGCGGACCGGCTGCTCGCCCAGTAGCTCAGAGCAGGCTCTTGTACTGGTGGTACCGGGTGGGCCGGTAGCCCAGCGACTCGTAGAGGCGCAGCGCCGGGGTGTTGCCCGCGAAGACGTGCAGCGCCAGCGTGTCCGCCCCGTCGGCCAGGGCCACGCCTTGCGCGAGCAGCATCAGCGAACGGCCGTGGCCCCGGCCGCGGTGCTCCGGCGCGACCCTGACGTCGAAGACGTAGGCGCCCTCCGCGGGCACCGGGCTCCGGCCCACCCACACGCTCCCGACCGGGCTCCCCCGGTCCTCCAGGACCAGGAACCGGGCCCCGGCGGTGGCGAGGCCGTCGGGCAGCAGCCTGCGGTGCTCCCCGGCGGCCCTCGCCCGCGCCTGCGCCTCGGGCACACCGCGCTCGATCCAGCTCCGCGCGAAGCTCTCGGCGTCCGCGCGCTCCCACACCTCGAACTCGTCCGCCCGCATGGGCCGCCCGGCCGTCCCGGCGGGCAACTCGGGCGCTGTGGGCGGGAGTTGCTTGACCATGTTCCGGCTGCGTTCGACGTAGCCGAGCGCACCGGCCATCCGCAGCGCCGCGTCCGCGTCCGCGGGCACCGAGAGGGTGACCTGGCCGCAGCCCCAGCCGCGCAGCACTTCCTCGGCGGCGAGGGCGGCGACGGTGCCGCGCCCGCGCCCGCGGTCGGCCTCATCGATCCACAGACCGTCGATCCGGCCCACGGCGGCCCCGAACCGGGCGTCGGTGGCGATCCGGATCCGTCCGACGCGTCGGCTGTTCACACACACGTCGTACGTACGCGACTTGGCGCCGTCGGCGCCCTGCTGGAGCGGCTCGGTCGGCCGAATGGTGGTGGTCATCAAGGCCGTTGTACCTGCCGCGGGGCCGCGCGTCACCGGCTTTTACGGGTCCAGATCGGAACCCGCCCGCTCATCGAAGATCCGCATGGCCTTCGCGGTGACCGGACCGGGCACCTGGATCGACACCCGCCCGTCGACGCGGTGCACGGCCTGCACATCGCGCAGCGTGGACGTCAGGAAGATCTCCTCGGCGCACCCCAGGACGTCCAGCGGCAGTGCGGTCTCCTGCGCCCCGGTCCATTCGACGGTCAGCGCGCGGGTGATCCCGCCGAGGCAGCCCGAGGCGAGCGGCGGGGTGTGCAGTTGCCCGTCGATCACCACGAAGACATTGGAGCCGGTGCCCTCGCAGAGCTGCCCCGCGGTGTTCGCGAAGAGGGCCTCGGAGGCACCCTGGCGGTGCGCCTTCGCGAGGGCGACGACGTTCTCGGCGTACGACGTGGTCTTCAGGCCCGCGACGGCGCTGTGCTCGTTGCGGGTCCACGGGACGGTGATCACGGCGGTGGTGTCGGGGCGGCGCGCGCTCTCGCCGAGCGCGACGACCAGGGTCGGCCCCGCATCGCCCCGGTCGGAGCCGAGCGGCGAGAGCCCGCCGGTGTAGGTGATGCGCAGCCGGCCGAGCGGCATCGGGTTCGCCTCGATGACGGCCGCGCAGGCGCGCCGCACCTCGTGGAGGTCCGGGTCGGGCAGGCCGAGGCCGCGGGCCGAGCGGGTCAGCCGGTCCAGATGGCGGGTGAGCGCGAAGGTCCGCCCGTGTACCGCCTTCACCGTCTCGAAGACGCCGTCGCCCACGGTGAGCCCGTGATCGAGGACGGACACCTGCGCGGCGTCGGCGCCCCGCAGTGCGCCGTTGACCCAGATCTGCATTTACGCGGTCCTTCCGATGTGCCCGCCGTGGACAGGGGCACCCGACGCTACCGCGAGCAGCCGCGAGGCCTTCAGCTCGGTCTCCTCCCACTCGCGCCCTGGGTCCGAACCCCAGGTGATGCCCGCCCCGGTGCCGAAGCGCAGCACGCCGAGCCCCCGGTCGATCCAGAACGTTCGTATACCGACGGCGAGCTCGCCCCGGCGCCGGTCGGCGTCGACCCAGCCGATGCCGCCGCAGTAGGGGCCGCGGGGCGCGGTCTCCAGGGCTTCGATGATCCGCAGCGCGCTGGACTTGGGCGCCCCGGTGACCGAGCCCGGCGGGAACGTGGCGCGGAACAGCTCCCGCCACCCGGCGCCCTGCTCCAGTTCGCCGCGCACGGTGGAGACGAGGTGGACGAGACCGGGGTGCTCCTCGACCGCGCAGAGCTCCGGCACGGTCACCGAACCGGTGGCGCAGACCCGCCCCAGGTCGTTGCGGACGAGGTCGACGATCATCACGTTCTCGGCGTGGTCCTTCTCCAGGAGGTCCGCCGCGGTCCGCCCGGTCCCCTTGATGGGCCCGGACTCCACGATCCGCCCCGTGCGCCGCAGGAACAGTTCGGGCGAGGCGGTCGCGATCTCCACGCCGTGCGCGGGCAGCCGGATCGTTCCCGCGTAGGGCGCGGGGTTGCCCCGGGCGAGCAGCGCGGTGAGCGCGTCCGCATCGGCCGCCGCCGGGTCGGGCAGCGGCGCGGTCAGGACGCGGCAGAGGTTCGCCTGGTAGACCTCGCCGGCCGCGATGTGCTCCCGGATGCGGCGTACGCCCGCCGTGTACGCGGCGCGGTCGAGGGAGGAGGTCCAGTCGGCCGCGGCGGGCCCGCGCCAGGCACCGGGGACGGGCGCGGGCACCGGCTGCGTACGGACGTCCCCGAAGCGGGCGCAGACGAGGCGGCCCTCGAAGTCGGCGGAGACGGCCCAGAAGCCGGTGGAGTCCAGGGCCTCGGGGTCGCTGGTGACATCACGCAGGTCCGAGGCGACGAGGCCGCCGAAGCGGGCCAGAGGAGCGAGGTCGGGCACGGGTGCGAGTCTATGGCCGGTGCGGGCGGGGTGCCCCTGAGTGGCCGGGAGGCGAACAGTCGCCCGGACCCCGGCCCGCGCGCCCACCAGGCGTAACGCAGCACGCTGCACAAACGCGTTTTTGTACTGGCCCGGGAATCCGCTAGAGTTCAACACGTCGCCGGGACGCGCAAGCGAAACGGAAACGACAAGCGGACGTGGCTCAGTTGGTAGAGCATCACCTTGCCAAGGTGAGGGTCGCGAGTTCGAATCTCGTCGTCCGCTCGATGTGGGGGATCTTCCCGGACCCCCATATGCACTCCTGGTGGAGTGGCCGAGAGGCGAGGCAACGGCCTGCAAAGCCGTCTACACGGGTTCAAATCCCGTCTCCACCTCCAGGCGCGATTAGCTCAGCGGGAGAGCGCTTCCCTGACACGGAAGAGGTCACTGGTTCAATCCCAGTATCGCGCACGCAGTAACACGAAGTAACCGGTCCAGCGGGTTTGGGACCGTCCCGCGCGATTAGCTCAGCGGGAGAGCGCTTCCCTGACACGGAAGAGGTCACTGGTTCAATCCCAGTATCGCGCACGCAGTAACACGAAGTAACCGGTCCAGCGGGTTTGGGACCGTCCCGCGCGATTAGCTCAGCGGGAGAGCGCTTCCCTGACACGGAAGAGGTCACTGGTTCAATCCCAGTATCGCGCACCAACCGGAACCCCCGGCCTTCTCGAAGGCCGGGGGTTCTGTCGTTCTGGTGGGCCCGACGCCCGTACCGTAAGTGAGGACCAACTCCCGTACGTGCAAAAGGCGTTGCCCGACCGGCTCCCCAGCCGATCGGGCAACGCCTTCTACTGCCGTCCGCCGCACCCCCGTCCCCACGGGGCTGAAATGGCCGGATGTCCCCGACCCGGTCCGCTCTACCGGGTCCGGGGCGCCGCTCAGCGCCCCAGCATCACGCCCACGGACGACGCTTGTGTGACCACCGCGTCCCAGCCGCCGAAGACGACTACGAGCAGGGCCGCCAGGGGAAGGACCATGGCCGTCGCCACCAGGGGGTGGCGCGGACCGGAACGGCGGGCACCGAACGCGGCGCTGTACGCCCTGCGTCCCTGCGTGCGGATGTTCGTCCGCGCAGCCGTGTCCGCCATGGTCCTCTCCTGTTCGATTCATTGGTGCGGTTGGCAGCGGCGGGTGTCTGACCTCGGGGGACGAGTGCTCCACCCGCCGCTTGACTTCAACAGTAGGGATCCGCGCGGCTCAGGACGTCATGCCCTCGTACCTATCTGCGGGCCTCCCAGGGGATGAGCCCTCCCCCTTGGACGTACTCCCCTGGGTGGAGACGGGACCCCTAGGCCTTGGGGTCTTCCCGGAGGGGTCGGGACTGGGCGCGGGTCTCCGCCTCCCCCGCGTCCTCCCTGGGGACGGGCTGCTCGACCAGGGCGAGCACCCGGGTGGCCATGAAGCGGGCCGTGCGCACGACCGTGCCGCTGCGCGTGACTTCGCTCACTTCCACCACCCCGCGACGGACCGCCGTCTCCACCCTGCGCCCCGCCCTGCTGGCCACCACTTCGTACGTCCGGGTCGTGTCTCCCGCGTCCACCACTATCTCCACGCGGTCACCCTTCATTGATCCAAACCCCCTTCTGCGACGGACCGTTGAGATCTCGCACGGGTCAGCAGCCATGGATCCGCGGCCTGCTGACCACTCTTCAAGTTTCCCACCCGGCACTGACAATCGCCCGGCCCGCGAGGGCGCGGCCTATGAGCACACCGGGCGGCGGGTACGTAAGCTGTGCCACGTCAACAGGACTGGCAGCGGGGATGAAAATGGCGATGATGCGGCTCCGGCGCGAGGACCCGCGTGTCGTCGGCTCGTTCAGGCTTCACCGGCGTCTCGGCGCGGGCGGCATGGGGGTCGTGTACCTCGGTTCCGACCGGCGCGGGCAGCGGGTGGCGCTGAAGGTGATCCGGCCCGATCTCGCCGAGGACCAGGAGTTCAGGTCCCGGTTCGCCCGTGAGGTCTCCGCGGCGCGGCGGATCCGGGGCGGTTGCACGGCCCGGCTGGTCGCCGCCGATCTGGAGGCGGAGCGGCCCTGGTTCGCGACGCAGTACGTCCCCGGGCCCTCCCTGCACGACAAGGTCGCCGAGGAGGGCCCGTTGACGGCCGCCGAGGCCGCCGCGATCGGCGCCGCGCTGTCCGAGGGCCTGGTCGCCGTGCACGAGGCAGGGGTCGTCCACCGGGACCTCAAGCCGTCCAACATCCTGCTGTCCCCGAAGGGGCCCAGGATCATCGACTTCGGGATCGCCTGGGCGACCGGCGCCTCCACGCTCACCCATGTCGGCACGGCCGTCGGCTCCCCCGGCTTCCTCGCGCCAGAGCAGGTGCGCGGCGCCGCGGTCACGCCGGCCACCGACGTCTTCTCGCTGGGCGCGACGCTGGCGTACGCCGCGATGGGCGACTCGCCCTTCGGGCACGGCAGTTCCGAGGTGATGCTCTACCGCGTGGTGCACGAGGAGGCGCAGTTGCGCGGGGTGCCGGACGCGCTGGCGCCGCTGGTGCGGGCCTGTCTGGCGAAGGATCCCGAGGAGCGCCCCAGCACGCTCCAGCTGTCGATGCGGCTCAAGGAGATCGCCGCCCGGGAGGCCCAGGGCGGTCTGCACGGCCACCCGGCGGCTCCGGACGTACGTCCTCCGGCGCAGCGCGAGCGCGTCGAGCTGGACCGGCCCACCGGGCGGCTCGACGAGCGCACCCAGCCGTACACCCAGGGCGGCCGGAGCACCGGAGCGCCGGTGTCCCGGTCCGGGCCCCGCACGGGCGGCTCGGCGCCGCGCACGGGTGGCTCGCGTCCTGGTGGGCCGCGCAGCAACGCGTCCCGTCCGGGGGGGCGTCCGGGGACGCGGCCCGGAGCGCGCACCTCCGGCGGCGGGCTGCGGCCCGCCAACCCTCGGCTGCTTCGGCAGCGGCTCACCGTTTTCGTGCTGGTGACGTTGATCGTGCTGTTGGGAATTGCCGCGGTCAAGCAGTTCTGAGCGTTCTGCCGGGAGCGTTGATTTTGGGCTGCGGGCCGTCGGTGGCCGGTCGCGCAGTTCCCCGCGCCCCTTCAGGGCGCGCGACCCTCAGGCCGTCGGCCGGCCCGTCGCCACCGCGTAGAAGGCGACGGCGGCCGCCGCGCCCACGTTGAGCGAGTCGACGCCGTGGGCCATCGGGATGCGTACCCACTCGTCGGCCGCGACCAGGGCCTGCCGGGACAGGCCGTCGCCCTCCGCGCCCAGCATCAGGGCCACCCTGTCGAGCTTGTGCGGGGCGGCGTCCTCGATGCTGGAGGCCTTCTCGTCGGGGGTCAGCGCGAGCAGCCGGTACCCGGCCTCGCGCACCGCGTCCAGGCCCCTGGGCCACGATTCCAGGCGGGCGTACGGGACCGAGAAGACCGCGCCCATCGACACCTTCACCGAGCGCCGGTACAGCGGGTCGGCGCAGTCCGGTGAGAGCAGGACCGCGTCCATGCCGAGGGCGGCCGCGCTGCGGAAGATCGCGCCGATGTTGGTGTGGTCGTTGACCGCCTCCATGACGACCACCCGGCGGGCGGTGGTGAGGAGTTCCTCGGCGGCCGGCAGCGGCTTGCGCTGCATGGAGGCGAGCGCGCCGCGGTGCACGTGGTAGCCGGTGACACGCTCGGCGAGGTCGGGGCTGACCGCGTACACCGGCGCCGGGAGCTCGTCGATGACGTCCCGCATGACGTCGACCCACTTGGCCGAGAGCAGCATCGAGCGCATCTCGTAGCCGGCGTCCTTGGCGCGTCTGATGACCTTCTCGCCCTCGGCGATGAAGAGGCCTTCGGCGGGTTCGCGGCGGCGCCGCAGCTCCACGTCGGTCAGGCCCGTGTAGTCGCGCAGACGGGGGTCGTCGGGGTCCTCGATGGTGATGAGATCAGCCACAGGGTGATACTGCCTTGTCCTGGGTGTGGTGCCAACGGCTGGGACGGAGATCCGTTACCGGTGGTTACGGGCGCGGGTTCACGGTGACGACATCGCCGATGACGATCACGGCCGGGGGCTTCACTTCCTCGGCCCTGGCGACCTCGCCGACGGTCGCCAAGGTGGCGTCCACGCGGCGCTGGGCGGCCGTGGTGCCCTCCTGGACGAGCGCGACGGCGGTGTCCGGGTTCTTGCCGTGCGCGATGAGCGCCCGCGCGATCGCGCCGATCTTGTCGACGCCCATGAGGATCACGAGCGTGCCGCGCAGCTGGGCCAGCGACTTCCAGTCGACCAGCGAGCGCGGGTCGTCCGGTGCCACATGGCCGCTGACCACGGTGAACTCATGAGCCACGCCCCGGTGCGTGACCGGGATCCCGGCGGCGCCCGGTACCGAGATGGAGCTGGAGATGCCGGGCACCACCGTGCAGGCGATGCCGGCCTCGGCGAGCGCCTGGAGCTCTTCCATGCCGCGGCCGAAGACGTAGGGGTCGCCGCCCTTGAGCCGGACGACCGCCTTGCCCGCCTTGGCGTGCTCGATCAGCGCGTTGTTGATGGCCTCCTGGGCCATGAACCGGCCGTACGGGATCTTCGCGGCGTCGATCACCTCGACGTGCGGCGGGAGTTCGTCGAGGAGGTCGCGGGGGCCGAGCCGGTCGGCGATCACCACGTCCGCCTCGGCGAGCAGCCTGCGGCCGCGCACCGTGATCAGGTCCGGGTCGCCGGGCCCGCCGCCGACCAGCGCGACGCCCGGGGTGCGGGTGCGCTGCTGCGGGGCGACCAGGGTGCCGTCGCGCAGGCCCTCCACGACCGCGTCGCGGATGGCGGCGCTGCGGCGCGGGTCGGGGGTGTCGGTGGTGAGTACGGCGACCGTCACGCCCTCGGAGCGGCCAGTGGCCGGGGTCCAGGCGGTGGCGGCGCTCGCGTCGTCGGAGCGTACGCACCAGACGCGGTGGGCCTCGGCCTCGGCGGAGACCCGGTCGTTGGCCTCGGCGTCGGCGGTCGCGACCAGGGCGTACCAGGCATCCGCCAGGTCGCCGTCCTGGTAGCGGCGGCGCACCCAGCCGATCTCGCCCGCGTCGGCCATCGCCTCGACCGAGGGGGTGGCGCTCGGGGAGATCAGCGTGACGTCGGCCCCGGCGGCGATCAGGGCCGGGAGGCGGCGCTGGGCGACCTGGCCGCCGCCGATGACGACGACTCGGCGGCCGGTGAGGCGGAGGCCTACGGGGTACGCGGGGTGTTCGACCATGGCGGCGGTGCTCCTCGGGCGGGGCTTGCGTGAGGTGGGCCGCTGCGGCGGTGAAGCGGCTGGTGGGAGGGGTACGCGATCCCGCGGGACAGCCTAAGGGGCGAGCGGGTGGGGCGGCACGGGCAGGGGCCGGGGTCAGCGCCCCGGCCCCTGCCTGTGCGTACGGGCTACTTCTCGGTGACGCCCGCCGAGTCGAACGTCGCCACCTCGTGCATCGCGCGGGCCGCGCTCTGCACCACCGGGAGGGCGAGCAGGGCGCCCGTGCCCTCGCCGAGGCGCAGGTCCAGGTCGACCAGCGGGCGCAGGCCCAGCTTGTTGAGGGCCGCGACGTGGCCGGGCTCGGCGCTGCGGTGGCCCGCGATGCAGGCGGACAGCACCTCGGGCGCGATCGCGCGGGCGACCAGGGCGGCCGCTCCCGTGCTGACGCCGTCGAGGATCACGGGCGTACGCAGTGAGGCACCGCCGAGCAGGAAGCCGACCAGGGCCGCGTGCTCCAGGCCGCCGACCGCGGCGAGTACGCCGATCGGGTCGGCCGGGTCCGGCTGGTGGAGGTCGAGCGCGCGGCGTACGACGTCGACCTTGCGGGCGTGCGTCTCGTCGTTGATGCCGGTGCCGCGGCCGGTGACCTCGGCGGGGTCGACGCCCGTGTACAGGGAGATGAGGGCGGCCGACACCGTGGTGTTGGCGATGCCCATCTCGCCGGTGAGGAGCGCCTTGTTGCCCGCTGCCACGAGGTCGCGAGCGGTCTCGATGCCGACCTCGATCGCGGCGACGGCTTCCTCGCGGGTCATCGCGGGACCGGTCGTCATGTCGGCGGTGCCCGGTCGCACCTTGCGGGGCAACAGGCCCGGCGTGGCCGGGAGTTCGGAGGCGACACCCACGTCGATGACGCAGACCTCGGCCCCGACCTGGTTGGCGAAGGCGTTGCAGACCGCGCCGCCGCCGAGGAAGTTGGCGACCATCTGGCCGGTGACTTCCTGGGGCCAGGGGGTGACGCCCTGCGCGTGCACGCCGTGGTCGCCCGCGAAGATCGCGACGGCGGCCGGCTCCGGGATCGGCGGCGGGCACTTGCGCGAGAGGCCGGCCAGCTGCGCGGAGATGATCTCCAGCATGCCGAGCGCGCCCGCGGGCTTCGTCATCCGCTTCTGGCGCTCCCACGCCTCTCCGAGCGCCTTGGCGTCCAGCGGGCGGATGTTGGCGACGGTCTCCTCAAGGAGGTCGTGCGGGTCCTCGCCGGGCAGCGCGCGGCGGCCGTACGTCTCCTCGTGGACGACCCAGGACAGCGGACGGCGCTTGGACCAGCCCGCCTGCATCAGCTCGGGCTCGTCCGGGAACTCGTCGACGTAGCCGACGCAGAGGTAGGCGACGACTTCGAGGTGCTCGGGCAGGCCGAGGGCGCGGACCATCTCGCGCTCGTCGAAGAAGGAGACCCAGCCGACGCCGAGGCCTTCGGCGCGGGCGGCGAGCCACAGGTTCTCGACGGCGAGCGCCGAGGAGTACGGGGCCATCTGCGGCTGGGTGTACCGGCCCAGGGTGTGCCGGCCGCCGCGCGTCGGGTCCGCGGTGACCACGATGTTCACCGGGGTTTCGAGGATGGCCTCGATCTTCAGTTCCTTGAACTGCTTGGCCCGGCCCTTGGGCAGCGACTTGGCGTACGCCTCGCGCTGGCGCTGGGCGAGTTCGTGCATGGTGCGGCGGGTCTCGGCGGACCGGATGACCACGAAGTCCCAGGGCTGCGAGTGGCCGACGGAGGGCGCCGTGTGGGCCGCCTCCAGGACGCGGAGCAGCACTTCGTGCGGGATGGGGTCGCCTCGGAAGCCGTTGCGGATGTCGCGGCGTTCGCGCATGACGCGCAGCACGGCCTCGCGCTCGGCGTCGTCGTACCCGGGGGCGGCGGGCGTCTGCTCGGGGGCCTCGATGATCTCGGCCGACTCCTCGGCGTCGGCGGGCGCCGACGACCCGGTCGCGGGTTCGGCGACCGGCTCCTGCTCGGAGGCGGGCTGCGGCGCGGCGATCACTTCGAGCGCCTCTTCGACCGCGGTCGGGGCTTCGGGGGTTGCCCGCGCGGCCGGTTCGGCGACCGGCGCGGGTTGCCCCTGTCGCGGTACGCGTACGGGCTCGGGGGCCTGGACCGGCTCGGCGACGGCAGCCGCGGGAGCCTCGGCCACGGGCCGGGGCAGCTCGGGCGCGGGCTCGGCCACCGGCTGCGGCGCCTGCTCCTCGGCCACGGCCTCCGGCACGGGCACGGCGGCGACCGGCGCGGGCGCCGGGGTCTGCGCCACCGCGACCGGCTCGGGCTGGGCGGCCGGGGCTTCGACGGGCGCGGGCTCGGCCGCCACCGGCTGCGGGGGTACGGCCTCGGCGACGGGCTGTGCCGCGACCGGCTCGACGGGGGCGGGTCCGACCACGATCGGCTCGACCACGATCGGTCCGGCGGCGACCGGCTCGGCGGCCACGGGCTGGGCGGCCGGAGCCGGAGCGGGGACCTCGGGGGTGACCGGCTCGACCGCGATCGGAGCGACCGGCTCCGGCTGAGCGGGGACCGCGACGGGCTCGGGGACCTGCTGCTGGACTTCCTGCGGACCCGGCGCCTCCGGCGCGGGAGCGGCCTGGGCCGGCGCGGGCGAGAGATGGGGGGTGGTCGGGACCGTGCCGTCGACCGGCACGAACTGGCCCACCGGCTGCGGCTGAACGGGCTGCTGAGCCGCCTGCTGGGCGACGAGCTGGTCCACGAGCAGCGCGGGCTGCGCGACGGGCTGCCCCGCGGGCTGGGCGGACTGTTCGGCGGGCTGCGGCTGAACGGCCGGAACCTGTGCCCGCACCGCGAAGTCCTCCGGGACGACCGTTTCTGCAGGGGGCATGGGGGTGTTGAGTGACGCGTGGGGCGCGGAACGCTGCTGAGGCGTCCATGCCATCCCGGCCTGCGGGATCTCTCCGAGCTGCGGTCCGGGCAGCTGGGCCGCGGGCTCCTCGCGCGGGACATCGAGGTACTCGGGGCCTGCGGTCGGCGGTCCGGGGTTGCGCACCGGCACCGGGTTCACGGGCGTACCGGCGGCCGGGCCCCGGTCCGCGAGGGAGCGTACGACACCGGCCGAGGCGTCCGGCACCTGCGGGCCGAGGTGGAGCGGGCGGCGGGCGGGCGGGGTCGCCCCGGCGGGCGCCTGGGCCGCGACCCGTACGCCACCGAAATCGACGGAGCCGGTGTCGCGGCCGCCGGTCTCGTGCGCGCCGGGTTCGGCGGCGGCCGGTACGGGCGGCACCTGGGCGGTGACCGGCGCGGGCGCGGACTGCGGGTCGATCCAGGCGCCTTGGGCGCCCGGCATCAGCAGCAGATCGTCGTCTTCCGCGGCGTTCGCCGAGTTGTCTGCGGGATCGAGGAAGGTGTAGGCGCCGGGAGCGGGGGCGCCCGGCTGTTCCACCATGCCTGCGTTCTCCGGCAGTCCCTCGCCCGGGACCTGGCCGGTGTCAGTCATGCGTACCCCTTGCCCATCTGTAGTGCTCCTTCGGCCTGCGCCCGGGACCGCACACGCTGGGCGGCACCCGTCGCTCAGAACGTGTGCGCCGCGCGGTGCGAACGGCCCGCAGGCGTCAACGACACCATGCATTGTGGCGGGCCTTCGCCGCCGTGGCGGTCAGTCTCGGCCACGGACCGTGTGGGCTGCGCCACGTTGCGCGTCCCCCGGATGTGCCGTACCGCGAACGGGGTTCCAAAGCGGCTCCCTGTCCCGGACATTGGCGAGCGGAGCGCCGAACGGCCGGGTGCGGTACAACGATCGGCCAGCCTACCCCCCGCGACGCGCCGAAGGGGTCACGGGGATCTTTCCTTCCGCCTTCCGGAGAGCAGGAAGACGACCGAGCGTTCGCGCTCCGACCAGGCGCTCGTGTCGAGGTCGACCGATTGGAGGAGCGCGCACTCGACTTCGTAACCGCCGGCGCTCAGCGCGGCGCCCACGGCCTCGGCCTCGTCGCGGGTGGCCGCGTGCGTCACGATGCGCTCCGGCCTGCGATCCGCGCAGGCCTCCACGACGGCCGCGCCCCCGCCTCCGACGCGCACGACGTCGGGCTCGGGCAGCGACTCCAGGACGTGGGGGGCCCTGCCGCGCACGACCTGGACCTGAACTCCGAGGCGGCGGGCGGCGGATTCGGTACGCGCGCAGGCCTCCGCGTCGTCGTCGACGGCGATCACGGCGGCGCCGAACCGGGCCGCCTCGGCGGCCAGCGCGCCGCTGCCGCAGCCGATGTCCCAGACGAGGTCGCCGATGCGCGGGCCGAGCCTGGCGAGTTGGGCGGCGCGCAGCTCGGTGGACTCGCCGACGCCGAGCCCGGCGCCGTACTCGCGGGCGGGCAGCGCCCAGCCGCGCAGCGCGGAGGGGTACCCGGGGGCGGGTCCGGCGAGCCAGCCGTCGCCCTCGGTCGCCGGGCCGCCGCCGAGGACGATGACGACGTTGGGGTCGCGCCAGGCGTGGTCGGCGGCGTTCTCGGAGGTGAGGACGGTGACCCGCTCGCGGTCGCTGCCGAGTTCCTCGCAGATGACGAAGGTGCGGTGGACGCCGTCGAGGAGCAGCGCGAGTTCGGCGGGGCCGGCCCCGGGCGAGGTGAGGACGGCGACCTTGGGGTGGGCGCGGCAGACGTTGACGGCGCGGCGCAGCGTGCGGGAGTGGGCGACGACGATCTGGGCGTCGTCCCAGGGCATTCCGGCCCGCGCGAAGGCGGCGGCGACGGCGGAGACGGCGGGCACGACCTCGACCTCCAGGCCGTGCTCGGGCGCCCGGAGGGTGCGTACGACGCCGAAGAAGCCGGGGTCGCCGTCGGCGAGGACGACCGCGCTCCCGCGGTGTCCGGCGATGCGGCGGGCGGCCAGGCTCACGCTGCCGAGCCGGATGCGCTCGGCGCCGGCCGGTACTTCGGGGAGCGCGAGGTGGTGTGCGGCGCCGGCCACCAGGGTGGCCGCGGAGAGCGCGGAGGTGGCCGCGGCGGTGAGCGGCGAGCCGTCCCAGCCGATCACCGTGACGCGGTCGGCCATCGTCGTCAGTCTCCAGATGTCGTCGCAGGTCGGGACAGCCCGGCGGATGCGCCGGGTACGGATCGAGGGTAGCCGCGGATTTCCGTTCCGGTCGGCGGGCGCGGGCCGGATCCCGTCGGTGGAGCGGCCCTGCCCCGGTCACCCGGGGGCGTGTCCGGTCAGTTCCAGTCGGTGAAGGAGGCGTATCCGGCGTCCGCGAACTGGTCGACGACGCCGTCGAGGTCCTCCGGGAGCAGGCTCCACACGATGAGGTCGGTGCGGAAGTCCGTCCAGCCCCCGTCCTCCGTCTGGGTCCGCGCTATCCAGGCGTTGCGCAGTACGCCCTCGCTGATGCAGCCGATCTTCTGCGCGACTTGCTGGGAGGCGGTGTTGTCGGCGGCGGTGCGCAGCTCCAGGCGCTCGAACCGCTGGTCCCCGAACAGCCATTGGGCGGTGGCGAGCACGGCCTCGGTGGCGTAGCCCTCGCCGCGCGCCCAGGGCCCCACGACATAGCCGATCTCGGTGGCCAGGGTGCGCCAGTTGGTCTTCTGGAGGTGGACGATGCCGACGAGGCGCTGGGTGAGGAACTCGGTGACCGCCAGAACGATTCCTCGGCCCGCGGTGCGTTCGCCGGGGGCGATGTGGCGGACCCAGTCCTCGGCGTCGCGGGCGGTGTAGGGGTGGGGCACCGAGGTCCAGGCGACGGTCTGCTCGTCGTTCATCATCTCGATGAGCGCGGGGACGTCGGCGTCTTCGAAGGGGCGCAGCACCAGCCGGTCCGTGCTGATGGAGATGTCCGGGAACACCGGAAGGGGGGTAGTCATGTGCCGCTCCATGCCGTGGACCGCCGTGAGGCCGTGGTGCCCGTGAGGGCCGTGGGGCTCTCGGGGACCGTCGGCCGTAAAGGACCGTAAAGGCACAGCATGCAGCATCGGGCCCGCGAGGCACATGGCCGGGTGCGCCTCGCGACAAAGGCCCCGGGCACCCTGGGGGCGTCCGGGACCTCCGTACTGCCGTGCCGGGAGCGCTACTTGGCGGCGCCGAACGCGGGGATGACCGAGCCCGCGTACTTGTCGGTGATGAACTTCTTGACCTCGTCGGAGTTCAGGAGCTTGGCGAGCTTCTGGATGCGCGGGTCGTTCTCGTTGCCCTGCTTGACCGCGAGGAAGTTGGCGTAGGGGTTGCCGTCCGCCTTCTCCAGGGCGAGGGCGTTCTTGGCCGGCTTCAGGCCGGCCTCGATGGCGTAGTTGCCGTTGATGACCGCGGCGTCGACGTCGTTCAGGGCGCGGGGCAGCGTCGCGGCCTCCAGCTCCTTGAACTTCAGGCCCTTGCTGTCCTTGATGTCGGAGAGCTTGGCCCCGGCGCCCGCGCCGTCCTTCAGGGTGATCAGGCCGTTGGCGGCGAGCAGTTGGAGCGCGCGGCCCTCGTTGGTGGTGTCGTTGGGGACGGCGATGGTCTGACCGGACGTCAGGTCCTTGAGCGACTTGACCTTGTGGGAGTAGACGCCGAGCGGCTCCAGCTCCACGTTGACGACCGGCACGATGTGGGTGCCGTTCTTCTTGTTGAAGTCGTCCAGGTAGGGCTTGTGCTGGAAGAAGTTGGCGTCGACCTGGCCCTGCTCGGTGGCGGTGTTCGGCAGGACGTAGTCGGTGAACTCCTTCACCTCCAGCTTGAGTCCGGCCTTGGCCGCCAGGTTGTCCTTGACGAACTTCAGGATGTCGGCGTGCGGGGTCGGGGACGCGGCGACGACCAGCGCCTTCGACTCGTCGGCCTTGGCGCCGTCCACCTTGGCGGCCGGCTTCGGGTCGGAGGAGGAGCCGCAGGCGGTGAGGCCGACGGCGAGCGCGGCGGTGGCGAGGGCGGCAGCGGTGATCTTGGTGTTCTTACGCACGAAAAGTGCCTCTTTCTGGTGGTGCGGTGGGTCGCCCGGACAAGGAGTGCGGGCCCTGGGAAGGAAAGTTCAGGAGGTCCGGCCGCGGCGGGCGAGGAGGCGGACGACGCCGTCGCCGAGCAGCTGGATGACGGTGACGATCACGATCAGGATCGCCACGGTGATGAGCATGAAGGTGGTCTCGAAGCGCTGGTAGCCGTAGGTGATGGCGACCGAGCCGAGCCCGCCGCCGCCGACCGCGCCGGCCAGCGCGGAGTAGCTGACCAGGGTGATCACGGTGGTGGTGACGGCCGAGACGAGGGAGGGCAGGGCCTGCGGGAGCAGCACCTTCCACACGATGGTGGGGATGCCGCCGCCCATGGACTGGACGGCCTCCACGAGACCGTGGTCGACCTCGCGGACCGCGGTCTCCACGAGCCGCGCGAAGAACGGGATCGCACCGATGGAGAGCGGCACGATCATGGCGCTGGGGCCGATGAAGGTGCCGACGGCCCAGGTGGTGAAGGGGATCAGGGCGATCAGCAGGATGATGAAGGGCAGCGAGCGGCCGATGTTCACGATCACGCCGATGACCTTGTTCACCGGATGGTTCTGGAGCAGCCCGCCCTTGTCGGTGAGGACAAGGAGCACACCGAGCGGCAGCCCGAGCCCGATGGTGACGACGGTCGCCCACAGCACCATGTAGAAGCTGTCGTACGTTCCCTGCGACAGCAGCGGCTGCATCTCCGACCAGCTCACTTGGCACCTTCCTCGACCAGGTCGAGCGCCTGGCTGTCGTCCACCACGTCCACCTGGAGGCCCTGCTCGCGCAGGAAGCCGACCGGGACCACGTTGTCCTCGTAACGGCCGGGCAGTTCGATCCGCATACGGCCGATCTGCTTGCCGGCGACGGTGTCCATGGCGGCACCCAGGATCGAGATGTCGATGTTGTACGTGCGCGCCAGCTGGGAGATGACCGGCTGGGTGGCGGCCTCGCCGTGGAAGGTGACGTCGATGACGGTGCGCTCGGGGCCGGAGGCCGCGCCGCTCACCGGGAACAGTTCGGCGGCGAGCTCGGAGCCGGGGGTGGCGAGCAGTTCGCTGACCGTGCCGGACTCCACGACCTTGCCCTTCTTCATCAGAGCGGCCGAGTCGCAGATCGTCTTCACGACGTCCATCTCGTGCGTGATGAGCAGGACGGTGAGGCCGAGCTGCTGGTTGAGGTCGCGCAGGAGCTGGAGGATCGAGCGGGTGGTCTCCGGGTCGAGGGCGCTGGTCGCCTCGTCGGAGAGCAGCACCTTGGGGTCGCCGGCCAGGGCGCGGGCGATGCCGACGCGCTGCTTCTGGCCGCCGGAGAGCTGCGCGGGGTAGGCCTTGGCCTTGTCGGCGAGGCCCACCAGGTCGAGCAGTTCGAGGGCCTTGCGGGAGCGCTCGTTGCCGGAGACGCCGAGGATCTCCAGGGGCAGCTCGATGTTGTCCTGAACGGTGCGCGCGGACAGCAGGTTGAAGTGCTGGAAGACCATGCCGATGCGGGAGCGGGCCCGGCGCAGGTCCTTGCCGGCCCGCCGGCCGCGGCCGGCCAGCGCGGTGAGGTCGACGCCGTCGACCGTGACCGTGCCGGAGGTGGGTCGCTCAAGGAGGTTGACGCAGCGGATGAGGGAGGACTTGCCGGCGCCGCTCTGGCCGATGACGCCGTACACCTCGCCCTCGCGGACGTGCAGGTCGACGCCGTCGAGCGCGGTGATATCTCGTCCGCGCGACTGGTAGACCTTGGTCAGGCCCGTTGTGGTGATCACAGGATTTCCGTCACTGTCGAGTGCACGGCGCGGGGTATGCCGGGCACGGGGCAAACGTGTTCGGGGCGCGGCTCGGCCTCATCGGTGGGTACCGGGGGCACGGTGTGCGCGGGGGCAGGCCGGATCCGTGTGCTGGTACGGATTCGGGCGCGGCCGACGGGTCTCGCTTCGGGGCGCGAGGCTCAGGCGGGGGCCCTCAGAAGGCGCACATTCGACACATACAACGAGCACCGGGCGTCATCATCGCCTCGGTCGCAAGGGTGCGGCTGCTCGTCGTGGTCATGCGGCAAGTAAAGCAGAACCGGACGGGAACGAATCAGGGATGTCCGAATAGCGGACATCCCTGGATCGCCATACGGACGGTCGCGGACAGGCTCAGCCGGCCGTGACGATCTCCACGCCATCGTTCGTGACCTGCACGGACACGGCCGAGAGGTCGCTCACGAGCACGTCGGCGACGAGCTCCCCGGCCCGGTGCGTTGTGGTCAAGGCCACGGTCGTCATGCCCGCCGCGCGGCCGGCGGCGAGCCCCGCCGGGGCGTCCTCGAACACCACGCAGCGCGCCGGGTCCACGCCGAGGCGGGCCGCCGCGAGCAGGAAGGGCTCGGGGTCGGGCTTGCCCCGGGTGACGTCGTCGGCGGAGACCAGGTGCTTGGGGCTGATGCCGGCCTCGCCGAGCCGGGCCTCGGCCAGCCTGCCGGTGGCCGAGGTGACCACGGCCCAGCGGTCGGCGGGGAGCGAGGCGAGCAGGTCGGCGGTGCCGGGCAGCAGCACGACTCCCCCGGCGACGTCCTCGACCTCCAGCTCCTCGATCCGGGCCAGGGCGGCCGGTACGACATCGGCGGGCAGCAGGTCGGCGACTATCTCGATCGCGGGGCGGCCGTGCAGCTCGACCCGGGCGAAATCCTCGGCGGTGATCCCGTACTCCCGCGCCCAGCGGGTCCAGCAGCGGGTGACGGACTCGATGGAGGAGACGAGTGTTCCGTCGTTGTCGAACAGCAGGGCGTCAGCGTGGATCTTCATGCCTCCCGACCCTACGTGCGGGGGTGGGGGTGAGCGCATCGGGCCTTTCGGCCCGTAATACCCTCGTCCCCATGCTCGACGCCCTGACGGTCGCGGTCTCCGCCGCCGCGCTCGCCCTCGCTGCCTGGTGCGGATTCGCCGCATACCGGGACCAGCCCACCAAGGACTGGCACTTCATCGGCATGGCCGTGGTCACCGTCCTCGCGCTGGCCCAGCTGGTGATCGGTCTGGTGCAGCTCGGCCGCGGCGAGAAGCCCGCGCAGGGCACGGCGATCTTCATCGCGTATCTGGCCGGCGCCTTCGCGGCCGTCCCGGCGGCGGGGTTCCTCTCGCTCTCCGAGCGGACCAAGTGGGGTTCGGTGACGGTGTCGGCGGGCGCCGTGGTGCTGGCCGTGCTCGAAGTGCGTCTCTACGACATCTGGGGAGGCTGACCGTGACCGAGTCCGCCACTGACACCACGCCCGCCCCGAAGCTCGGCTCCGGGCCCGGCCGGGTGCTCGTCTGGTTCTACGGGGTGTTCACCGTGGCCGCGGCGTCCCGCTCGATCGTCCAGATGATCATGGACTTCGGCAAGGCGCCGCTGGCGTACGTGCTGTCGGCGATCGCGGCCTGCGTCTACGGCTTCATCACGTACTCGCTCGTACGCGGCGGCGAGAAGGCCCGCCGGGCAGCGCTGGTGTGCTGCGCGGCGGAGCTCCTCTTCGTTGTGACGGTGGGGACATGGACCCTGGCCGACGCCTCCGCCTTCCCGGACGCGACGGTGTGGTCGGACTACGGCATGGGCTACCTGTTCATCCCGGTGATCCTGCCGGTGCTCGGCATGCTCTGGCTGCGCAAGGCCAAGCGCTGACCAGCTGAGACGGTCGGCTAGGCGCTGGCCGCGAACTGCTGGGGTGCCGCGTCCTTTTCGAGGGTGATCAGGGACAGGCGAGCGCTCACCGACTCCGTGGCGACGGTCGCGTAACCGTGCTTGCGGTACAGCCGCAGGTTCGACTCGCTGCGGTGGCCCGTGAAGAGCTGGAAGCGCTTGGCGGCGAGCTCCGCCGCGAAGTGGCCCTCGATGGCGTCCAGGAGGCGGCCGCCCAGGCCGTGCCCCTGCATCCGGGGATGGACGATGAGCTTGTTGATCCGGCCGGTGCCCGACGCGTCGACGCTGCCGCGCACGGAGGCCACCACCTCGTCGCCGAGCCGGGCCACCAGGGCGTATCCCGTGGAGAGTTCGGCCCGCAGTCCCTCCAGGGTCTGCGTCAGGGGCTCGATCGAGTAGTCGCCGTAGAGCTCGGCCTCGCTCTGGTAACACAGGTACTGCAGCTTCAGTATCTGCTCGGCATCCTGTGCGCCGGCCGCAGAGATGGTCACGCTCATGCCCATGTGTGCATGCCTCCCGCTCAACTGGTCCCCCGGTTGTCTATCGCTCCTTTCCCCCGCGTTCAGGAGCCGCAACCTCCGCCGCCAGCATTCTGCGCAGGCATCCCAGGCAACGGGAACGCATCGGCCCCAGGCTGCCCTGTGAGATATCCAACTCCCCTGCGATTTCCCGGTAGGTGGGGTCGTCCGGCGAGAGCAGCGCGGCGAGCAGGCGGGGGCAGTTGCCGGGGGTGCGGCCGACCGCCGCGTGCAGGATGCGGCGCCGCTCGGCGGTGATGGCGGCGAGTTCGGGCCCGGGGTCCGGGTCGGCGGCGGGTTCGCTGCCGTACGGCCGCTCGTGGCGCCGGAGCCGGCGGGCGCGGCGCGCCTCGGCCCGTACGGCGGTGCGGACCCAGCGCGCCGGGTCCGCCGGGTGCTGTTCCAGGAGCCGTACCCAGACGGCCTGTTCGAGGTCGGCGGCGTCGACTCCGGTGCCGGGTGCCTCGGCCGCGGCCTCGGCGGCGAGGAGCGGGCTGAGCGCTGTGACGAGATCCATGCCGGGCGGGACGCGCCCGCCGCGGAACGCGGTTTCCACGGCGGGCACTTCTCACTCGTACGTGGGCCAAACCACGCGGGCGGAACCAACTGGCCGTCAGCGTGCGGCCGTCAGCGCCTGCGGAAGTCGGCCGCGGCGAGCAGCGCGGTGTCCGCGTTGTCGGAGAACACCGCGTCGATGCCGGTCGCGAAGTACGTCTTGAAGGCCCCGAAGGCGTCCCCGTAGGCGTTGGGGTCGGTGCCGCGCCGGAAGTCGGCGGGCAGGAAGGTGTTCTCGTTGCGCATCGTGTACGGGTGCAGGATCAGGCCCTGCCGGTGGGCGTCGCGCACCAGCGTGGTCGGCCGGGTCAGCCTGCCCGCCGCGTCCTTCGGGATGATCAGGTCGAGGGTGGGGCCGATGCCCTGGGCGTACGAGGCGATCCACTTCAGGCCCGCGGGCCCGACCAGGTCGTCGACGGTGCGCGGGTCGCCGCTGACCACGAAGTCCCAGGGCTTGGTGCCCGCGTTGGAGAGCAGCACCACCGAGGGCGTGCCGACCAGCTCGGACAGGCGCTGGATGCTGCTGGGCTCGAACGATTCGAGGAACTGCGGGGAGTCGGCGCGGTGGCGCCCGTAGCGGCGGAGCAGCCCCGCGAGCCGGTCCTCCAGGGGCAGCCCGATGCTCCGGAAGTAGGTGGGGTGCTTGGTCTCGGAGTGCAGCCAGATGCGGCGGCCCAGGCGGCGGCCCTGCTCCTCCGCCCAGCGCAGCACCTCCTCGAAGGTGGGCACCTCCCAGCGGCCGTCGTACAGGGTGTTGTGCTGCCGGTTGCCCGGGATGCGCTCCTTGGCCCGCAGCGTCTTGAGTTCGGCGAGCGTGAAGTCCTCGGTGAACCAGCCGGTGACGGCGGTCCCGTCGACGGTCTTGGTCGTCTTGCGCGCCGCGAACTCGGGGTGGGCCGAGACGTCCGTGGTGGCCGAGATGTCGTTCTCGTGGCGGCACACCAGGTGCCCGTCCTTGGTCGGCACCAGGTCCTGCTCGATGACGTGGGCGCCGAGGTCGAGGGCGTGCTGGTAGGAGCCGAGCGTGTGCTCGGGGCGGTACCCGGCGGTGCCGCGGTGTCCTATGACGTACGGAACGGGCAGGTCACGGTAGCCGCCCCGGCCCCCGCCGCGCTGCGCGGCCGAAGCCGGTGCGCCCGCGAGCCCGGTGGCCGCCGTGCCCAGCACGGCCGCGCCCGCCGCGCCCAGCACGGTGCGCCGTCCGGGGCTCATCCGCTCACCATCAGTCATGAACACTCCTCGTTCGTCATGGGTCCCACTGCTGTTTCCTGCATGTCCCGCACCTGTCAAAGCGAGAGGACGAGCGTAGGCGGACCGGGCTGAAGAGCGGGGTGCTTCTCGGGTACGCGGGAGCGAAGGAGGGCGGAACCCGGCGGAAACGCATGTCAACAGTGCGTATCCACTTCGTGAACCCGATGTGCGATCAGCGGTGACCCGCGAGTATCGTCCTCACCTGCACAGACATCCAACCCCCACCCCAGACGACTCCGGAGGGCCCGTTGTCCCGCTTCGCGCTCATCAAGGCAGTGCTCGGACCGATCATGCGCCTGATGTTCCGCCCACAGGTGGAAGGCGCCGAGAACATCCCGGGAACCGGTCCAGTCATCCTCGCCGGCAACCACGTGACGTTCATCGACTCGATCGTGCTGCCCATCGTGTGCGACCGGCAGGTCTCCTTCATCGGCAAGGACGAGTACGTCACCGGCAAGGGTTTCAAGGGCCGCCTGATGGCCTGGTTCTTCACCGGGGTCGGCATGATCCCGGTCGACCGGGACGGCGCCAACGGCGGTGTGGCCGCGCTGATGACCGGCCGCCGCGTCCTGGAGGACGGCCAGATGTTCGGCATCTACCCGGAGGGCACCCGCTCCCCCGACGGCCGCCTGTACCGGGGCCGCACCGGCGTCGCGCGGCTCACCCTGATGACGGGCGCGCCGGTGGTGCCGTTCGCGATGATCGGCACCGACAAGCTCCAGCCGGGCGGCGCGGGCATGCCGCGCCCCGGCAAGGTGACGGTCCGCTTCGGCGAGCCGATGGAGTTCTCCCGCTACGAGGGCATGGACCGCGACCGCTATGTGCTGCGGGCCGTGACGGACTCGGTGATGGCCGAGGTCATGCGGCTGTCCGGGCAGGAGTACGTGGACATGTACGCCACGAAGGCCAAGGCGGCGTAAGCGCTCCGCCGGGGGCGGGGGCTTTCGGCCGCGGGCCGTGCGTGGCTGGTCGCGCCCACGCGGCGGAGCCGCACGATGTCACAGCCCCGCGCCCCCGGCAGGACCGCAGCAAGTCCCCGTGGCATCAAGCCAGTTGGGCCGTACCCCGGTGTTCCGGGGTACGGCCCTTTCGCTTGCCCGCGCCCCCGGCAGGTCGCGTCAAGGGAGTCGGGGGATCAGTGTTCCACGCCGTCCGCCAGCTTCTGGCCGCGCAGGAGGAACCAGGCCGCGGCCGCCGTCGCGAACAGGACCACCGAGCCGACCCCGGCCGCCGTCTGGAAGCCGCTGGTGAACGCGTCCCTGGCGGCGGACAGCATGGCCTGCGCCTGGTCGGGCGGAAGTTTCGCCGCGGCTTCGACGGCGCCGCCGAGCGAGTCGTGTGCCGCGGCCGCGACGTCCGCGGGCACCTCGGCCGGGGCGTGGAAGCCCCGGTAGATGCCGGTCACCACCGAGCCGAGCAGCGCGATGCCGAGGGCGGCGCCGAGTTCGTACGCGGTCTCGGAGACCGCCGACGCCGCTCCCGCCTGCTCCTTGGGGACGCTGGAGAGGATGACGTCGCTGGTCACCGTGAAGGCGAGGCCCGCGCCGAGGCCGCCGACGAACAGGGCGATGCCGAGCGACACGATCCGGGTGTCCGCACCGAGCGCCACACAGGCGGCGAGGGCCAGAGCGACGGCCGCGAGCCCCCCGGAGACCGCGGCGCGCACGGAGGCCCGGCGGGCGATCGTGCCGGCCGCCAGCCCGGCGCCCACCGCGCCGACCGCGGCGGGCAGTTCGATCAGTCCGGCCTCCAACGGCGAGCGGCCCTGGACCAGTTGGAGGAACTGGGAGAGGAAGAACACCAGACCCGACAGGCCGAGGATGGTCAGCAGATCGGCGAGTACCGCTCCGGAGAAACCCCGGTGGTGGAACAGCCGGATGTCCAGGAGGGGCGAGGCGAGCGTCCGCTGCCGCCGTACGAACCAGACCAGCGCCGCGACGCCGAGCACCCCCGCCACCACGATGTACCAGTGGAACCCGTTGACCGCGGCTTCCTTGACCGCGTACACGACGGCGACCACGCCGATGAGGGAGAGCACGACGCTGGGCAGGTCCCAGGGCCCGGGGTTCGGGTCGCGCGACTCGGGCAGCAGCTTGATGCCGACGAGGACCAGGACGGCCATCACGGGCAGGTTGATGAGGAAGACCGAGCCCCACCAGAAGTTCTCCAGGAGGAACCCGCCGACGACCGGCCCGACCGCCGCGCCGGCGGAGGCGGCGGCGCCCCAGATGCCGACGGCGAGGCTGCGTTCCTTCGGGTCGTGGAAGATGTTGCGGATCAGCGCGAGGGTGGACGGCATCAGGGTGGCGCCCGCGACGCCGAGCAGCGCCCGCGCCAGGATCATCATCTCCGGGCTGGTGGCGTACGCGTTGAGCACGGACACCGCGCCGAACGCCACGGCGCCCATGAGCAGCAGCTTCTTGCGTCCGATGCGGTCGCCGAGGCTGCCCATCGAGACCAGCAGACCGGCGATGACGAACGAATAGACGTCACCGATCCACAGCAGCTGGGTGGCGGACGGCTTGAGGTCTTCGCTGAGGAACGGGGTGGCGAGGCCGAGCACCGTCGCATCGACGGCGACGAGCAGCACGGCGAGCACCAGCACCGCGAGCGCGAGCCACCGGCCCGCGCGTTCGGCGGCATGGTGCGCCCTGGGTTCCGTTGCGGTCACTTCTCCACGCTCCGCCGTACGCCGCCGAGCAGCAACTCGGCGATCATGTACTGGAAGTCCTTGGCGGCTACCCGGCCGTCCTGCACGGACCAGGCGCCCGCACCGATCAGCCCGTACAGGGCCTCGGTGAGCCAGGCGGGGGTGAGGTCGATGCGGAACTCGCCCTGTTCCTGGCCGCGCCGGAAGAGCGCGGAGACGCGGGCGTCGAGGCGGGCCCAGCCCTCGTTCATCTGCTCGCCCTCGAAGAGCTGGTTCTCGGTGACGAGGAAGGCGAGCAGGCCGGCGACGGGCTCGACCTCGGCGACCAGGCGCCGCAGCGCGTCGCAGGAGTTCCCCTCGTCGAGGCGGGCCGCGTCCAGGGCCGCCTCCAGTTCCCGGATGCCGAGTTCCTCCAGCGCCCGGACCAGGGCTTCCCGCCCGGCGAAGTGCCGGTGCAGGGTGGCCCGGCCGATCCCGGCGGCGCGGGCGACCTCGTCCATGGTGGCGGTGGCTTTGCGGGTGAGCAGGGCGGCTGCGGTGCGGAGCACCTGGTCTCGGTCCACGGTCATGAGACAACCATAGCCATGGTGAGACACAAATGTCTCACCATGGCTATGGGGCGCCGGGAGCCGGGGCGGCTACTTCTTGGCGGTCGCCCAGGCGTGCTGGACCGTCAAGTCGGCCTTGATTTCCGCCAGTTGGACGGCCACCGCTGAGGGGGCGGTGCCGCCACGGCCGTCACGGGAGGCGAGCGCGCCCGCAACGTCGAGGACCGTACGGACCTCCGGCGTCAGGTGCTCGGAGATCTTCGCGAACTGCTCGTCGGTGAGCTGGTCCAGCTCGATGCCGTGCGCCTCGCACTCCTTGACGCACTCCCCCGCGACCTCGTGCGCGACCCGGAACGGCACGCCCTGCTTGACCAGCCACTCGGCGATGTCGGTGGCGAGCGAGAACCCTGCCGGGGCGAGCTCCTCCATCCGCTCCCGGTTGACGGTGAGCGTGGCCATCATGCCGGTGAAGGCGGGCAGCAGGACCTCCAGCTGGTCGCAGGAGTCGAAGACGGGCTCCTTGTCCTCCTGGAGGTCCCGGTTGTACGCGAGCGGCAGCGCCTTCAGGGTCGCGAGCAGGCCCGTCAGGTTGCCGATCAGGCGCCCGGACTTGCCGCGCGCCAGCTCCGCGATGTCCGGGTTCTTCTTCTGCGGCATGATCGACGAACCGGTGGAGAAGGCGTCGTGCAGGGTCACGAAGGAGAACTCCTTCGTGTTCCAGATGATGACCTCCTCGGCGATCCGCGACAGGTTCACGCCGATCATCGCGGTGATGAAGGCGAACTCGGCGACGAAGTCCCGCGAGGCGGTGCCGTCGATGGAGTTGCCGGCCGAGCCGCGCTCGAAGCCCAGGTCGGCGGCGACCGCCTCCGGGTCGAGCCCGAGCGAGGAGCCCGCGAGCGCGCCGGAACCGTACGGCGACACGGCGGTCCGCTCGTCCCACTGGCGCAGGCGCTCGGCGTCCCGGGACAGGGACTGGACGTGGGCCAGCACATGGTGGGCGAAGAGGACCGGCTGGGCGTGCTGGAGGTGCGTGCGGCCCGGCATGGCGACGTCCGCGTGCGCCTCGGCGAGACCGACCAGCGCGTCCTGGAGCTCGGCGATCAGGCCGCCGATGATCCGGGCGTGGTCGCGCAGGTACATCCGGAAGAGCGTGGCCACCTGGTCGTTGCGGGACCGGCCGGCCCGCAGCTTGCCGCCGAGGTCGGGGCCGAGGCGCTCAAGGAGGCCCCGCTCCAGGGCGGTGTGCACGTCCTCGTCGGCGATGGTGCCCACGAAGGAGCCGTCGGCGACGTCCCCTTCGAGCCGGTCCAGGCCCGCGATCATCCGCTGGAGCTCGTCGGCCGTGAGCAGCCCCGCCTTGTGGAGCACGCGGGCGTGGGCGCGGGAGCCCGCGATGTCGTACGGCGCGAGCCGCCAGTCGAAGTGGACCGACGCGGACAGCTTCGCCAGCGCCTCGGCGGGCCCGTCGGCGAAGCGGCCGCCCCAGAGCCGGACGTCACCGTTGTTGCTGCTCACAGCTATTGCTCCTCAAGCCTGTGGATGTGCGGTCGCCTCCCCGCCGCGGAGGAACGGGGAGGCGACACGTATAACGAGTCGTTGTTGCGCGAGGTCCCGTCGGGCTATGCCCGCAATTGACGCTGTGCGGCGATCTTCGAGGACAGGCCGAAGATCTCGATGAAGCCCTGCGCCTTGGACTGGTCGAAGGTGTCGCCCGAGTCGTAGGTCGCCAGGTTGAAGTCGTACAGCGACTCCTTGGACTTCCGGCCGGTCACGACGGCCCGGCCGCCGTGCAGGGTCATCCGGATGTCGCCGGTGACGTGCTGGTTGGCCTCGTTGATGAAGCCGTCCAGGGCGCGCTTGAGCGGGGAGAACCACAGGCCGTCGTAGACCAGCTCGCCCCAGCGCTGCTCGACCTGCCGCTTGTAGCGGGCCAGTTCGCGCTCGACGGTGACGTTCTCCAGCTCCTGGTGGGCGGTGATCAGCGCGATCGCGCCCGGCGCCTCGTACACCTCGCGGGACTTGATGCCGACGAGCCGGTCCTCGACCATGTCGATCCGGCCGATGCCCTGGGCGCCGGCCCGCTCGTTGAGCTGCTGGACCGCCTGGAGGACGGTGACGGGCACGCCGTCGATGGCGACGGGCACGCCCTCCTTGAAGGAGATGACGACCTCGTCGGCCTCGCGCGGGGTGGCCGGGTTCGCGGTGTACTCGTAGATGTCCTCGATCGGCGCGTTCCAGATGTCCTCCAGGAAGCCGGTCTCGACGGCCCGCCCGAAGACGTTCTGGTCGATGGAGTACGGCGACTTCCTGGTGGTCGCGATCGGGAGGTTCTTCTCCTCGCAGAAGGCGATCGCCTTGTCCCGGGTCATCGCGTAGTCACGCACCGGGGCGATGCACTTCAGGTCGGGGCCGAGCGCGGAGATGCCGGCCTCGAAGCGGACCTGGTCGTTGCCCTTGCCGGTGCAGCCGTGGGCCACGATCGAGGCGTCGTGCTTCTTGGCGGCGGCCACCAGGTGCTTGACGATGGCCGGCCGCGAGAGGGCCGAGACCAGCGGGTAGCGGTCCATGTAGAGGGCGTTGGCCTTGATCGCCGGGAGGCAGTACTCGTCGGCGAACTCGTCCTTCGCGTCGGCGACTTCGGCTTCCACGGCACCGCAGGCGAGTGCGCGCTTGCGGATGACGTCCAGGTCCTCGCCACCCTGGCCGACGTCCACGGCGACAGCGATGACCTCGGCGCCCGTCTCCTCGGCGATCCAGCCGATGGCGACGGAGGTGTCCAGACCGCCCGAGTAGGCGAGTACGACGCGCTCGGTCACTTGATTCTCCTTACCCCGCATGCACTGATGGGCATAACTATGCAATAGTCCGTATGTTTTGTCAATGCGCTCGGGGCGGCTCCGGGACGCGGGCCGCCCACCCGGGCCCCAGAGCCCGGAATCCGCCTGCCGGTCCGGCCCCTCACGACGCATAATCCAGGCCATGGGAAAGACCTACGAACGCATAGACGGACGACTCAGGACCTTCATCGAGGAGCAGCACATCTTCTTCACCGCGACCGCTCCGCTCGACGGCGAGGGGACCATCAACCTCTCCCCCAAGGGCCTGGGCGGTTCCTTCGCGGTTCTCGACGACAAGACCGTGGCCTATCTCGACTTCGCCGGCAGCAACGCCGAGACGATCGCCCACCTCCGCGAGAACGGCCGCATCACCCTGATGTGGTGCGCCTTCCAGGGGCCGCCGAACATCGTGCGGGTGCACGGCAGGGGCGAGCCCGTCTTCCGCGACGACCCGCGCTTCGAGGAGCTGCTCGCCCGCTTCACCGGCATCGACCCGACGCCGCACGGCCTGCGCGCCATCGTCGTCGTCACCGCCGAGCTCGTCCGCGACACCTGCGGATACGCCGTGCCCACCATGTCGTACGACGAGGACCGCGACCTGCACGCCAAGCGCTTCGCGCGCGAGGACGACGAGAGCCTGAGCGCGTACTTCGCTAAGAAGGAGCACGTCGCCACCAGCATCGACGGACTGCCGGGGCTGCCGCTCCCGCTCCCCCGCCGCATCGCCTGACCGCCCGGTCGCCCCGGGCCCGGATCCCGCATACGGAGCAACCCGGGCCGGGTCGACCGGCCCGGCAGGGCGGCGGCGCATACGGTCCGGAGCATGCGTATCGCCGCTCTGCTCCTCGCGTCCCTGCTGATCCCGATGACCGCGCCCGCGCACACCGAGCCGCTGCCCGAGCGGATGGCCCGCACCGGTGGCGGCAGTCAGCTCCTGACCGCCGAGGCGCCCGCCGCCGGGGCCACCACGGGCCGGCTCACCTGGTGGGACCGGCGCCGCGGGCGCTGGGTGGCGGTGGGCTCGGCGCCGGCCAGGTTCGGCGCGAACGGCCTGGCCGAGGGCGACCGGCGCACCCAGGGCACCGACACCACACCGACCGGCCTGTACCCGCTCCCGTACGCCTTCGGGGTCGCGGCCGCCCCGCCCGGCACCTGGTATCCCTACCGGCGTGCGACGGACCGCTCCTGGTGGTGCCAGGACAACGCGTCCCGCGCGTACAACCGCTGGGTGGAGGGCCTGCCCGCGGACTGCCGGGCCACGGAGTCCGAGCATCTGACGGCGTACGCGAGCCAGTACGCCCACGCCCTGGTCATCGGCTTCAACTACCACCACCGGGTGCGCGGCCGGGGCGCCGGGATCTTCCTGCATGTCAACGGGCGCGGCGCGACGGCCGGTTGCGTGTCGGTGCCCGCCGAGGCGATGGCGCGGGTGCTCGCCTGGGTGAGACCCTGGCGGCGCCCGCACATCGCGATCGGCACGGCCGGCGGCCCGACCGCGATCACTCGTTACTGAATCCGTGCGCAGCGGGCCAGTTGGGGGACTGGAACCCCCAACTGCCTTGCTAGCGCGACTCGTTCTGGGCGAGGCGCAGCAGATGGTCGGCCAGCGCCTGGCCGCCCGACGGGTCGCGGCTGATCAGCATCAGCGTGTCGTCGCCCGCGATCGTGCCGAGGATGTCGTGCAGTTCGGCCTGGTCGATGGCCGAGGCGAGGAACTGCGCGGCTCCCGGCGGGGTGCGCAGGACCACCAGATTGGCGGAGGCCTCGGCGGAGATGAGCAGCTCCGCGGAGAGCCTGCGCATCCGCTCCTCCTTCGCCGACTCCCCCAGCGGCGCCTTCGGCGTGCGGAAGCCGCCCTCGCTGGGCACCGCGTAGATCAGCTCGCCCCCGGTGTTGCGGATCTTCACCGCGCCGAGCTCGTCGAGGTCGCGGGAGAGCGTCGCCTGGGTGACGCTCAGCCCGTCGTCCGCGAGCAGCTTGGCGAGCTGGCTCTGGGACCGCACCGGCTGCCGGTTGAGGATGTCCACGATCCGGCGGTGGCGGGCGGTGCGGGTCTGCGGTACGGCGGGGCCGCCCGGCTCGGAGTCCTGCGCCTCGTCGGTCATCGTCGTCTCATTCTCCGGATCGTCCGTCCCCGCCTGCTGCTTCGAGAACGCCGGGCAGCGCCCCGAGGAAAGCGTCCACCTCCGCGTCACCGATGATCAGCGGCGGCATGAGCCGTACGACATCGGGGGCGGGCGCGTTGACCAGGAAGCCGGCGTCCTGAGCCGCCTGCTGCACCTGAGGTGCGAGGGGCTCGTTGAGCACGATACCCAGCAGCAGCCCCGCACCACGGACGTGGGAGACCAGCGGGTGGGCCAGCGCCTCGATTCCGCCGCGCAGCTTCTCGCCGATCCGCTTGACCCGGTCGAGCACTCCGTCGGCGGAGAGCGTGTCGATCACGGCGAGACCGGCGGCGCAGGCGACCGGGTTCCCGCCGAAGGTGGTGCCGTGCATCCCGGGCTTGAAGAGGTCGGCCGCCGCGCCGAACGCGACGGTCGCACCGATCGGCAGACCGCCGCCGAGGCCCTTGGCGAGCGTGACGATGTCGGGGTCGACGCCCTCGTGCCGCTGGTACTCGAACCAGGCGCCGGTCCGGCCGATGCCGGTCTGCACCTCGTCCAGGACGAGCAGCGTGCCGGTCGCGCGGGTGATCTCCCGGGCGGCCTTGAGGTAGCCGGCCGGCGGGACGACGACGCCGCTCTCGCCCTGAATGGGCTCGATGATCACCAGCGCGGTCTCTTCGGTCACCGCGGCCCGCAGCGCCTCGGCGTCCCCGAACGGTACGTGGGTGACGTCGCCGGGCAGCGGCCGGAACGGCTCCTGCTTCTTGGGCTGGCCGGTGAGCGCGAGCGCGCCCATCGTCCGGCCGTGGAAGCCGCCGTCGGTGGCGACCATGTGGGTGCGCCCGGTCAGCCGGCCGATCTTGAAGGCGGCTTCGTTGGCCTCGGCGCCGGAGTTGCAGAAGTAGACGCGTCCGGGCCGGCCGAAGAGCTGGAGCAGCCGTTCGGCGAGCGCCACCGGCGGCTCGGCGACGAACAGGTTCGAGACGTGGCCGAGCGAGGCGATCTGCCGGGTGACGGCCTGCACGACGGCGGGGTGGGCGTGGCCGAGCGCGTTGACCGCGATGCCGCCCACGAAGTCGGCGTACTCGGCGCCGTCCGCGTCCCAGACCGTGGCGCCCGCGCCGCGCACCAGCGACAGCTTCGGGGTGCCGTAGTTGTCCGCCATGACGTGCTGCCAGCGCTCTGCGAGTTCCTGGTTGGTCACCGCGCTCCGCCTTGTCCGTCGGGCACGACCATCGTGCCGATGCCTTCGTCGGTGAAGATCTCCAGCAGGATCGAGTGCTGCACCCGTCCGTCGATGACGCGCGCGGTGTTGACCCCGTTGCGCACGGCGAACAGGCAGCCCTCCATCTTGGGGACCATGCCGCTGGAGAGTTCGGGCAGCAGCTTCTCCAGCTGAGAGGCCGTCAGTTTGCTGATCACGTCGTCGCTGTTGGGCCAGTCCTCGTACAGGCCCTCGACGTCGGTGAGGACCATCAGGGTCTCGGCGCCCAGCGCAGCCGCAAGTGCCGCAGCCGCCGTATCAGCATTGACGTTGTAGACATGTCCGTCGTCCTGGGAGCGGGCGATCGAGGAGATGACCGGGATCCGGCCGTCGTCCAGGAGCGCCTGGATGGCGCCCGGGTCGATCGCGGTGATCTGGCCGACCCGGCCGATGTCGACCAGTTCGCCGTCGATCTCGGGGCGGTGCTGGGTGGCGGTGATGGTGTGGGCGTCCTCGCCGGTCATGCCGACGGCGAGCGGACCGTGCTGGTTGAGCAGCCCGACCAGTTCGCGCTGCACCTGCCCGGCGAGCACCATGCGGACCACGTCCATGGCCTCGGGCGTGGTGACCCTGAGGCCCGCCTTGAACTCGCTGACCAGGCCCTGCTTGTCGAGCTGGGCGCTGATCTGCGGTCCGCCGCCGTGCACGACGACGGGCTTGAGGCCGGACTGGCGCAGGAACACCACGTCCTGGGCGAAGGCGGCCTTCAGCTCCTCGTCGATCATGGCGTTGCCGCCGAATTTGATGACCACGGTCTTGCCGTGGTGGCGGGTCAGCCAGGGCAGCGCCTCGATGAGGATCTGCGCCTTGGGCAGTGCGGTGTGCTTGCGAGTGCTCATGAGCTGTACGCGCTGTTCTCGTGGACGTAGTCGGCGGTGAGGTCGTTGGCCCAGATGACGACGGGCTCGCAGGCGCCGGCGGCGAGGTCGGCGGTGATCCTGACCTCGCGGTAGCGCATGTCGACCAGGTCGCGGTCCTCGCCGACGGAGCCGTTCTTGCAGACCCAGACGCCGTTGATGGCGACGTTCAACCGGTCGGGGTCGAAGGCGGCCTTGGTGGTGCCGATGGCGGAGAGCACCCGGCCCCAGTTGGGGTCCTCGCCGTGGATGGCGCACTTGAGGAGGTTGTTGCGGGCGATGGACCGCCCGACCTCGACGGCGTCGTCCTCGTCGGCGGCGTTGATCACCTCGATGCGGATGTCCTTCGACGCGCCCTCCGCGTCGCCGATGAGCTGGCGGGCCAGATCGTCGCAGACGGTCCGTACGGCCTCGGCGAACTCGGCGTATTCCGGGGTGACTTGGGAGGCGCCCGACGCGAGCAGCAGGACCGTGTCGTTGGTGGACATGCAGCCGTCGGAGTCGACCCGGTCGAAGGTGGTGCGGGTCGCGTCGCGCAGCGCCTTGTCGAGGGTGGCCGCGTCCAGGTCGGCGTCGGTGGTGAGCACCACGAGCATGGTGGCGAGCCCGGGGGCGAGCATGCCCGCACCCTTGGCCATGCCGCCGACCGTCCAGCCGTCCCTGGTGACCACGCTCGTCTTGTGCACGGTGTCGGTGGTCTTGATGGCGATGGCGGCCTTCACGCCGCCGTGCGGGGAGAGTTCGGCGGCCGCCTGCTCGATGCCGGGGAGCAGCTTGTCCATCGGGAGCAGCACGCCGATGAGCCCGGTGGACGCGACGGCCACCTCGCCCGCGCTGTGCCCTTCGAGCACCTCGGCGACCTTCTCGGCGGTGGCGTGGGTGTCCTGGAAGCCCTTGGGGCCCGTACAGGCGTTGGCGCCACCGGAGTTGAGGACGACCGCGCCGACCGCGCCGCCCTTGAGCACCTGCTCGGACCACAGGACCGGGGCCGCCTTGACGCGGTTGGAGGTGAAGACGCCCGCGGCGGCGCGGCGGGGCCCGGTGTTGACCACGAGGGCCAGGTCCGGGTTGCCGTTCTGCTTGATCCCGGCGGCGATGCCCGCCGCCGTGAACCCCTTGGCTGCCGTCACGCTCACGGCGCAACTCCGATCGTCGTAAGGCCCGTCGACTCGTCGAGTCCCAGGGCGATGTTCATGCTCTGCACCGCGCCGCCGGCGGTGCCCTTCGTGAGGTTGTCGATGGCGCTGATGGCGATGACGCGCCCCGCGCTCTCGTCGTACGTCACCTGCACCTGAACGGAGTTGGACCCGTACACGGAGGCGGTGGCGGGCCACTGCCCCTCGGGGAGCAGGTGCACGAACGGCTCGTCCGCGAAGGCCTTCTGGTACGCGGCCCGTACGCTCTCGGCGGTGACGCCGCGCTTCGCCTTCGCGGAACAGGTGGCGAGGATGCCGCGGGACATGGGCGCGAGGGTGGGCGTGAAGGAGACGGTGACGGCCTCGCCCGCCACGGCGCCGAGGTTCTGGATCATCTCGGGGGTGTGCCGGTGCCCGCCGCCGACTCCGTACGGCGACATGGAGCCCATGACCTCGCTGCCGAGCAGGTGCGGCTTGAGGGCCTTGCCCGCGCCGGAGGTACCGGTGGCGGCGACGATCACGGCATCGGGCTCCACGAGTCCGCTCTGGTACGCGGGGAAGAGCGCGAGGGAGACGGCGGTCGGGTAGCAGCCGGGGACGGCGATGCGCCGGGCCGACTCCAACGCGGCGCGCCCGCCCGGCAGTTCGGGCAGTCCGTACGGCCACGACCCGGCATGCGCCGAACCGTAGAACTTCTCCCAGTCGGCCCGGTCGCGCAACCGGAAGTCGGCCCCCATGTCGACCACGAGGACGTCGTCGCCGAGTTGCTCGGCGACCGCCGCGGACTGCCCGTGCGGCAGCGCCAGGAAGACGACGTCGTGCCCGGCAAGCACCTCGGCGGTGGTCGGCTCCAGGATGCGCCCGGCCAGCGGCACGAGATGCGGCTGAAGCGTGCCGAGCGGCTGCCCGGCGTTGGAGTTCGCGGTCAGCGCCCCGATCTCGACCCCGGGATGCCCGAGCAGCAGGCGCAGCAGCTCCCCGCCCGCATACCCACTGGCCCCCGCTACTGCCGCACGTACCGCCGCCATCGAATCCATCCTCCTCGGTGATGGCATGACTATACGCAGCAATGCAGTTTTATGCAAAGGTTTGCGGTGCGGACCCCGGCCGATGTCAGCTCCCGTCGCCGCCCAGCTCCCCCAGCCTCCGCTCCAGGAAGGCCCGCTCGGCCGCGTTCCGCGTCCGGTCGAGCGCCCGCTCGTACGCCCGGGACGCCTCCTCGCTCCGGCCCAGGCGGCGCAGCAGGTCCGCCCGGGTGGCGTGGAAGAGGTGGTACGGGTCCAGGTCGAGCGCGTCGACCAGGGCGAGGGCCTCGGCCGGGCCCTCGGTCTCGGCCACCGCGACGGCCCGGTTCAGGGCCACCACCGGCGTCGGAGCGAGGGCGAGCAACTGGTCGTACAGCCGCCGGATCTGGTGCCAGTCCGTCGCCGCCGCCGTCGGGGCGTCGCTGTGCACGGCGTTGATCGCGGCCAGGATCTGGTACGGGCCCGGCCGGTTGCGGCGCAGGCAGCGGCGCACCAACTCCTGTCCCTGCGCGATGAGTTCGTGGTTCCAGCGGGTGCGGTCCTGGTCCGCGAGGAGCACGAGCCGGCCGTCCGGGGTCGCGCGGGCGGCCCGGCGCGACTCGGTGAGCAGCATCAGCGCGAGCAGACCGAGGGCCTCGGGCTCGTCCGGCATGAGCTCCGCCAGGAGCCGGCCCAGGCGCAGGGCCTCCGCGCAGAGGTCGTCCCGTACGAGGCGCTCGCCCGAGCTCGCCGCGTACCCCTCGTTGAAGATCAGGCAGACGACGGCGAGCACCGCGCTGAGCCGGTCCGGGAGGTCCGCCTCGTGCGGGACGCGGTACGGGATGCGGGCGTCGCGGATCTTGCCCTTGGCCCGCACCAGGCGCTGGGCCATCGTCGGCTCGGGCACCAGGAACGCGCGGGCGATCTCCGCGGTGGTGAGCCCGCCCAACAGCCGCAGGGTCAGGGCGACTTGGGCGGTCGGGGCGAGTGAGGGGTGGCAGCAGGTGAAGATCAGCCGGAGCCGGTCGTCGCGCACGGGGCCCTCCTCGGCGGGGTCGTCGGCGGCGTACGACTGGGCCCGCCGGGCGGCCTCGGCCTGCCGCTCCGCTCGGGTCGCCTCCCTGCGCAGGCGGTCGACGGCCCGGCGGCGGGCGGTGGTGATGATCCAGCCGGCCGGGCTCGGCGGCGGCCCGTCCTCGGGCCACCGGGCCACCGCCGTCGCGAACGCGTCCTGCACGGCCTCCTCGGCGAGGTCGATGTCGCCGAGGGCGCGGACCAGTACGGCCACCGCGCGGCCGTACTCCGCGCGGAAGACGGCCTCGATCGCGGCCTCCCCCAGGGGCTCGCCCATCAGTCCTCGGCTTGGCCGTGGAAGGGCCGCACCTCGATGGGGAGCGTCGTCGCGCGGTGGGCCCGGCGGCCCCATTCCAGCGCGGCGTCGAGATCGGGCGCCTTCACGATGCACAGCCCGCCGAGGTACTCCTTGCTCTCGATGTAGGGGCCGTCGGTGGTGAGCACGTCGCCGTTCTTCGCGCGGAGCACGGTGGCCGTGCTCGGGGCGGCGAGCCCCCCGGCGAACACCCAGGCCCCGGCGTCCTTCAGCTCCTGGTGGAACACCTCCAGGTTCGCCACGATGCGCGCCATCTCCTGAGGCGCGGGCGGGGTCCCGTCGGCGGGCTGGAGCACGCTGAGCAGATAGTGCTTCGAGTTCGTCATCGCTGTTCGTCTCCTCGGACGGTGGCGCCCCGTCGGGGCGGCCTTCACTCCCTATACGAACGGGCGCGCGCCGAATCGACACGGGACGCGGCCGCGCGGCGATATTTTTCTGCGCCCGGACCGGCTTTCTGCCACGGATCCGATGACTTTCCGGCGCGGGCGCGGTCTGCACGAGCAGTACGGGGCCGTACGAGCCGTACGGACAGGTACCGAGCCGTAGGACCACCGAGTCGGGAGACGCACATGACGACGGACAGCAGCGCCGGGCAGACGGCCGCGACCGGGCCCCTCGCGGGCCGGAACGCCGTGATCTACGGGGCCGGGGGCTCGATCGGTTCGGCCGTCGCGCGAACCTTCGCCCGCGACGGCGCCCGGGTCTTCCTGACCGGCCGGACGCGGCAGAGCCTCGACCGGGTCGCCTCGGAGATCACCGCGGCGGGCGGCCGGGCCGAGGTGGCGGTCGTGGACGCGCTCGACGAGAAGGCGGTCGAGGAGCACGCCCGGCAGGTGGTCGGGCGGGCGGGCAGCCTCGACGTCTCGTTCAATCTGATCGGGCGGGGCGACGTGCAGGGCGTCGCGCTCACCGACCTGCCCACGGCGGACTTCCTGCGCCCCATCACGAACGGCATCACCTCCGGCTTCATCACGGCCAGGACGGCGGCCCGGCACATGGCAGAGCAGGGCTCCGGCGTCATCCTGGCGCTGAACAGCGGCTCGGGCCGGGCCGGCAGCCCGATGATGGGCGGCACGGGTCCGGCGGACGCCACGCTCGACGTGCTCGTCCGCAACCTCGCGATGGAGATGGGGCCGCGCGGCGTACGAGTGGTGGGGATCTGGACCGCGGGCCTGCCCGAAACCCTCTCCCGCGAGAAGCTGAACGCCGTCAACGACCAACTCCAGCTGGACGAGGCCGGGTTCGAGGCGCTCCTCGGCCAACTCGCCGCCATGCGCATGCTGCGCCGCAGCCCCAAGCTCTCGGAGATCGCCGAGACCGCGGCCTTCCTCGCGTCGGACCGGGCCGGAGCCATCACGGCCACCTTCGTGAACGTGACGGGCGGGATCTTCGCCGACTGACCGACCGGCGGATGTCGTACGGTTCCGGGCAACCGAGCTGGGAGGACACCCGTGGGTGAGAACAAGCGGCTGATGCTGGCCGGCGAGTGGTACGTCCCCGACGACCCCGAACTCCGCGACGACACCGAGCGCCGCATCGAGCTGTGCGCCGCCTACAACGCGGCCGCTGCGGCACCGCCCGCCGACCGGCACAAGATCCTGGCGGAACTCCTGGGTTCGGTGGACGCATCCGTACGCATCAGAGCACCGTTCCAGTGCGACTTCGGCTACAACATCAGCATCGGCGCCGGTACGTTCGTGAACTTCGGCGGGGTCTTCCTCGACACCGGCCGGATCACGGTCGGCGCCGATGTTCAGATCGGCCCGAACGTCCAACTCCTCACGCCCACCCACGAGTTGGACGCCGAGCGGCGACGGGCGGGCTGGGAGAAGGCCGAGCCCGTCACCATCGGGGACAACGTGTGGCTGGGCGGCGGGGTGATCGTCTGCCCCGGCGTGACGATCGGCGCCAACACGGTGGTGGGCGCGGGCGCCGTCGTCACGAGGGACCTGCCACCGAACGTTCTGGCCGTCGGCAATCCGGCCCGGGTCGTCCGCGCACTGCCCTGAGCCGGAGAGGGAAGCGGGTGGCACGGGGCTACTGCACGCCCAGCGCCATCCACTTGTCCGTCGTTTCCAGCGCGCGGAATCCGATCTTCTCGTAGACGCCGTGGGCGTCCGCCGTGGCGAGCAGGATCCGGCGCAGCCCGTCCGGCTCCAGCTGGTCCCGGACGGCGCTCACCAACGCGGTGCCGAGCCCCTTGCCGCGGGCGGCGGGGTCGACGTACACATCGCAGAGCCAGGCGAAGGTGGCGTGGTCGGTGACGATCCGCGCATAGGCGAGCTGCTCGCCCGAAGTCCGGTCGTACGCCCCGAAGTTGAGGGATCCGGCGATGGCGGCATCCTGCTTCGCACGACTGCGGCCGAGCGCCCAGTAGGCGTCGGTGGAGAGCCAGTGGTGGACCCGGGCCGGGTCGAGGCGCGCGGGGTCGCTGGAGATCACGTACTCACGGAAGATCACATCGCTCATACCGGGAGCCTCGCAGGCGGCGATCCGATTGTCAGTGGCGGATGCCACGCTGTCCTCATGAATCCAGCCGCGACGGACCACCGCTGCCCCACCGGAACTGCTCGACGGCACCGAGTTCCGATGCGCCCTCTATCCCACATGTCCCGCATATCCCGCCCCTAGCCCAGCACTTCATCCAGTGCCGTGCGCAGCCTGCGTACCCCCTCGGTGATCTCCGTGCGGCCCGTCACGCCCGCGAAGCTGAGGCGGATGTGGGCGGCGGGGGGTTCGGCGCTGAAGTAGGGGCGGCCGGGGGTGACGGCGACGCCCGCGCGCAGGGCGGCGGAGAGGAAGGCGGGCTCGGGGGCGCCGTCGGGCAGGCGGAACCAGAGGTGGTAGCCGCCGGACGGGACGTGGGGCAGGGCGAGTTCGGGGAGGTGGTGCAGGACAGCGGCGGCCAGGGTGTCCCGGCGTGCCGTCAACTCGGCGGAGACGGCACGCAGATGGCGGCTCCAGGCCGGGGAGCCGACGAGTTCGAGGGCGGTCTCCTGAAGGGGGCGCGGGACGAAGAACGAGTCGACGACCTGGATGGCGCGCAGCCGTTCCCGTACGGGCCCGCGGGCGGCGAGCGCGCCGACCCGCAGGCTCGGCGAGGTCGCCTTGGTGAGGGAGGAGACGTGCACGACGACGCCGTCGGGGTCGTCGGCGGCGAGCGGGGCGGGCAGCGGGGGTGCGTCCTCGTGGACGAGTCTGCGGCCGAAGTCGTCCTCCACGACGAACGCGCCGAAGGAGTGGGCGATGCGGACCACTTCGCGGCCGCGGTCCGGGGCGAGGAGGGCACCGGTCGGGTTCTGGAAGAGGGGCTGGCAGATGAAGACGCGGGCGCCGGTGGCCCGGAAGGCCCGGGAGAGGAGTTCGGGGCGCACCCCGTCGCGGTCGACCGGCACCGGCACGGGGCGCAGGCCCGCCGCGCGGGCGATGGCCAGCATGCCGGGATAGGTGGGTGATTCGACCAGGACGGGTGCGCCGGGCGCGGCGAGCGCGCGCAGGGTGGTGGTCAGCGCGGTCTGGCCGCCAGCGGTGATCAGCACATCGGCGGCGGTGACGGTGCCGCCGATCTCGCGGGCGAACCACTCGCGCAGCTCGGTGAGCCCGTCGACGGGCGGTCGGCCCCAGGCGCCGGGGCGGCGACCGGCCCGTGCGAGGGCCGCGGCCATGGCCTGCTCGGGCCGCAGCCCGGGGTCGAGGTAGCCGCCGCTGAAGTCGATGACACCGGTCGGCGGCATGGTGAGGCTGACCAGGACTCCACCCGCGTCGACCGCGCGCGGCGCCGGATCGGTGGCGCCGTCGGCGCTGAGCGCGACCTCCTGCCAGGAGGTGTCACCGGGTCGCGCGGTGACCGTGCGCGGCTCCGCGCGGTAGGCGCCCGCGCCGGGGCGGGTGACGACCAGGCCCTCGGCGACGAGCCGGGCGAGCGCGCGCGAGACCGTCACCGGGGAGACCCGGTAGCGCTCGACCAGGACCCGGCTCGACGGCAGCTTTCCGCCCACCGAGTAGCGGCCGAGCTCGGCCCGCAGGGATTCTGCCAATTCGGCCACACTGCTACGCTCATGCATGACAGCACAGGATAGCGCTACTCCCCTTACGTCGATAGCGGTCAGCAGCGGCGGCAGTCCGGCCCTGCCGCGCGGGACGGTGCTCGCCGCACTCGGCGTGGTCTCCTTCTCGCTCACCTTCCCCGCCACCGCCTGGGGCCTGGAGAGCTTCGGGCCCTGGTCGCTGGTGTCGCTCCGGATCGCGCTGTCCGCACTGATCGCCGGTGCGCTGCTGCTCGGCCGGCGGGTGCCGTTCCCCGACCGGGCGCACTGGCCCGGCCTCGCGGTGGTCGCGGGCGGCTCACTGGTCGGGTTCCCGCTGCTCACGACGATCGCGTTGCAGACCTCCACGACCTCGCACGCCGCCGTGGTGATCGGGCTGCTGCCGCTGGCCACCGCGGCGCTGGGCGCGGTGCGCACCCGGCGGCGGCCGTCGCGGGCGTTCTGGCTGGCCGCGCTGGCCGGGGCCGCGGTGGTGGCGGTGTTCACGGTGCAGCAGAGCGGCGGCGCCCTGTCCACCAGCGATGTGTACCTGTTCGCCGCACTGCTCGTCTGCGCCGCCGCCTACGTCGAGGGCGGCAGGCTGGCCGCGGTCATGCCGGGCTGGCAGGTGGTCGGCTGGGCGCTGGTGCTGTGTCTGCCGCTCGCCCTGGCCGGGGCCGCGATGGCGCTCGCGTACGAGCCCTGGCGGCTCACCGCGCACGGAGTGACCGGGCTGCTCTGGGTGGCCGCGGGCTCCAACTTCTTCGGCCTCTACGTCTGGTACCGCGGCCTCGCGGCGATCGGCGTGCCGAAGGCCAGCCAGCTCCAATTGGCCCAGCCGCTGCTCACCCTCGTCTGGTCGGTGCTGCTGCTCGGCGAGCGCCTGTCCCCGGCCGCCCCGCTCGCGGCCGTCGGGGTCCTGGTGTGCATCGCGGTGACCCAGCGGGCCAGATCCTGAGCGGTGGCGACTTCCGCGCACCGTCCTAGACTGGCCGCATGCGAGCAAGCGTGGGCGACCGAATCCTTGTACACGGCAGGACCGTCGGCCAGCACGACCGGCAGGCCGAGGTCATCGAAGTGCTGGGCCCCGACGGCAGCCCCCCGTTCCGCGTGCGGTTCGAGGACGGGCACGAAACCCTGATGTCACCGGGCCCGGACACGGTGGTGCGCCACATCGCCGAGGACGCGTAGCGGCGTACGGCCCCGGGCCCCTCAGTGACCCCGGGCCCCTCAGTGGCCCCGGGCCGCGTAGTGGTCGGCGACGACGCGGGCCATGGCTCCGGCGCTGTCCTGGGTGACCTCCTTCGCGGCGAAGAAGCAGTGGCCGCGCACCGAGGAGTACCGGTGCGCCAGGGTCAGATGACGGGACAGCTCCGCCGGGTCCTGCCAGGCCTCGGGCTGCTCCGGGTCTCCGGCCTTGTACAGCGCCTCCCCGATGTACAGGTCGACGCCGGTGCCCCGGGCGACCGCGTCCCACCAGGGCACCAGAACGGCGTAGTCGGCCGCGTCGAATCCGATGTTCCAGTAGAGCTGCGGGCAGATGTAGTCGAGCAGGCCCTCGCGCACCCACTTGCGCGTGTCGGCGTACAGATCGTCGTAGGTCTGCGCACCGGCCCGGGTCGCGGAGCCGCGATCGTCGCTCGCCGCGTTGCGCCACACCCCGAACGGGCTGATCCCGAACCGCACCCGGCCGTTGATCTCCTTGATCCGGGCGGCGGTCTCGCTCACCAGCCGGTCGATGTTGTGGCGCCGCCACGCGTCGCGGTCCGGGAAGCCGGCACCGTACCGTTCGAAGGCCTCGTCGTCGTCGAAGCTCTGGCCCGCCACCGGATAGGGGTAGAAGTAGTCGTCCCAGTGCACGCCGTCGATGTCGTAGCGGCGTACCGCGTCCAGCATGGCGTCCTGGACGAAGCGGCGGACCTCGGGCAGGCCCGGGTTGTAGTAGAGCTTCCCGCCGTACGGGACGACCCAGTCGGGGTGGCGGCGCGCGGGGTGCGTCGGGACCAGCCGCGTCGGATCGGTGTGGTTGGCGACCCGGTACGGGTTGAACCAGGCGTGCAGTTCGAGGCCGCGCCGGTGCGCGGCGACGACGGCGGTGCCCAGCGGGTCCCAGCCGGGGTCCTCGCCCTGCACGCCGGTGAGCCACTCGGACCAGGGCTCGTACGGGGACGGCCAGAGCGCGTCGGCGGTCGGGCGGACCTGGAGGACCACCGCGTTGAGCCGCCGCTCGACCGCCCTGTCGAGATGGGCGAGGAGTTCGGCGCGCTGGGCGGTGGCATCGAGGCCCGGCTCGGAGGGCCAGTCCCGGTTGGCGGTCGTCGCCAGCCACACGCCCCGGAACTCCCGCTCCGGTCCCCTCCTCCGGGCCACATCCCGTACAGCCTGTTCAAGGCTTTCGTCCCGGTCCGCGGCGAGCGCCCCGCCGGCTGTGATCAGCCCGCTCAGCGCTCCCGCCGTGCCCGCCACAAAGCCCCGCCGAGTGATTCGTCCCACGTTCACACCCCTCGCTCCGGTCGGATGTCCCAGGTGTACCGGACGGCATGCCCGCCCCGGCCCCTCATGCACTCGCGCGTCCGGAGTAACGTCAAGGGCCGAAGGCGGGCGCCGGAATCACACGGGGGACCCGCCGGGGACCGCAGTAGAGCGAAAGGCACGATGTGACCGACATCGAACGCGTCGGAATTGTGGGCTGTGGCCAGATGGGCGCGGGCATCGCGGAGGTGTGCGCCCGCAGCGGCCTGGACGTCATGGTCGCCGAGACCACCGGCGAGGCCCTGGAGATCGGCCGTACCCGGCTCCACAACTCCCTCTCGAAGGCCGCCGAACGCGGCAAGATCACCGAGGAGGAGCGCGACGCGACGCTCGGCCGGCTGAGCTTCACCACCGACCTCGGCGAGTTCGCCGACCGCGATCTCGTGATCGAGGCCGTCGTGGAGAACGAGCAGGTCAAGACGGAGATCTTCCAGATCCTCGACCAGGTGGTGACCCGCCCGGACGCGATCTTGGCATCCAACACCTCCTCCATCCCGCTGGTGAAGCTCGCGGTCGCGACCTCGCGCCCCGACCAGGTCATCGGCATCCACTTCTTCAACCCGGCCCCGGTGCAGAAGCTGGTCGAGCTGATTCCCGCGCTCACCACCTCCGAGGGCACCATCAGCCGGGCCCAGGCCCTGGTCGAGAAGGTGCTCGGCAAGCACGCGATCCGCGCCCAGGACCGCTCGGGCTTCGTGGTCAACGCGCTGCTCATCCCGTATCTGCTCTCGGCGATCCGGATGTTCGAGTCGGGCATCGCGAGCCGCGAGGACATCGACAACGGCATGGAGCTGGGCTGCGCCCACCCGATGGGCCCGCTGAAGCTCTCCGACCTCATCGGCCTGGACACGGTCGCCTCGGTCGCGGACTCGATGTACGACGAGTTCAAGGAGCCGCTGTACGCCGCTCCCCCGCTGCTCCAGCGCATGGTGGACGCGGGCCGCCTCGGCCGCAAGACCGGGTCCGGTTTCTACTCGTACGCCTGAGTAAGCGGCGTACGCCTGCTCCGCGGCTGTACGCCCGAAAGGCCTGGGCCGGGCTCGTTCCGCGCACACCGGGTGTGCGGAACGAGCCCGCATATGCCCATCGCACACTCTCCCGTCCCTGGAACACGGCTAGTTGACTCGAAGCCAACACATCAATGGCACGTCCGGAGCAGGACTAAGGAGTCACGCCGTGTCCACCGACCCGGGACATCCGACGACCGTCGACGAACTCGCGGAGTTACGCCGCTGCTTGGACGTCGGCCTGACCCGCATGGACGGGCAGCACGCGCTGCTCGCCCAGCGGGGCGAGCAGACGGAGCATGAACTGACCGATCTCGTGGTACGGGTGGCGGCCCTCGAACACCTGAGGTGGCCGCTCCCCGCCGTCACCGTGCTGAGCGCCGTCGGCGCACTCTCGCTCGCCGTGTGGCAGGCCCTCGGGCACTAGCGTCGGCGCTCTTCGGCGGTCAGCCGTCGGCGAGCCGCAGATGGTGCAGGAGCAGGAGGCCGGCCGCCATGTTGGCGGCCGGGACCTCCCCCCGGGCGACCATGTCGGGCACCAGCTTGAGCGGTATCCACTCGCGTCGGGACGACTCGAAGTCGTCCTCGGGGTGGCCGATGTACTCGGCCGACTCGGACCAGAACAGATGGTGCCGGGCGTCGATGAGCCCGTTGGCGGGCTCGACGGTGAGCAGGGGCTTGAGCGGCCCCGGCCGCCAGCCCGTCTCCTCCTCCATTTCGCGGGCGGCGGCGGCTTCGATGTCCTCGCCGTCCTCGACCACTCCGGCGGCCAGCTCCCAGCCCCAGCTGTCGGTGATGAAGCGGTGCCGCCAGAGCAGCAGCACCTCGTTGGCCTCGTTGACGACGGTTGCCACGGCCACCGGCCGCAGCCGGATCAGGAAGTGGTCCAGGTGCCGCCCGTCCGGGAGCTCCACGTCCGCGAGGTTGACCCGAAACCAGCGATTTTCATACACAGTTTGTTCGCTCAGGTTCGTCCACTGCACGTTTCTGCCACCTTCCGACAAGTAGATGGCAATATCGCAGCAGGCTGATGGTCAGAGGGGAACGCGAAGCGCCCCGTCGATCAGCTCGGCGGCTTCCTCGGCGCCGGCGCAACCGCTCTCGACCAGGTGCTCGCGCACCAGGCGCAGCCGGTCACGCAATCGCTGCGACTCCATCCCCCGGGCCCGCTCCGCCATTTCGACCGCGGTGGCCACGGCCCGGTCCGCGTCGCCCTGTCGCAGCTCGATCTGCGCGAGCATCGCAAGGCGGTGCACCCTGCCCCTGTCGTGGGAGGGCTCGTCGGCCGCCAGCGCCGCCTGTTCGCGCGCGGCCGTCAGATCGCCGAGGCTGAGCAGCGCCTCCGCCACCTGGACGTTGACCAGGCCCGGCTGGACGTAGCCGGTCTCGGCCGGTTCCTGGCCCGGCCTGATCCGCCCGGCCGCCGACTCGGCGCTCCTGATCGAGGACAGCGCGCTCTGCCCGTCCCCCAGATGCGCGTACGCCTTGGCCTGCATGGCGTGCAGATCGGCCGCCAGCGCCGGGCTCAGCCGGCTGCCCGCCGCCCGCAGGGCCGCCTCCGCGAAGGCGACCGCCTGGCGGTGGTCCCGCATGAACAGCGACTGGTTGACGAGCAGCGCGATGACGTACGCCCCAAGTCCCCTGTCCCCGCTGGCCTTTGCCAGCCGCAGCGCCTGGTGGAAGTAGCGCTGGGCGAGCCCCTGGGCGTTGGAGTCGTACGCGCAGATGCCCGCGATGGCCACCAACCCCCCGGTGGCGCGGTGGAGTTGGCGTCCGGTGGCGTCCGTGTAGCCCCCGCGCAGCAGGGGGGCGGTCTCCGCGTTGAGGAAGCCGACGATGCGGGAGCGGGTCGCGATGCCGCCCGCCTTGCGGTACATCAGCTCGTAGTGCTCGCGCGCCGCCCGCAGCATCTCGATGTCGGACTCGCCCACCGCGGTCTGGCCGTTGCGGGACACGTCGGTGTCCTCCGGCGGGTTCTCCCACTCCCACACGGGCATGACGGCCGGGGTGCCGGTGACGGCCGGGGCGTCGAGTATGTGCGTGCGCTGCTGTTCGTCCGAGCGCCACAGGGCGGTGGCCCGCTCCACGAAGCCGGCGAGCGGCGAGCCGTGCGCGGGGACCGGCTCCCCCGGCACCCCGAGGCCCACGTCGTCGAGGGTGACCCGGCGGCGCAGCCGGCCGGCGAGCACCTCACAGATGAGGTCGGGCACCTGGCCGCGCGGCCGCTGGCCCTTCAACCACCGGGCCACCGCGGTGTGTTCGTATCTGAGTACGAGGCCTCTGGCCCGGCCCGCCTGGTTCACCCGGGCCGCGAGCCCGGCGTGCGAGATTCCCGCCTCGTCCACCAGCGCGTCGAGCAGGGTATTGGGCTGCATGAGGCCCTCCGTTGGCTCGGTTCGGCCAGCGTAATGGAGCCCGGTTCACACGGGGTGTGAACCGAGTACCCGCATTTATGCGCCGCGCTCTCTGCCCGGGAGCGCCCCCAGTCGATTGACTCGGAACCGCCTCTTCTTGAGGCGGCCGGGCCGCCGGCTCCCCCTCGTACAGTGCGGCGGCCCGCACCCGGCGCCGTCCGCCCTGTCCACGCTGCCCGGCACTCCCGGCAGGGCGACGGCGCCCCACATCAGTGGCCGACCCGGGCCGCCTCGCCGCCCGTTGACTGGACGGGCACGCGGACCCGGTCGTTGCGCAGGACCAGGAGGGCCACATCGTCCGAGAGCCGTCCACCGGTGTGACGCAGCAGCGCGCGCTGCACCTCGTCCACCACCCGCCGGGGCGACACCGGCGAGGGGCGGGCCGCGGTGGCGAGCGCCTCGCGCAGCGCGAAGAAGCGCCCGGCGGCGTCCCGGGCGTCCTCGGCGCCGTCGGTGTGCAGACAGAGCGCCTCGCCGGGCAGCAGCCGGGTGCAGCGCAGCAGGGGCAGTTCGGCCGGGAGCGGAAAGAGCCCGAGCGGCGGCAGCGGGTCGCCGGGCGTGAGGGGTTCGGCGCCGCGGCTGAGCCGATGGGGCCAGGGATGACCGCAGTTGAGGGCGTGCACATCGCCGCTGGGACCGATCTCCAGGAGCAGTACGGTGACGAACTCCTCGGCGAGCGGGCTCTCCGGCTCGCCGCCGCCCGCCGACGGGTGCTCGCCGCGGCAGCGCTCCCGCAGATGCCGGGCCAGCGTCCGGTCCAACCGCCGTAGAACACCCGCGAGTTGGGGCTCGTCGTGGGCGGCCTCGCGGAAGCTGCCGAGGACGGCGGCGACCGCGCCGATCGCCCCGAGTCCGTGGCCGCGCACATCGCCCATCACGACACGCACTCCGTACGGGGTGGACATCACCTCGTACAGGTCGCCCCCGACCGAGGCCCCGCGGCTCGCGGAGAGCTGCCCGGCGGCGAGCACGATCCCGTCGAGCCGTGGGGGCGGCGGCCTCAGCAGCACCCGCTGGGTGATCTCGGCGATCTGCCGGATCCGCCGCAACTCCGCGGCCGCCGCGCTCCGTACCGCGTTGGCGAGCCAGAGCACGGCTACCAGAAAGGCGAGGCAGGTGGTGATCCGCAGGCCCATGCCGTCGTCGCCGGCCAGCGGACAGGTCAGCTCCCAGACGACCACCAGGACGAGCCAGCCGGCCGGGAGGACGAGGGCGAGGGCCCGCCGGGAGCGGAGTGCGGCGGCACAGGCCCAGGTCCATCCCGGTGTACGGATCATGCCGTAGGCCCCCCTCGGGAGTGTGCCGGTGGGTCATGGCCGGGGCCGGCCCGCACGGCCGGATTGATTCTGTCGATCGTCCGTACTGTCTTGCGCGGTTCGACCGGACTTCCACCCGAACGAGTGAGAGGCCTCGGCTCGTTCCGGACACACGGCAGGGGCGCACCGGGAGTCCCGGTGCGCCCCTGCCGGCGGATCCTGCCGAGGGCTACGCCCCGCGCAGCACCGCGCCCACGTGCTCGGCCGCGAGGGCCACCGCCGCGTCGCGGGCGGCCGAGGCCTCCTCGACGGTCAGGGTGCGGTCGGCGGCGCGGAACCGCAGCGCGTACGCCAGCGACTTCTTGCCCTCGCCGGCCTGCTCGCCGCTGTAGACATCGAACAGCCGGATGGATTCCAGGAGTTCACCGGCGCCGATGCGCAGCGAGTTCTCCACCGCGGCGGCCGGGACGTCCGCGTCGACGACGAGCGCCACGTCCTGGGTGGCCACCGGGAAGGCGGAGATCTTCGGCGCCTGCACGGTGCCCTCGCCGGCCCGCTCGATGAGGTCCAGGTCGAGCTCCATCGCGCAGGTGCGGGCGGGCAGGCCGAACGCCTTGACGACGCGCGGGTGCAGCTCGCCGGCGTGCCCGACGAGGGTCTTCACACCCTCGGGGAACACATACAGCTCGGCGCAGCGGCCCGGGTGCCAGGGGCCGTACCGGCCCTGGTCCACGGCGAGTTCGAGCCCCGCCTCGCGGGCCACGGTCCGGGCGGCCTCGACCGCGTCGGCCCAGTCCGCCGGGCGGCCCTTGCCCCACCAGCCGGCCTGCTCGCGGGCACCGGCGATGACGACGGCGGCGTGCCGCGGCTGCACCGGCAGCACGGCGTCAAGGCCGGCGATCTCCTCGTCGGTGGGACGGCGGTCGACGGGCAGGCGGGCGGCGACGCCCGGGTGCTCGGACGGGTGGAAGACCAGACCCGTCTCGAAGAGCGCCAGGTCGTGGCTGCCACGGCCGTCGTTGCGGCGCAGCGCGGCGAGCAGCCCCGGCAGGAGCGTGGTGCGCAGCGCCGGCTCCTCGTCGCTGAGCGGGTTGACCAGCTTCACCGCGCGGCGGTTCGGGTCGTCCGCTTCGAGCCCGAGCTGGTCGAAGACCGACTCGGCGACGAACGGGTAGCTCGGCGCCTCGGTGTACCCGGCCCCGGCGAGCGCGCGGCCGACCCGGCGGTGCAGGCGCTGCCGCTCGGTCAGGCCCCGGCCGGCCGGCGGCTTGGGCAGGGTGGCGGGAAGGTTGGCGTAGCCCTCCAGGCGGATGACCTCTTCGGCCAGGTCGTTCGGCTCGGTGAGGTCGGGGCGCCAGGACGGCACGGTGACGACGAGCTCGTCCTGCCCGTACGCGTCGCAGCCGACCTCCTGGAGGCGGCGTACGACGGTCTCGCGGCCGTACTCGATGCCCGCGACGCGGTCCGGGTGGTCCGCGTGCATGGCGATGGTGCGCGGCGCGGACGGCGAGACGACCTCGGTGACGCCGGCCTCGGCCGTGCCGCCCGCGAGCAGCACGAGCAGGTCGACGGTCCGCTGGGCGGCGGCCGCCGCGGCCTGCGGGTCGACCCCGCGCTCGAAGCGCTTGGACGCCTCGGAGGACAGCTTGTGGCGGCGTGCGCTGCGGGCGATGGCGACCGCGTCGAAGTGCGCGGCCTCGATGACGACGTCGGTGGTGCCCTTGACCGCTCCGGTCTCGGGGTCCGTGACGGAGTCGGCGATCTCGGTGTTGGCTCCGCCCATCACACCGGCGAGGCCGATGGGGCCCCGGCTGTCGGTGATGACGAGGTCGGCGGCGTCGAGCTTGCGCTTGGTGCCGTCGAGCGTGGTGAGGAGCTCGCCCGCCTCGGCGCGGCGGACCCCGATGGGCCCGTCGACCAGGGTGCGGTCGTAGGCGTGCAGCGGCTGGCCGAGCTCGATCATCACGTAGTTGGTGACGTCGACGGCGAGCGAGATCGGGCGCATCCCGGCCTTCTGCAGCCGGCGCTGGAGCCAGATCGGGGAGCGCGCCTCGGGGTCGAGGCCGGTCACGGTGCGCGCGGTGAAGCGGTCGCAGCCGATCGGGTCGGCGATCTTCACCGGGTAGCCGTACGAGTTGGGCGCGGGCACGTCGAGCAGCGCCGGGTCGCGCAGCGGCAGACCGTAGGCGATCGCGGTCTCGCGGGCGACGCCGCGCATCGACAGGCAGTCGCCGCGGTTGGCGGTGACGGCGATGTCGAGGACCTCGTCGACGAGTTCGAGCAGCGCGATGGCGTCGGTGCCGACCTCGTGCTCCGGGGGCAGCACGATGATGCCGCCGGTGGTGTCCGGGCCCATGCCGAGCTCGTCGCTGGAGCAGATCATGCCGTGCGAGGTCCGGCCGTACGTCTTGCGGGCGGCGATCGCGAAGTCGCCGGGCAGCACGGCGCCGGGCAGCACCACGACGACCTTGTCGCCGACGGCGAAGTTGCGGGCGCCGCAGACGATCTCCTGGGGCTCGCCGGTGCCGTTGGCCATGCCGACGTCGACGGTGCAGAAGCGGATGGGCTTCTTGAAGCCGTCCAGCTCCTCGATGGTGAGGACCTTGCCGACCACCAGGGGGCCCTTGAGGCCTGCGCCGAGCTGCTCGACCGTCTCGACCTCAAGACCGGCATCGACGAGCTTGGCCTGCACGTCGCGGCCGGTCTCGGTGGCCGGCAGGTCGACGTACTCCCGCAGCCAGGAAAGCGGGACCCGCATCAGATCTCCATCCCGAACGGCCGGGTGAACCGGACGTCACCCTCGACCATGTCTCGCATGTCTTCGACGTTGTGGCGGAACATCAGCATTCGTTCGATGCCGAAGCCGAAGGCGAATCCGCTGTACTTCTCGGGGTCCACTCCGCAGGCGGTGAGCACCTTCGGGTTGACCATGCCGCAGCCGCCGAGCTCGATCCAGCCCTCGGAGGAGCAGGTGCGGCAGGGCCGGTCCGGGTTGCCGACGGACTCGCCGCGGCAGACGTAGCAGACCATGTCCATCTCGGCGGACGGCTCGGTGAACGGGAAGAAGTTCGGCCGCAGCCGGGTCGTCATGTCCTCGCCGAAGAGCGCCTTGACCATGTGGTCGAGGGTGCCCTTGAGGTCGGCCATGGTGAGGCCCTCGTCGACGGCGAGCAGTTCGACCTGGTGGAAGACCGGGCTGTGCGTGGCGTCGAGTTCGTCGGTGCGGTAGACCCGGCCGGGGCAGATCACGTACACCGGCGGCTCGCGGTCGAGCATCGAGCGGATCTGCACGGGCGAGGTGTGCGTGCGCAGCACGACGCCGGAGTTGGCGGAGCTTCCCCCAAGGCCTTCGGCCTGGGAGGTGCCCCCAGGGCCCTGGACGAAGAACGTGTCGTGCTCGGTGCGGGCCGGGTGGTCCGGGCCGATGTTGAGCGCGTCGAAGGTGAACCACTCGGCCTCGGCCTGCGGACCCTCGGCGACCTCGTAGCCCATGGCCACGAAGACGTCCTCGATGCGCTCGGAGAGCGTGGTCAGCGGGTGGCGGGCGCCGGCCGGTACCCGGTCGTACGGCAGTGTGACGTCCACCGCCTCCTCGACCAGGACCCGGGCGTCGCGCTCGTCCTCCAGCTCGGCCTGGCGGGCGGCCAGGGCCTTGGAGACGGCGCCGCGGGCCATGCCCACGAGCTTGCCGGCCGCTGCCTTGGCCTGCGGCGGCAGCGCGCCGATCTCGCGGTTGGCGAGCGAGAGGGGCGAGGTGCCTCCGGTGTGCGCGGTCTTCGCCTGGGCGAGCGCTTCGAGGTCACCGGCGGCCGCGAAGGCGGCGAGCGCCTCGTCCCGCATGCGCTCGATCTCTTCCGGTTTCAGCGCCTCGACCTCAACAGGGTCGTACGACTTATTGGGTGCCGACATCTCTTCCCGTGCTTCCGATTGTCCCCCAGCTAACGCTGGGAGGTGCCCCCAGGCCGGGGGTCCCCGCGACCGCGACAGCGATACGGCGATAGCGCGCGGACACAAACGCGCCAAAGGTCGAGTCTAACGGGGTGAAGGAATGCGAGTGCGCCCGTGGGCGGCTCGGGGGGCGATCTACTGGAGATACGCCGGAGCGCCGACGGGCAGGATGAATCGGAACTGGGCGCCGCCGCCGGGCCCGCGCCCCACGGTGATGGTGCCGCCGTGCGCTTCGACGATGCCCTTGACGATGTACAGGCCGAGGCCGGTCCCGCCGCGCTTGCTGCCCCGCCAGAAGCGGGTGAAGACACGGCCCATCGACTCCTCGGGGATGCCTGGGCCTTCGTCGCTCACGGTGACGGCCGTTCCCTTCTCGTCGTGCTCTTCGATGCGGACGGGTGCTGGTGCCACCTCAATGGTGACGGTTCCCTCGCCGTGGCGCACCGCGTTTTCGAGCAGGTTGCCGAGCACCTGGTCGATCTTGTCCGGGTCCGCCCAGAGATCGGGCAGCGGGCGCTGGACGCGGACCAGGAAGCGGTCCGGGGACTGGCCGGAGGCGACATGGGCCTGGATGTGGCGGCCGACGGCGGCCGAGGCGTCGACGGGCTGGCGGCGCACTTCGAGGCGCCCGGAGTCGATGCGCGAGATGTCGAGGAGCTCGGCGATGAGCCGGGTGACCCGGTTGGCGTCGGCGTCGACGGTCTCCAGCATGAGCCGCTTCTGGTCGTCCGTGAACCGCTCCCACTTGGCGAGCAGCGTCGCGGTGAAGCCCTTCACGGAGGTGAGCGGGGAGCGCAGTTCGTGGGCGACGGTGGCGATGAGCTCGGCGTGGGAGCGTTCGGTGCGCCGCCGGGCCTCGGTCGAGCGCAGGCTGACCACGACCCGCCGGACCGGACCGGTGGGGTGCTCGCGCACGTACCGCGCGGAGACCAGCACTTCGCGGCCCCCGGGCAGCAGCAGATTGCGTTCGGGCTGGCCGACCCGGATGGCGAGTCCGCCGTACGGATCGGTGAGCTGCCACCAGCGGCGGCCCTTGAGGTCCTCCAGGGGCAGCGCCCGCTCCAGCGGGAGGCCGAGCGCTTCGTGCTTGGCGACGGCCGTGATCCGCACCGCGGCGGCGTTGAAGCAGACCACCTGCCCCTTCTCGTCGGCGACCACGATGCCGTCGGGCAGGTCGTCGGGGTCGAAGCCGGGGGCGTCAGGACGGTCGGAAGGGCACAGCGTGGTGCTGTTGCCGGTGCTGCTCATGCCGACAGCCATCCCCGTATCCCACCTCTCCGAAGCGCTGAGTGGGCCCCCGAGCCCGCAACACTACTAGTACGAGGTGACGGAGCGGCACCCTCCCGCAGCACGCTGCGCACGAGCGGAGGCGTAGAGGCACACGGCGGCGGCGGTCGCGAGGTTGAGGCTCTCGGCCTTGCCGTGGATGGGCACCCGCACCACGGCGTCCGCGAGTGCCCGGGTCTCCTCGGGCAGGCCCCAGGCCTCGTTGCCGAAGATCCACGCGGTGGGCCCGCCCATGGTGCCGGCGTCGAGCTCCGCGTCGAGGTCGTCATCGCCCGCGCCGTCGGCCGCCAGGATGCGCACGCCCGCGTCCCGCAGCCCCTGGACGGCCTGCTCGACGGGTACGCCCACGGCGACCGGCAGATGGAAGAGCGAACCGACCGAAGCGCGCACGGACTTGGGGTTGTAGAGGTCGACGGAGGCGTCGGTGAGGACGACCGCGTCGGCGCCGGCGGCGTCCGCGCAGCGCAGTACGGTGCCGGCGTTCCCGGGGTCGCGGACGTGCGCGAGCACCGCGACCAGTTTCGGCTTCGCCCGGAGGATCTCCTCGAACGGCGAGTCGAGGAAGCGGCAGACGCCGACCAGGCCCTGCGGGGTGACGGTCTGGGAGACCTCGGCGAGCACCTCGTCGTCGGCGTAGTGGACGCGGGCGCCGGCGCCCAGCGCGGCGGCCACGATGTCGGCGTACCGCTCGGCGGCCTCGACGGTGGTGAACAGCTCGATCAGGGTGGCCTCGCCGCCGCTGCGGTGCTCGACGGCCTCGCGCACGGCCTGCGGTCCCTCGGCGATGAACCGGCGTTCCTTGCCCCGGAAGTTGCGCCGGGCGAGCCGGCGTGCGGCGGCGACGCGCGGGGAACGCGGGGAGATCAGCTCGGGGGTGCCCATGGGTCGGCGGCTCTCATTTCGTACGTAGCGAGGGGGGAACGCAGCGGACCCGCAGGCGGGAGCCTGCGGGTCCGGGCAATGCCAGGGAAGGCGCCTTGATCAGGCGGCGGCCTTCGGGGCGTTGACGTCGCTCGGGAGGGCCTTCTGGGCAACCTCGACGAGCGCGGCGAACGCGTTGGCGTCGTTGACCGCGAGCTCGGCCAGGATCTTGCGGTCCACCTCGATGTTGGCGGCCTTCAGACCCTGGATGAGGCGGTTGTACGTCATGCCGTTCTGGCGGGCAGCGGCGTTGATGCGCTGGATCCACAGCTGACGGAAGTCGCCCTTGCGCTTCTTGCGGTCGTTGTAGTTGTAGACCAGCGAGTGGGTGACCTGCTCCTTGGCCTTGCGGTACAGGCGCGAACGCTGACCGCGGTAGCCGGAGGCCGCCTCGAGGATCGCCCGGCGCTTCTTGTGGGCGTTGACTGCCCGCTTGACGCGTGCCACTTGTTAACTCCTTGTAGCGGGGCCGTGGTTGGACTCACACGACCCGAAATCGAATAGGTCCCGGTCTCGACGTTCCGTCTCCGGTGACCGGAGGCGGAGGAACGTCACTTGCCGAGAAGCTTCTTGATCTTCTTGGCGTCGCCCGGGGCCATCTCGGCGTTGCCGGAGAGGCGACGCGTCAGCTTGGACGACTTGTGCTCGAGCAGGTGGCGCTTGCCGGCGCGCTCACGGAGCACCTTGCCGGAGCCGGTGATCTTGAAGCGCTTGCTGGCACCGCTGTGCGACTTGTTCTTCGGCATAGCGCCGTTATCTCCTCGTCAGTGGCGCTCCCAGCCGGTCCGGGGACCGGCGCTCGGGAGCGTCATGTGTATCGGTTGACATCCGGAACGGCTGTCCCGGAATCAGGCCTCGGCGGGGTGCTCCTCGGCCACGGCTTCGGCGACGGGCGCCTCGGTCGCGGTCTCGGTCTCGTCCGCCGGAGCCGACTGACCCTGGCGCTCCGCCTTGCGGGCCGCCTGGGCCTCGCGGGCTTCGGCCATCGCCTCGGTCTTCTTCTTGTGCGGACCGAGGACCATGATCATGTTTCGGCCGTCCTGCTTCGGGCTGGACTCGACGAAGCCGAGCTCCTCCACGTCCGAAGCGAGGCGCTGGAGCAGTCGGTAGCCGAGTTCCGGCCGGGACTGCTCGCGACCACGGAACATGATCGTGATCTTGACCTTGTCGCCCTGCTTGAGGAACCGGACGACGTGACCCTTCTTGGTGTCATAGTCGTGCGGGTCGATCTTCGGCCGGAGCTTCATCTCCTTGATGACCGTGTGCGCCTGGTTCTTGCGCGCCTCACGGGCCTTCATGGCCGACTCGTACTTGAACTTCCCGTAGTCCATGAGCTTGCACACGGGCGGACGGGCGGTCGCCGCCACCTCGACCAGGTCGAGGTCGTACTCCTGTGCGAGCTCCAGGGCCTTGGCAAGCGGAACGATTCCGACCTGCTCGCCACTGGGGCCGACAAGTCGCACCTCGGGCACGCGAATCCGGTCGTTGATGCGGGGCTCGGCGCTGATGGATCCTCCTCGGTAGCACCACACAGCTGTCCGGCAGACAGCCGCGTACGTCTGTATGACGTGACCAACCGTCACGGAGAACGAAAAATGCCCCGGACGGACACAGGCGGGGCTCCAAGAAAACCGGAACACCGCCGCGGTCCACCGCGGGGCGCACATCGGGCGGCTCCATCGTCCGTACGGAACGATGGTGGCCACCTGACCGGATGACCCGCCGCCCCGGAGGGTGGTCGGGTGGGAGATCGGAGCCTCCACTTGTGGGCCGGGCACACGTGCCTGGCCGGTCGTTACACAAGGTTAGCAGCAACCGGACAGGGCGGCTAATCGAGTGTGCGGGAGGCGCGGTGGCCCGCACCGCATATCGTGTGGGGCATGACTGAAACGCCCCTGAATGAGACCGCAGACTTCGACACCATGGCCCGCGACATCGCGGAGGTTCCCGCCGTCGAGGTGATCGTGACGGTCGCCGTGAACCTGATGAGCGCCGCCGCCGTGAAGCTCGGGCTGACCGAGGAGGGCGATCAGTACAAGGACCTCGACGAGGCCCGCAAGCTGGTGCACGCCCTGGCCGGTCTGCTCGACGCCGGGGCCACCGAGATCTCGTCCTTCCACGCGGCCCCGCTGCGTGACGGCCTCAAGTCCCTCCAGCTGGCCTTCCGCGAGGCGTCAATCGTGCCGGACGAGCCGGGCCAGGGTCCGGGCGAGAAGTACACGGGCGCCGTCTTCGGCTGAGCCCCGTCACCGACGGGCCGCTCCTCCCCTCAGCGGGTGAAGAGCGGCTCGTTCGGCTGCGGGGCCTGCGGCGGCAGCAGCGCGAGGTCGAGGCCCCGTACAAGCCGGGCCCGCAGGGTCTCGTCGGCGGCGATCAGCTCCGCGACCCGGCGCGCGGCGTCGGCCGGCGCCTCCCCGTCGGCGAGGACCAGGGCGAGCGTGCCGTCCGCGCTGCCGGGGCCGAGGTGGGCGCGCAGCACCGCGGGAACGGCCGCCACGGCGGAGCGCACCGCTTCGAGCACCGACGGGTCCTCCAGCGGGTCCGTGCCGGCGCGGCCCTCCGCGAGGGCGAGCAGGGCCGCGCCCTTCAGTTCGTACGCGACCGGGCCCGCGAGGTCGATGACCACGGTGTCGGCCTTCTCGTGCACGGCGGCCGCCAGGGCCTGGTGCAGCGGGACGGCGACCGGCCGGGCCGCGGGATCCCAGCGGGCGAGCGCCTCGATGGAGGTGAACGCGGGCAGCGCCGTGCGGTCGCCCGCCTTCAGGGTGGGGACGGCCATGTCGCTGGTCTTCTCGCGCTTGAGGCCGTGTTCGTCGATCTCGCTCTCGCCGAGCATCGCGACCACGGGGACGAGCAGCCTGGCCGTCCGCAGCGCGGCGAGCACCCGCGGCTCGGCCGATCGGTCCTGGGCCCAGGCGGCCAGCGCCTCGGTCAGTTCGGGGGCGGCAGTGCCGTCGTCGTCGGAGAAACCGGAATCCGGAATGTTCTTGAGCGCCACGGCACGAGCCTAACCGGGGGCGGTACCGGGTCCGGCACGGCCTTCGGGGAGGGCTGCCTCAGAGCCACTCGCGCGGGGTCTTGACCCGGGTGGAGCGCCAGAGGACGAAGCCCGCGGTCAGCAGCAGGATGCCGCCGCCCGCGGAGACGGGGGCCAGCCAGTTCGCCGGGGCCTCGGCGGAGACGGGGGCGTCCGGGCCGCTGCCGAAGTAGGTCTTGCCGTACCCCGTGGACTCGGAGCGCAGCCCGGCGGGCTTCAGCTTGGCGGCGGCGGTGAGGGCGGCGGCCGGGTCGACCATGCCGTAGCCGCGGGCGTCGTCGCGGCCGCCTCGGGGGGCGTCGCGGGCGGTGTCGGCGAGCAGCTTCTTGATCTGCGCGGGGGTGAGCCCGGGGTTGGCGGAGCGCACGAGGGCGACGGCGCCGGAGACGAACGCGGAGGCGGCGCTGGTGCCCCAGCCCTCGTAGTACTTGCGGTCGGGGTCGGCGATGACCACGTCCACGCCGGGCGCGCTGACGGTGGCGTACCAGCGGCGGGTGGAGAAGGAGGCGTGGGTGCCGTTCTTGTCGACGGCGGCCACCGCGATGACGCCGGGGTAGGCGGCCGGGTAGGAGATGTGGTCGCCCTGGTCGCCGCCGTTGCCCGCGGAGGCCACGACGACGGCGCCCTTGCCGAGCGCGTACTGGATCGCGGCGTCCTCGGCGGGTTCGGGGTGCGCGGATTCGCTGTCGTCGCCGAGCGAGAGGTTGATGACGCCGGCGCCGTTGTCGGCGGCCCGGCGGATGCCGTCGGCCAGCGCGCCGCCCTTGGTCTCACGGGCCTGTTTGCGGGCCGGGTCGGTGGATTCGAGGATGACCCGGACCGGCAGGATCCTGGCCTCGGGGGCGACGCCGAGCACCCCGGACTCGTTGTCGGCGCCGTGTCCGTGGCCCGCGATGATGCCGGCCATGGCGGTGCCGTGCCGGGCCCAGTCGCGGCTGCCCTGGCTCGCGCCGAAGCCGATGAGGTCGGTGCCGGGCAGGACCTGTCCGGCGAGGTCGGGATGGCTGCCGTCGACCCCGGTGTCGAGGACGGCCACCGTGACGCCCCTGCCCTTGCTCGTACGCCACGCCTGCTGGGTGTGCATGGCGCCCAGCTCCCACTGGCGGTCGCGGATGCCGTCGGCGCGGGCCGGGGCGGCGGTCAGCAGCAGGGTGAGCGCGGCGGCCGACGTGAGTGCGGCGGTGCGGCGCAGCCGGACGGCGGGCTTGGTCATCGAGCGGGCTCCGGGGTGGCGGCGGCCTTCTTGCGCAGGCCGCGTTCGACGTTGTCCGCGATGCCCTCGGCCTCGAAGCCCAGGCCGGCCTCGGCGACGGGGCCGGTCGCGCCGACGGTGGTGGCCTGTTCGGCGGACTGGGGCGCGGTGACCGGTCGGCCGTCGGCGAATCCGGAGACTGCGGTGACGACGACGGGGGCGTCGGTGAGAACCCGTACGGTCCAGCTCGCCCGCTGCTTGTCGCCGAAGGCGGCGGCCTCGGTGTCCTTGACGGAGAAGGTACGCGGCATCAGATCGCCGCGGTCGCCGAGCTTCTCCTGGACGAACCGGTTCTCCAGAGCGGTCATCGCGGCCGGTTCGGCCTGGGTGAAGACCAGGCCGACGGTGGTCACGCTGCTGGCGGTCGCGTCGGTGTAGGTGGCGCGCACCATGCGGGCGCAGCCGACCGGTTCGAGGACTTTCAGGAGCAGCGGGTCGAGGGCGCCCGCGCAGTCGCCGTCGGGCGCGACACCGATCCGGATCCAGTCGCGGTCGGCGCCGCCGGGTCCCGCGCCGGTGCCCTTGATGGTGGGGGGGAAGAGGGTGTCGACCGGCACGCTGTGCCACAGGTCGCGGGCGGCGGCGTAGTTGCTGCGGGCGGCGGGCCCGGCGGAGTCGCCGCCCAGCCAGGTACCCGCAGCGGCCCCGCCGATGAGCCCGGTGCCGAGGACCACGCAGGCGGCGGCCGCGGCCACGCGTCCGGGGCGCCGGGAGGGCACCGGCCGCAGCCCGGTGGGCTCGTCGGAGAGGGGTTCCGGGGGCAGCAGCGGCTGCGGCGGGGTGGCGGGCAGCGGGGGTATGACGGGGGGCGGCGGGGCCGAAGTCACGTACGGTCCGGGGGTGTTCGGCAGGACCGGGCCCGGGTCGATCAGGTCCAGGGCCGAGCGCAGCCGGCCCGCGGCGTCCCCGGGGACCCGCGGCGCGGGGGCCTGCGCGAGGTCGTCGGACGGCTCGGGTTCCGGTGCGGGCGGCGGCGGTTGAGGGGTGCCGGGGCGTCGTGCGTCGGTGGTCATCCGCCCCCCTCGTACCCCTCTTGCCGTCCGGTTCAGCCCGTTGCCGCTCGGGCGTCACTCTACGGGCTGATCCTGTGCGGGCCGAGACCGGTCCGGACGCCCGCGGCATCTGCCCCGATCGTCCCCCTACCTTGTGGTAACCGGTTCTGGCAGGCTTCCGCCATGACACCCCGAGCCGCTGACCGCGCCCGGTACGACCGGGCGACCGCTCATCTCGATGCGCCCGTCGCGATCGTCGATCTGGAGGCGTTCGACGCCAACGCGGACGATCTGGTCCGCCGGGCCGCCGGAAAGCCGGTACGGGTCGCCAGCAAGTCGGTGCGGTGCCGGGCTCTGCTGGAGCGGGTGCTCGCGCGGCCCGGGTTCGCCGGCCTGATGTCCTTCACGCTCGCCGAGTCGGTGTGGCTGGCGCGGGCCGGGTTCGACGACGTACTGCTCGCGTATCCGTCGGCGGACCGGGCCTCCTTCGCCGAGCTGACCTCGGACCCCAAGCTGGCGGGGGCCGTCACCGTGATGATCGACGACCCGGCGCAGCTGGACCTCGTGGACCGGGCGCGGGAGCGTGCCGGTCTGGAGGTACGGGTCTGTCTGGAGCTGGACACCTCGCTCCATCTCCTCGGCGGCCGGGTGCGGGTCGGCGCGCGCCGCTCCCCGCTGCGCACCCCCGCCCAACTCGCCGCCCTGGCCCGCTCGGTGGCCCGGCGGCCGGGTTTCCGGCTGGTGGGTCTGATGGCGTACGAGGGTCATGTGGCGGGGGTCGGGGACACGGTGGCCGGGCGCCCGGTGCGGTCGCGGGCGATCCGGCTGATGCAGGCGGCGGCCCGCGGGGAGCTGGCGGCGCGGCGCGCCGAGGTGGTGCGCGCGGTGCGGGCGGTGGTGCCGGACCTGGAGTTCGTCAACGGCGGCGGCACCGGCAGCGTCCAGCACACGGCGGCCGAGGCGGCGGTGACCGAGATCGCGGCGGGGTCGGGGCTGTATGTGCCGCGGCTCTTCGACAACTACACGTCGTTCAGCGGGCGTCCGGCCGCGCTGTTCGCCCAGCCGGTGGTGCGCCGGCCGGGCGTGGGAGTGGTGACCGTGCTCGGCGGCGGATACCCGGCGTCAGGCGCGCCCGGTGCGGACCGGCTGCCGGTGCCGTATCTGCCGGAGGGGCTGCGCTACGACCCGCAGGAGGGCGCGGGCGAGGTGCAGACGCCGCTGCTCGGCTCCCCCGCCGACGATCTGCTGATCGGCGACAAGGTGTGGTTCCGGCACGCGAAGGCGGGCGAACTGTGCGAGCGCTTCGAGGAGTTGCAGCTCGTCGAGGGCGACCGGGTGACGGCGACCGTGCCGACGTACCGGGGCGAGGGCCGTACGATCCTGTAGCTCAGCCGGGCGGCGGGGCGAGGCTGCTGCCGACGCCGCCGTTCTGGCCGCCGCCGATGGGCGCGATGCCGCGGGTGATGGTGTCCATGAGGCTGAGCGGCGGCCCGGCGGAGCCCGCGTCGAAGGCGAACCGGGCGATGACCATCGCCTCGCTGCCGACGGTCGAGGGGAAGGCGAGCGACTCTACGTAACCGCCGGGCCCCGCACCGGTCTTGACCTCCCAGCGCACCAGGTATCCGGTGCGGCCGTTCACCACCACGGAGCCGGACTTCACTTCGCGGTGCGAGGTGATGCCGTTGTAGAGGCGGGTGCCGACCGGGTCGCGGTCGTAGGCGGCGTTGGCCGCGTCGCCGATGTCGTTCTTGGCGATGGCCTCGGCGGTCTTGAGGTCGGTCGAGGCGGCCGTGGCGGTGCTGACCCTGGCGTGCGGGCAGAAGCCGGAGGCGCCGGGGCAGTTGTAGGTGTCCTTCGTCTGCATGGTGACGAGCCCGCCGACCATGTCGTCGGTCTTCTCCCAGCCGTCCGGGATCGGCAGGGTGATGCCGTCGAGCTGGTCGACCAGGGTGTGCGGATCCGCGGACGGCGCCGAACTCGCCTTCTGCGGCGGCGAGTTGGTGGCGCTGCCCGACGCGGTTCCCGTGGCGCCGCCCGCCGTCTTCGGCGTCGCGTCGTCGCCCTTGCCGAGGACGACGACCCCGCCGACGATCGCGGCGACCAGGACCACGGCCGCCGCGCCGATCGCCACCAGCGGGCCGCGCCGCCGTACGGGCGGGGCGACGACGGTGACCGGCTGCGGCGGAGCGACCGGCTGCGCCGGGCCGAACGCCTGCCCGCCCGGCGCTCTGGTGTGGGCGGTCCACGCGGTGCCGTCCCACCACCGTTCGGCACCGGGCGCGCCCGGGTCCGGGTACCAGCCGGGCGGTGTCGTCATGGTCATGGCCACACCCTAGAACCCGGCCTCAACCCCCGTACACCGTGTCCCGCTGGTCCGGGACGACCGAGCCGTCCCCGCGCCGGACCGGGGCGGGGGTGCCGTCGTGGCCGGTGTAGCCGGTGGTGGAGCACGGGTACGGGGCCGTCTGCTGCTGCTTGGGCTCGATGAACATCGGGTTCACGATCCAGCGGCCGTCGTGGTCGTCGTACGCCCGGCACATCAGCTCGTTCTTGTTGCGGTTCAGGGCGAGCCGCAGGCCGGTCGCGTCGCGCAGGAACGAGACGTCGGTGTCGGAGTCGCCGGCCGCGAACACCTGCCGCCTGTCGGCCGGTTGGACCCGCTCGGCCGCCGCACCCCGTACGCCGAGGATCTCCTGGTTGATCCAGCAGCGCTTGCCGTCGATGTAGGTGATCACCGAGTCGTCGCCGTCCTTCGCCGAGCCGCAGCCCTTGAGGTGCGAGGTGATGCGGCCGTGCTCGGTGGTGGAGCGGATGCCGATGGCGTGGTCGGGGTCGACGCCCGCGCCGCGCGCCCACACGTCCACGACCGGCTCGGGCGAGGCCGAGGTGATCCAGACGTCGAAGCCCGCCTTCCGGAGCGTACGGATCAGATCGCGCTGCTGGTCGTAGTAGCGCACCCACGCGGTGGCCTTGGTGTTGCTGCCGACCGTCTGCACGGCGTCGGCGGGGGCGGCCAGGTTCTCGGTGCGGGCCGCCGTCGCGAAGGACGTGACCTGGGCCGGCGTCCAGCCGTGCAGGAGCTGGGCGAGCCAGGCGTACGAGGGCTCGATGGTGCGGCGGTCGTACCCGGCGAAGGCCGCCGCGCCCTTGCTGGTCCTGCCCGCGCCGTAGACCGCGAGGATCTCGTCGGCGCACTGGGTGTCGGTGCCGGTGGGGAGGGTCTTGGAGGGACCGGCCGGGCAGGACGCGGCGAGCGCGGTCGCGGCGTCGCCGGTCAGGTAGCGGCTGGTGGTGTGCCAGTCGCCGCCCGCCGGGCGCTGGATCTTCGCGTTGCGCAGCAGCCAGTACATCGTCGCGTCGCCGACGTCGTTCTTGACGACGGTGTTGTCCCAGTCGAAGACGGCGACCGGCTTCTTGCCGTGCCGGGCGCCCGCGCCGCACGTGCCGTAGGTGTCGATCAGCTCCTGGAGCCGGGCCTGGTTGTCCCCGTACCAGCCTTGGGAGATGGTCAGCCGGGGGCAGTGGGCCGGCCGGGCCTCGGCGGGCTGGGCGGCGACGAGACCGGTGGCGGCCATCGAGAGGACCGCGGCGAGGACCGGCAGCCGGCGGGCGATGCTGGACGTGGACACGCTGAGGGACTCCTGTCGTGGGGAAGATCATCACGGACGGTAGACAGAACAGCCGGGCGTCGTGCGACGCCCGGCTGCCTTGCGCATGGACCAGAGGTGAACAGCGGGTGTTTAGAGGGGAGTTACGTACGCCCCCGAGATCCCGCCGTCCACCAGGAAGTCGGTGGCGTTGATGAACGACGAGTCGTCGCTGGCGAGGAAGGCGACCGCGGCCGCGATCTCGTCGGCCTCGGCGAACCGGCCCGCCGGGATGTGCACCAGGCGGCGCGCGGCGCGCTCCGGGTCGCTGGCGAACAGCTCCTGGAGGAGCGGGGTGTTGACCGGTCCCGGGCACAGCGCGTTGACGCGGATGCCCTCGCGGGCGAACTGCACGCCCAGCTCGCGCGACATCGCGAGCACACCGCCCTTGGAGGCGGTGTACGAGATCTGCGAGGTGGCCGCGCCCATGATGGCCACGAACGAGGCGGTGTTGATGATGGAGCCCCGGCCCTGGCGCTGCATGTAGGGCAGCGCGGCCTTGCAGCACAGGTAGACGGAGGTGAGGTTGACCTCCTGGACCTTGCGCCAGGCGTCGAGCCCGGTGGTGAGGATGGAGTCGTCCTCGGGCGGCGAGATGCCGGCGTTGTTGAACGCGACGTCGACGCTGCCGTAGGTGTCGAAAGCCGTCTTGAAGAGCGCCTCGACCTGTTCCTGGTCGGTGACGTCGACCTTGACGAAGGTGCCGCCGACGGCTTCGGCGGCGGCCTTGCCGGCCGTCTCGTCGATGTCGCCGCAGACGACGTTGGCGCCCTCCGCGGCGAGCCGCCGGGCGGTGGCGAGGCCGATGCCGCTGCCGGCGCCGGTGATGACGGCGGTGCGGCCGACCAGGCGGCGGCAGATGATCTCGTCGGTCATGGGGTTCAGGCCTCCGTGCTGATGAAGACGTTCTTGGTTTCGGTGAAAGCGGTGAGCGCGTCGGGACCGAGCTCCCGGCCGAGGCCGGACTGCCGGTAGCCGCCGAAGGGGGTCGAATAGCGCACGCTGGAATGGGAGTTGACCGAGAGGTTGCCCGCGGCGACGCCCCGCGATACCCGCAGCGCGCGGCCGACGTCCCGGGTCCAGATCGAACCGGAGAGCCCGTACTCGGTGGCATTGGCGAGCCGCACCGCGTCCGCCTCGTCCTCGAAGGGGAGCACGACGGCGACCGGCCCGAAGACCTCATCGACGGCGGCCGGGGCGTCGGCGTCGAGGCCGGTCAGAACAGTCGGCGGGAACCAGAAGCCGGGCCCCTCGGGCGCGCTGCCGCGGATGCCGGGCGCGCTCGCGGGTACGTACGAGCGGACGCGCTGGAGCTGGACCTGGGAGATCAGCGGGCCCATCCGGGTCTTCTCGTCGGACGGGTCGCCGACCACGATCTCCTGGATGGCGGGGGCGAGCAGTTCCAGGAAGCGGTCGTACGCGGTGCGCTGGACCAGGATGCGGGTGCGGGCGCAGCAGTCCTGGCCGGAGTTGTCCAGGAAGGACATGGGCGTGGCCGCGGCCGCCGCCTCGATGTCGGCGTCGGCGAAGACGATGTTGGGGCTCTTGCCGCCGAGTTCCAGGGTCACCCGCTTCACGCGGTCGGCGCACTTGGCCATGATCCGCTTGCCGACCCGGGTCGACCCGGTGAAGACGATCTTCGCGACGCCGGGGTGCTCCACGAGCGCGTCGCCCGCGATCGTGCCCGCACCCGGGAGCACCTGGAAGAGTCCTTCGGGCAGCCCCGCTTCCAGGGCGAGTTCGGCCAGGCGCAGCGCCGTGAGGGGAGTGGTCTCGGCGGGCTTGAGGATCACCGCGTTCCCCGCGGCCAGGGCGGGGGCGGTGCCCCAGGCGGCGATCGGCATCGGGAAGTTCCAGGGGGCGATCACGCCGATGACGCCGAGCGGTTCGAGGATGGTGATGTCGAGGCCGCCCGCGACCGGGATCTGACGGCCGCTCAGCCGCTCCACTCCCCCGGCGGAGAAGTCGAGCAGATCGCGCACGTTGCCCGCTTCCCAGCGGGCGTTGCCGATGGTGTGGCCGGCCTCGCGGACCTCCAACCGGGCCAGTTCCTCGACGTGTTGGTCGACGGTGGCCGCGAACCGGCGGAGCAGCCGGGCCCGGTCGGCGGGCGCCGCGGCCGCCCAGCCGCGCTGGGCGGCATGGGCCCGTACCACCGCCGCGTCGACGTCGGCGGCGGTGGCGCCGGGGACGGTGGCGATCACCTCTTCGGTGGCCGGGTTGAGTACCTGCAGCTCGTACGCAGTGGACAAGTCGTTCCTCACAGGCGTTCGAAGGAGCGGCGGAGCTCCCAGTCGGTCACCGCGGCGTCGAACGCGTCGAGCTCGACCCGCGCCATGTTGCGGTAGTGCGCGACGACTTCGTCCCCGAAGGCGGCCTTGGCGATGGGGCTGTTCTCCCACAGCTCGGCGGCCTCGCGCAGGGTGGTGGGGACATGGGCGTAGTCGCCGGTGTAAGCGTTTCCGGTGCAGGCTTCGGGCAGTTCGAGCCGGTGCTCGATGCCGTACAGGCCGGCCGCGACGAGTCCGGCGACGGCGAGGTGCGGGTTGACGTCGCCGCCCGGCAGGCGGTTCTCGAAGCGGGTGGAGGGGCCGTGGCCGACCACCCGCAGCGCGCAGGTGCGGTTGTCGTGGCCCCAGGCGACGGCGGTGGGCGCGAAGGAGCCCGGCTGGAAGCGCTTGTAGGAGTTGATGTTCGGCGCGTACAGCAGGGAGAAGTCGCGCAGCGCGGCCAGCTGGCCCGCCAGGAAGTGGCGCATGACCGGCGACATGCCTCCGGGGCCGTCCCCCGCCATCACGTTGCGGCCGTCCTCGTCGGTGAGCGAGAGGTGGATGTGACAGGAGTTGCCCTCGCGCTGGTCGTACTTGGCCATGAAGGTGAGCGAGACGCCCTCCTGGGCGGCGATCTCCTTGGCACCCGTCTTGTAGACGGCGTGCTGGTCGCAGGTGACCAGGGCCTCGTCGTAGCGGAAGACGATCTCGTGCTGGCCGGGATTGCACTCGCCCTTGGCGGACTCGACGGTCAGGCCCGCGGCCTGCATCTCGTTGCGGATGCGGCGCAGCAGCGGCTCGATGCGGCCGGTGCCGAGCACCGAGTAGTCGATGTTGTACTGGTTGGCCGGGGTGAGGCCCTTGTACCCGGCGTCCCAGGCCTGCTCGTAGCTGTCCTTGAACACGATGAATTCGAGTTCGGTGCCGACCTGGGCGGTGTAGCCGAGCTCCGCGAGCCGCTCCAGCTGGCGGCGCAGGATCTGGCGGGGGGCCGCGACGACCGGCGAGCCGTCGTTCCAGCCCAGGTCGGCGATGAGCATCGCGGTGCCCTCGTTCCACGGGACGCGGCGCAGCGTCGCCGGGTCCGCGTGCATGGCGAAGTCGCCGTAGCCGCGCTCCCAGGAGGACATCGCGTACCCGTCGACGGTGTTCATCTCGGTGTCGACGGCGAGCAGGTAGTTGCAGCCTTCGGTGCCGTGCGCCAGGACTTCGTCGAGGAAGAACCCGGCCGCGAAGCGCTTGCCCTGGAGTCGCCCTTGCATATCGGGGAAGGCAAGAACGACAGTGTCGATCTCAGCGCTCGCGACGAGGGCGCGCAGCTCCTCGATCGAGAGCGGGGGTGTGCGGTCTGCCACGGGATGCTCCTCCTTGGGTCAGCCGAGAGCCATAAGGTATGGGGTAAGACCATTGATTGGGAAGGGGAATCCACGACGTGGCGAAGAAGATCGACTCGGCGGCCGGCGCGGACGGCAGGACGCCGGACGCCCTCGTCCCCGTACTGCGGACCGTACGGGCCGGGAACGGCTTCGAGGAAGCGCTGGAGCAGATTCTCCAACTGCTGCGCCTGGGACTCGTACCGCCGGGTGAACGACTGCCCTCCGAGCGGGAGTTGGCGGAGCGCATGGGGATCAGCCGGGTCACCCTGCGCGAGGTGCTCAAGGTGCTCCAGGACCAGGGCCTGGTGGAGAGCCGGCGCGGCAGGTACGGCGGCACGTTCGTGCTGCCCAGAGCCACCGAGGGGGGCGGCGAGGTCGAACTGCGCCGCCGCGTCGCCTCGGTGGACGTGGAGGACATCCTGCGCTTCCGGGAGGTCCTGGAGGTCGGCGCGGCCGGGCTGTGCGCGGCGCACGGGCTCTCCGAGGACGGCGCCGGGCGGCTGCGGGCCGCGCTCGCCGCGACCCATGACGCCGAGCTCACCGACTACCGCCGCCAGGACACCCTGCTCCACCTCACCCTGGCCGAGCTCTCCGGATCGCCGACGCTCACCGCCCAGTACGCGGCCGTGCGGGCCACCGTCAACGACCTCCTGGACTGCATCCCGCTCCTGGTCCGCAACCTGGAGCACTCGCAGCACCAGCACACCGCGCTGGTCGAGGCGGTGCTCGACGGCGACGCGGACGGAGCGCGGGAAGTGATGCGGGAGCACTGCGGGGGCACGGCCGCACTGCTGCGCGGCTTCCTGACCTGAGTCACCAGGACCTCGTTCACCGGCGATTTCCGTAACCGCGGTTTTACGTACACCCCTTGCGCTGGACCCTGCCCTCCAGCAAAGGTATGCAGCCGAACCATTGACCTGATCTCCCTTGACGATCATCTGGAGCGGCTCATGGCCGAGGGCACCGACGTCCGCACCGCACCATCCGCGTCCGCCGAGGACGACTACCTGCACCGGCGCACCCTGCGCCGCGGCAGCGCAGGCTGGCTGCTGCTCACCGGCCTCGGCGTCGCCTATGTGGTGTCGGGCGACTTCTCCGGCTGGAACATCGGCCTCTCCAAGGGCGGCTTCGGCGGACTCGCCGCCGCCACCGTCCTGATGGGCGTCATGTACGCCTGTCTCGTCTTCTCGCTGGCCGAACTCTCCGCCATCCTGCCCACCGCGGGCGGCGGTTACGGCTTCGCGCGCCGGGCCCTCGGCACCTGGGGCGGCTTCCTGACCGGCACCGCGATCCTCATCGAGTACATCCTGGCGCCCGCCGCGATCTCGCTCTTCATCGGCGACTACGTCCAGTCGCTCGGCCTGTTCGGCCTGACCTCCGGCTGGCCCGTCTACCTCGCCTGCTTCGCGGTCTTCATCGGGATCCATCTGTGGGGCGTCGGCGAGGCCCTGCGCTTCAGCCTGGTGGTCACCGCGATCGCCGTGGCCGCCCTGCTGGTCTTCGCCGTCGGCGCCTTCACCGACTTCGACGCGGCCCGGCTCAACGACATCCCGGTCGACGCCTCGGCGCTGGGGTCCAACTCGTGGCTGCCGTTCGGCGTGCTCGGCATCTGGGCCGCCTTCCCCTTCGGCATGTGGTTCTTCCTCGGCGTCGAGGGGGTGCCGCTGGCGGCCGAGGAGGCCAAGGACCCGGTGCGGTCCATGCCGCGCGCGCTGGCCATCTCGCTGTCGATCCTCGTGCTGCTCGCCGTGGTGACCTTCTTCGCCGCGACCGGGGCGCACGGCTCCGAGGCGATCAAGGGCGCGGGCAACCCGCTGGTCGTCGCGCTCCAGGGCGACGGCGGCCCGACCGCGCTGAGCCGCTTCGTCAACTACGCGGGCCTCGCGGGCCTGGTGGCGTCCTTCTTCTCGCTGATCTTCGCGGGCTCGCGCCAGCTCTTCGCCCTGTCCCGGGCCGGCTACCTGCCCCGCTTCCTGTCCCTGACCAGCCGCCGCAAGTCGCCGTACCTGGGCCTGCTGATCCCCGGCGCGATCGGTTTCGCGCTCGCCGCCTGGAGCGGCAACGGCGGCCGGATGCTGAACGTCGCGGTGTTCGGCGCCACCATCTCCTACGCCCTGATGGCGCTCTCGCACATGGTGCTGCGGCGCCGCGAGCCGGGCCTGGCGCGGCCCTACCGGACGCCCGGCGGGGTGCTGACCTCGGCGGTCGCCTTCGTCCTCGCGCTGTCCGCGCTGGTGGCGACGTTCCTGGTGGACAAGGACGCCGCGTTCATCGCCCTGGGCGTCTACGCGATCGCACTGGCCTACTTCGCCTTCTACAGTCGCCACCGACTGGTCGCCCACGCGCCCGAGGAGGAGTTCGCCGCCCTGGCCGCCGCCGAGGCCGAACTCGCCCGGGACTGAACACCGCCCAACGAACGGAGATCGCCGCCGTGTCCAAGCCGCTCATCGGCCTCAGTACGTACCAGGAGCCCGCCCGGTGGGGCGTGTGGGAGCTGCCCGCCGCCCTGCTGCCCGCCGCCTATCCCCGGCTTGTCCGGGCGGCGGGCGGACTCGCCGCGCTGCTGCCGCCCGACGACGACCCGGCGGCCGCGGCCGAGGTCGTGGCGCGCCTGGACGGCCTGGTCATCGCGGGCGGGGCCGATGTCGAGCCGGTCCGGTACGGGGCTGAGCCGTCGCCCCGTACCGGTCCTCCCGCCCGGGACCGGGACGCGTGGGAGCTCGCCCTGATCGACGCGGCACTGGCCTCGGGCACCCCGCTGCTCGGCATCTGCCGGGGTCTCCAGCTCATCAACGTCGCGCTGGGCGGCACGCTGGTCCAGCATCTGGAGGGGCACACCAACGGGCGGGGCGTGTTCGGCTCGCACACCGTCAAGCCGGTGCCGGGCACGCTGTACGCGTCACTGGTGCCCGAGGCATCCGACGTGCCGACGCACCACCACCAGTGCGTGGACCGGCTCGGCAGCGGTCTGGTGGCCTCGGCCCATGCCGAGGACGGCACGGTGGAGGCGGCCGAACTGCCCGGCCCCGGCTGGGTCCTCGGCGTTCAGTGGCATCCCGAGATGGGCACGGACGCACGCGTGGCCCAAGGGCTCGTACGGGCCGCGTCGACACGCTGAAGCCCCAGCTCAGACCAGTCGCGACGGCCTCGGACCTGCTCGGGTCCGGGGCCGTACGACACGCCCGGAAATCCTCACCCCTGCGAGGGGGTGACGATTCGGCGATCATCCGGGTATCTTCCTCTCGCCGCCCTTCACCGGGCGGATTCCCCGAGACTCCTCGCCTTCACCTGGCCGCTCGTTCCTCTTCGCGCACTCGTTCCTTCCTTGGCCATTTCACGGACACATCCTGACCGGGTGTCTCCGTGTTCCCCGCTTCCTCCGCCCACCGGTGGGGAGGCTCCGCCGCGCCCCGAAGGACCTGAAGGCCCCGTGCCCGCACCCGTCATCCTGTCGGGCCGTTCCGTACGGCTCGAACCGCTCACCGCGTCCCACGCTCCGGCCCTGGCCGCCGCCGCGGCGGCCGACCGGACCTCGTACGCCTTCACGCCGGTACCGCACGGACTCGAATCGGCGCATTCCTACATCCAGAGCGCCCTGGCCGACCAGGAGGCCGGCCGGTCCCTGGTGTTCGCGACCGTGCGGGCCGGGGACGGACTGGTCGTCGGCTCGACCCGGTTCTGCGAGCTCGACTACTGGGACGGGCCCGTGGTGTGGCCGCCCGCGCCGCGCGGGCCGCTGACAGGCGCCGCCGACGCGGTCCCGGACGCGGCCGAGATCGGCGCCACCTGGCTCTCCGCGCACGCCCAGGGCACCGGCATCAACACCGAGGCCAAGCTGCTGATGTTCCAGCACGCCTTCGACACCTGGCGGGTGCGCCGGATCTCGCTGCGCGCCGACGCCCGCAACACCCGCTCGCGGGCCGCGATCGAACGCCTCGGCGCGGTGTGCGAGGGGGTGCGCCGGGTCCACACCCGGGGCCTGGACGGACTCGTGCGGGGGACGGCGTTCTACTCGGTCCTCGACGAGGAGTGGCCGGTGGTGCGGCACACCATCGAGCAGCGCCTGGCCCGCGCCCGCCAGGAGGCGAACGGCCTCCGCCTCGTGCCTGCCTGACGCGGCGTCAGGTCCTTGCGTCAGGTGATGCGCGTCAGGGAGAGCAGGTCGCGGGCGGGCCCCGCGGGCAGCGGTCCCTGGCGCCACACCGCGCGCAGATCGCGCCGCAGCCGTACGCCCTCGACCGGGATCCTCACCAGGCGGCGGGCCGCCAGCTCCTCCCCCAGGGCGAGTTCGCTGAGCACCGAGGGGCCCGCGCCGCTGAGGACGGCCGCCTTCACCGCGGTGGTGGAGGCGAGTTCGAGGAGCGGTTCGGCGAGACCGCCGTGGGCGGCGAGCGCGGCGTCCAGGACCTGGCGGGTGCCCGAGCCCCGCTCGCGCAGGATGAGCGGGGTCGCGGCCAGTTCCGCGGGGGCGAGCGGGTTCCGTCTGCGGGCCCACGGGTGCGAGGGGGCCGTGACCACGACCAGGCGGTCGTGGCCGATGACGGCGGAGTCCAGGCCCGCGGGCACGCCGAGGCCCTCCACGAAGCCGAGTTCGGCCTCGTCGGCGAGCAGCCGCTCCGCGACCACGGTAGAGTTCCCGGCGCTGAGCGACACCGCCGTGCCGGGGCGCTCCGCGCGCAGCGCGATCAGCCAGCCCGGCAGCAGGTACTCGGCGATCGTCATGCTCGCGGCGACCCGCAGCCGCGAGTCCCGGCGGCCCCGCAGCGCCTGCGCGCCCGCGTCGAACGCCTCGGCCGCCTCCACCACCCGCCGCGCCCAGTCCGTCACGAGGACGCCCTCGGCGGTGAGCCGGGATCCGCGCGGGGAGCGGTCGACGAGCGCGACGCCCAGCAGCCGCTCCATCGAGCGGACGCGGCTGCTCGCGGCGGGCTGGGTGATGCCGAGGTCGCGGGCCGCCCGCCCCAGGCTGCCGTGCCGGGCGACCGCGAGCAGCAGCTCCATCGCGCCCAGGTCCGGCACCCGGTGGGCCAGTGGGTTGGTGTCCTCAGGACCGCTCAAGCTCATAAACCCAGCTTATGGGCTCATAGCCCCGGCAGGCGTGGCGGGGGACGTTGACCGGGACGAAGCTGGATTCATGGCCACCATCGCACAACCGCGTCCCCGCACCCAGACCCCCGCCGCCGTGCGGCGCCCCGCCCTTCGCCAGCTCGGCCCGAACTGGTACGCGGCGGTCATGGGCACCGCCATCATCGCCAACGCGGGTGCCGGTCTGCCGTTCCGCATCCCGGGCCTGCCGGTGATCTGGGCGCTCTCCCTGGCCATGCTCGTGGTGCTGCTCGGCGCCCGTGCCGGGCACTGGCTGCACCACCGCGACCAGGCCCGCGCGCATCTCCTCGACCCCACCGTCGCGCCCTTCTACGGCTGCCTGTCGATGGCGTTCCTGGCCGTCGGCATAGGCACCCTGACCGTCGGCACCGACGTGATCGGCGAGAGCGCGGCCGTCCCGCTGACCTGGGTGCTGTACGGCGTGGGCACCCTGATCGGCCTGGCCGCCACCGTGGCCGTCCCGTACCTGATGGTCGTCCGCCATGACGTGGCACCCGGCAGCGCCTCCCCGGTCTGGCTGCTCCCCGTGGTCGCGCCGATGGTCTCGGCCACCCTCGGCCCGCTGCTCGTCCCCCACCTGCCGGCCGGCCAGGCCCGCGAGGCGCTGCTGCTCGGCTCGTACGCGATGTTCGGCATGAGCCTGCTCGCCACCCTGGTCATCCTGCCCGCGGTGTTCTCGCGCCTGATCCACCGGGGTGCGCTGCCCCTCTTCCTCACCCCCACCCTGTTCCTGGTGCTCGGCCCGCTCGGCCAGTCCACCACCGCCGTGAACAAGCTGGCCGATGTGGCTCCCGGCGCGATCGCCGCCACGTACGCGAACGGAATGGGCGCCTTCGGCGTGCTGTACGGCGTGCCGGTGATGGGCTTCGCGCTGATGTGGCTGGCGCTCGCGGCGGCCATGGCGGTCCGGGCGGCCCGGAACGGGATGCGCTTCGCCATGACCTTCTGGGCCTTCACCTTCCCCGTCGGCACCTGTGTCACCGGCGCCGAGGGCCTCGCCCGCCACACCGGGCTCGACGCCTTCAACTGGCTGGCGGTCGCCCTGTACGCGCTGCTTGTGGCGGCCTGGCTGGTGGCCGGATTCCACACCGTACGGGGCCTGCTCAACGGCACGCTGCTCGCGGCGCCCGTGAAGAAGTAGGTCCCTCAGCCGCTGGTCCCGAGCGCCGCGCCGAGTACGGCCGGCGCTTGGGCCAGTGACGGCCCGTACCAGGTGAGGTGGCGCCCGGAGAGGAGTGCGGCGGGCAGGCCGGGGAAGGCTTCCGGGCCGTCCTCGCGCGTGAAACGGTACGGCTCGTCGGGCAGCACCACCAGATCGGCTCCGGCCGCGTTCAGCTCGTCGATGCCGATGCGGGGGTAGCGCTCGGCGTGGCCGGCGTAGAGATTGCGCACCCCGAGCCGGGCGAGCAGGTCGCCCGCGAAGGTGTCGCGGCCCAGCACCATCCAGGGGCGCCGCCAGACCGGCACGACGGCCCGCCGTTCTCCGCCCGCCCGCACCCCGGCCCACGCCGTCTCGGCCGCGTCGAGCCAGCCCGGCCTGGCCAGACCGCAGCCGTCGACCAGGACCCGTTCCAGCTCGGCGAACGCCTGCGGCAGCGAGCGGACCTCGGTGACCAGGACGTCGAGCCCGGCCGCGCGCAGGGCCGCCAGATCGGCGGCCCGGTTCTCCTCCTCGTTGGCGACGACCAGATCCGGGGCGAGCGCCCTGATCTTTTCCACGTCCGGGTTCTTGGTGCCTCCGATGCGTACGGCATCGAGCCCGGCGGGGTGGCTGCACCAGTCGGTCGCTCCCACCAGGAGTCCGGGTGCGGTGACCGCGACCGCTTCCGTCAGGGACGGGACGAGGGAGACCACCCTCATCAGTGGCGGGTCTCCTCGATGGCCTCGATGTGGTCGGCGACGGCCACGATCAGGATCCGGGTGCCGGGCAGGGCGGCCCGCCAGCGGTGCCGGACCCCGCCGGACAGGCAGAGCGTGTCGCCGCGCTCCAGCCGGTAGGCGCGGCCCTCGGCCTCGACCTCGGCGGCGCCGTCGACCACGTACATCAACTCGTCGTTGCGGTGCTGGAATTCGCGCCCGGTGTCCTGCTCGCCGGTGAACTCCATGGCGTGCAGCTGGTGGTGGCCGCGCAGCAGGGACCGTACCCCGGGGGCGTCCGCTTCGGGCTCGGCGCGCACCACGTCGACGGTGCGGGTGCAGTCGGCGGCGTCGTACAGGTCGCCGACCGTGGTGTTGAGGGCGAGGGCCACGCGCTGGAGGGAGCGGGCGCTGGGGCGGGCGCGCTCGTTCTCGATCTGGCTGAGGAAGGGCACGGACAGGCCGCTGCGCTCGGCGACCACGGCGAGGGTGAGGCCCAGGCTGCGGCGCAGGCGCCGCACCGCCACCCCCACCCGAAGAGTTTCCTTGTCGTCCATCTCCCGGGCTCCCTCCCTGTCACTCGCTCCGCGTCCGCACCTGCTGCGTTCCCTGCACCCTACGCAGCTTCGGCTCCCGAGGGGACCGTCACGCCAAGATCACCAAGGGTACCGTCCGAGATCAGGCCGGATTTCGACGTTTCGCAGCCGCGGCCGGAAGACCGGCCGCGGCTGCGGAAACGGGTGGTGCGAGGGGGTCTCCCGTCAGGAGACCGGGGTCCACTTGTCGGCCAGGCCGGGGTTCTCCTTCAGCCAGGCACGGACGGCGTCCTGCTCCTTGCCCTTGCCGGTCGACTGGATCTTCGCCTCAAGGCTGGTGAGCTGCTTCTCGTCCATCGTGAAGTTCTTCAGCCACTTCCCGACCTCGGCGTTGTCGGCGCCGAAGCCCTTGCGGGCCAGGGTGTGCACGCCGTCGCCCTTGCCCCAGACGCCCTGGGGGTCCTTGAGCTTCTTCAGGTCGTAGGTGTTGTACGCCCAGTGCGGCGACCAGAGCGGAACCACGATGGGCTCCTTCTTGGCGTACGCCCGCTTCAGCTCGGCCAGCATGCCCGGCGTGGAGCCGTCGACGACCTTGTACTCGCCGTCCAGGCCGTACTCCTTGAGGATCTTGTCCTTCAGGATCCCGGTCTCGCCGGCGCTCGGCTCGATGCCGACGATGCGGTTCTGGAACTCGGCGCCCTTGCCCTTGAGGTCCGCCAGCGAGTCGACGCCCTTGACATAGGAGGGCACCGACAGCTCCAGGGAGGTTGGCCCGTACCAGGAGCCCAGGTCCGCCAGCTTGTCCTTGTACTTCGCCCAGTACTGGGCGTGGGTGGTGGGCAGCCAGGAGTCGGTCTCGAAGTCGATCTGGCCGCCGGCCATGCCGGTGTAGAGTGCGCCGGCCTCGTACTGCCGGGCGTCGACCGTGAATCCGCGCCGCTCCAGGAGCTCCTTCCACAGGAAGGTGGAGGCGACGCCCTCGTCCCACGGGATGTAGCCGATCGAGATCTTCTTGCCCTTGCCCACGTCCTTGGCGCCCGTGGCGGTGGCCGTGTCCGAGGAGCCGAACATGCCCATGCCACCCGCGACGAGCGCGAGGACGACCACGCCGACGACCGCGACGGCGGGCTGCGGGCGGTAGTTCCAGATCCTGAGTCCGCCGGTGGCGGCCTTCGCCTTGGCGAGCGCGCGGCGGCCGAGCGGCGAGACCTGACGGCTCAGCGCTCCGCTCATCCGGTCCAGGTACATGGCGAGGACCACGATGGAGATGCCGGCCTCGAAGCCGAGGCCGATGTCGACGTTGCCGATGGCCCGGTAGACGGCGCCGCCGAGTCCGCCGCCGCCCGCCATGCCCGCGATGACGACCATCGAGAGGCTGAGCATGATCACCTGGTTGATGCCCGCCATGATGGTGGGCAGGGCCAGCGGCAGCTGCACCCGCAGCAGCGTATTGCGCGGCGTGGTGCCGAACGCCTCGGCCGCCTCGACGAGTTCGCCGTCGACCTGGCGGATGCCGAGCTCCGTCATCCGTACGCCCGGAGGCAGCGAGAAGACGATGGTGGCGATGATGCCGGGGACGACGCCCACGCCGAAGAAGATGATGCCGGGGATCAGATAGACCATCGCCGGCATGGTCTGCATGAAGTCGAGGACCGGCCGCAGGACGGCGCTCACGGCCTTGGAGCGCGAGGCCCAGATGCCGAGCGGGATCGCGATGACCAGCGTCACGATCGCCGCGACGAGCACGAGCGAGAGCGTCGACATCGTGTCGTCCCACAGCTGGATCGAGTCGATCAGCGCGAAACCGGCGAAGGTGAGGACACCGGCGAGGAGTCCGCGCAGCCACCAGGCGACGACGGCGAGGATGCCCGCGAAGAGCAGCGGCTGCGGCCAGTCGAGCACCGCGTTGATGCCGTCGTACATGCCGTTGACGACCTGCGTGACGGCGTCGAACAGCCAGGAGAAGTGGTGCTGGAGGAAGTTGACGGCGCTGTCGACCCAGTCGCCGAGGTGGAGCCTAGGCATGCGTGGCCACCTCCCGCATCGAGCAGGCGACCGGGCCCTGCTTGTCGTCCCCGAGGAAGGCGATGAGCCGCTCCTGCGGTACGACGCCGAGCAGCGAGCCGTCGGAGTCCTTCACGGCGACCGGGTGCGGGACCCGGGCGGCCACGGTGCACACATCGGCGACGGGGGTGCCGGGCAGCACCGTCTCGCAGTCGCAGTCGCCCGCGTCGGGCCGGTGCGGGGCGGTCATCACGGACAGCGCGGTGAGCACCCGGGAGCGGTCGACGTCCTGGATGAAGGAGGACACGTAGTCGTTGGCGGGGGTGAGCAGGATGTCCTCGGCGGTGCCGAGCTGGACGATCCGGCCGTCGCGCATCACGGCGATGCCGTCGCCGAGCCGCATGGCCTCGTTGAGGTCGTGGGTGATGAACACGATCGTCTTCTTGAGGCGCTTTTGGAGTTCGAGGAGCTGGTCCTGCATGTCGCGCCGGATCAGCGGGTCGAGGGCGCTGAACGACTCGTCCATCAGGAGCAGGTCGGCGTCGGTGGCCAGCGCGCGGGCCAGGCCCACGCGCTGCTGCATGCCGCCGGAGAGTTCGTCGGGCCAGGAGTCGCCCCAGCCGGCCAAGCCGGTCAGCTCCAGGGCCTCGGCGGCGCGCTTCTCGCGCTCGGCGCGCGGCACGCCCTGCACTTCCAGGCCGTACGCGGCGTTCTCCAGGACGCTGCGGTGCGGGAACAGCGCGAAGTGCTGGAACACCATGCTGATCTTGGTGGAGCGGACGGCGCGCAGCTCACGGGCGGACAGGCTGGTCAGGTCCTGGCCGTCGAACAGGACGCGGCCCGCGGTGGGCTCAAGCAGTCCGTTGAGCATGCGGAGCAGAGTCGACTTTCCGGATCCGGAGAGACCCATGACGACGAAGATCTGGCCGGGATCGACCGTGAACGATGCGTCGATCACCGCCGCGGTCGTCCCGTCCGCCCGCAGCTCGTCGCGGTCGGCGCCGCCTTCGAGCATGCGGACGGCTTCGTCGGGTCGTCTGCCGAACACTTTGTAGAGCTGCTCGGCTTGCAGCCTGGACACATACACCTCACGGGTTGAACTGAAACGGCCCGCATCCCCCGTGCGCGGGCCGTGGAGCGGCGCGGATTCGGTCCGTCGCCCGAGCAGATGGTTGAAATGCACACTTGGGTCCGCTCCGGCGTCGCGCCTGCCCTGCTTTACGGGGAGCAAACACAACAGTGACCCAGTTCACGCAGGCCACGAGGTGAGTGTCAGTGGGGTGCGGCATCATCGGGGTGTGACGCGACGCCTGCTGCTCCTCGACACCGCCTCCCTCTACTTCCGGGCCTACTTCGGAGTCCCCGACACGGTCAGGGCCCCGGACGGCACACCGGTCAACGCCGTACGCGGCCTGCTCGACTTCATCGGCCGCCTGGTCCAGGACCACCGCCCCGACGAGCTGGTGGCCTGCATGGACGCGGACTGGCGGCCGCACTGGCGGGTCGAGCTGATCCCCTCCTACAAGGCGCACCGGGTGGCGCAGGAGACCGGGGCGGGCCTGCCCGACGAGGAGGAGGTCCCGGACACGCTGGCCCCGCAGGTGCCGGTGATCGAGGCCGTCCTGGACGCGCTGGGCATCGCCCGCGTCGGCGTCGCGGGCTACGAGGCGGACGACGTGATCGGCACGCTCTCCGCCCGCGCGTCCGGCCCCGTCGACATCGTCACCGGCGACCGCGACCTGTTCCAGCTGGTGGACGACGAGCGCGGGGTGCGGGTGCTCTACCCGCGCAAGGGCGTGGGCGACTGCGACCTGGTGGACGACGAGATGATCCGTACGAAGTACGGGGTGCGGCCCGATCAGTACGCGGACTTCGCGGCGCTGCGCGGCGACGCGAGCGACGGACTGCCGGGCGTGAAGGGCATCGGAGAGAAGACCGCCGCCCAGCTGATCACGGAGTACGGCGACCTGGCTGGTGTCCGCACGGCGGCCGCGGACCGCTTCTCCCGGCTGACCCCGGCCAAGCGCAGGGGAATCCTGGAGGCCTCGGACTATCTGGATGTCGCGCCGAAGGTGGTGCGGGTGGCGCTGGACGTGCCCCTGCCGGAGTTCGATGCCACGCTGCCCTCCGAGGCCCTCGATCCGGCCACGCTGGAAGAGCTGGTGGCCCGGTGGGGGCTCGGCGGGGCGGTGGGCCGGCTGCTCTCCACTCTCCACCACTGAAGTGCTAACTTAGGTAATCCTAACCAATACTGGATCAGGGGAGCGCACTGTGGCAGAACGCCCGTCTCGCACAACGCCCAAGGTCAACGAGGCGCGAGTGGTGCGCACCGAGCGCCTCACCCCGCACATGGTGCGGGTCGTCCTGGGTGGCGAGTCGCTGGCCGGGTTCGCCGTCGGCGAGCACACCGACCACTACATCAAGCTGCTGTTCCCGGCCGAGGGCGTGAGCTATCCGGAGCCCTTCGACATGGAGCGGATCCGCGCCGAGTTCCCGCGCGAGCAGTGGCCGAGCACCCGCGCCTACACCGTACGGGCCTGGGACGCGGCGCTCGGCGAGCTGACGGTGGACTTCGTGGTGCACGGCGACGAGGGCCTGGCGGGCCCCTGGGCCACCCGCGTCCAGGCCGGCGAGCCGGTGCGCTTCCTCGGCCCCGGCGGCGGTTACGCCCCGGATCCGGCGGCCGACTGGCATCTGCTCGCCGGTGACGAGAGCGCGCTGCCCGCGATCGCGGCGGCCATGGAGCGCATGCCCGCGGGCGCCGTGGTGCACGCCTACGTGGAGGTGGCCGGCCCCGAGGAGGAGCAGAAGATCACCACGCCGGACGGCACCACGGTGACGTGGCTGCACCGGGGCAAGTCCTCGGTGGGTTCCGAACTGGTCGGCGCGATCAGGGAGTTGGAGTTCCCGCCCGGCGATGTGCACGCCTTCGTGCACGGCGAGGCGGGCTTCGTGAAGGAGCTGCGCCGACTGCTCCGGATCGAGCGGAACGTACCGCGCGAGCGCCTGTCCATCTCCGGCTACTGGCGCCTCGGCCAGGACGACGACGCCTGGCGCGCGACGAAGCGGGAGTGGAACGCACAGGTGGAGCGCGAGCAGGAGGCCCCGGCCGCCTGAGGCACACACCCCCTGACGCTCTCCCGTCCGTGACCCCCGGCGCTCCCCCGCCGGGGGTTACGCCGTTCCGGGACGCCACTCCCCCCTCGGGGCCGCCCCCTCCGGGCCGTACATCCGGGCCGACGCGTCCTGGTGGGCCATCCGGCGCGCGGCGGCGAAGACCGCTTCGCCCAGGAGGGGCGCTCGTCCTGGGCGGCGCCGGGCTCGGCCTCCCGATGGCCCGCACACCCCGCCTGCGCGACCAGCGCGCCCTGCTGACCCGGCAGGCGCTGCGGGGCCGGCCGCTGATCCATCACGACGGGGCGACCCTCCGCCGCCGCCGGGATGATCGCCGCCGGAGCCGTAGTGGGCTCCAGGACCGCCCTGCGCCTGCCGGTTCGGCAGTGGGAGTGCGCGTACCAGCCGGGGCTACACCGACTTCTGGTACGAGCGGAACGTGCGGGTCGACAGCCAGACCGCGATGACGGCCAGCGCGAGAAGTGCGCCGCCGCGGCCGAGGACGACGCCCCAGTCGGGGCTCGCCGACATGGCCGAACGGCCCGCCACCATCCCCCAGTTGAGCGGGTTGAAGTCGGCGATGTGGCGCATCTGGGACGGCGCCATGAACGCCGAGGACAGGAAGGTCAGCGGCAGCAGCAGGAAGGTGTTGATGCCGATGATCGACTCGCGCTGGCGGACCAGCATGCCGAGCGCGTTGGAGAAGGCGCCGAAGACCGTGCCGAGCAGGATCGCGGCGACGGCGAGGATGAGCAGGCCGCCGAACCCGCCGGGATAGTCGGCGCCGCCGAGCTTGCCGAGCAGCAGGATGATCACCGTCTGGACGGCGATGCTGATGCCGTTCTGCACCACGTTGGCGTTCATCAGGGCGCTGCGGCTGACCGGCGTGGTGAGGAAGCGGTTGAGGGTGCCCCGCTCGATCTCCTCCAGGGTGCCCATGCCGGCCCACATGCTGGAGCCGAGCGCGCTCATCAGCACGATGCCGGGCACGAGGTAGTCCAGATAGGAGGTGGTGCCGAAGCCGCCGAGCTGGACGACCTTCTTGAAGAGGTTGCCGAAGAGGAACAGCCAGATCACCGGCTGGATCAGGGTGATCAGGAGATAGGCGGGCTGACGGAAGATCGCCATCAGCTGACGCTGCGTCATGTACCAGGTCTGGGCAAGGGCGTTGGAGCCCTTGAGGCCGCTGCTCGGGGTCCGGGTCACGGTGTCGGTGGTCATCGCGCATCTCCCGCGGTGGCGAGGACGGAGGCTTCGGCTGCCGCCTCGGCCTCGGAGTAGCGGCGTCCGGCATGGCGGAGGTAGACGTCGTCGAGGGAGGGGCGGGCGACGGTCGCCGCGGCGACGGAGGCTCCGGCCCGCTCCAGGGCGGCGAGCAGAACGGGGACGGCGGCCGCCCCGTCGTCGGCGCGGGCGCTGACCCGGCGGCCGTCGAGCAGCACTTCGTGCACCCCGGGCAGCCCGGTGAGCGCCTCGCGCAGCAGTGAGCGCTCGGTGACGGCCTCGCGCAGCTCCACGTGAACGGCGTCGCCGCGGAGTTCGCCCTTCAGTTCGTCGGGCGTGCCCTCCACGACGACCCGGCCGCGGTCGACGATCGCGATCCGCTCGGCGAGCCGGTCGGCCTCTTCGAGGTAGTGGGTGGTCAGCACGATGGTGAGCCCCTCGTCGCCGGCGAGGCTGGAGATCTCCTCCCACATCGCGGTGCGGGCCTCGGGGTCGAGCCCGGTGGTCGGCTCGTCCAGGAACAGCACCTCGGGCCGGTGCACCAGGCCGAGCGCCACGTCGAGGCGGCGTTGCATACCGCCCGAGTACCCCTTGACGATGCGCTTTCCGGCGTCGGCGAGGCCGAACCGCTCCAGGAGCTCGTCGACCCGGCGGCGGAGTGCCGCACCGGTCAGACCGTACAGCCGGCCCTGGAGCTGGAGGTTCTCGCGGCCGGTGGCGACGGGGTCGGCGCCGGACCTCTGCGCCACCACGCCGATCGCGCGGCGGACCCGGTCGGGGTGGCGCAGCACATCGTGCCCGGCGACGGTCGCGGTGCCGCTGTCGGGGCGCGCGAGGGTGGTGAGGATCTTGACGGTGGTGGACTTGCCGGCGCCGTTGGGCCCGAGCAGTCCGAAGACCTTGCCGGCTTCGACGGTGATGGCCATGCCGTTGAGGGCGGTGACATCACCGTCCTCGACGGTGATGGCCATGCCGTTGAGGGCGGTGACATCACCGGGGTACGTCTTGATCAGGTTGCGCGCCGCTACTGCGGGCGCCCGGGTGCTCATGACGGAGCTCTCCTGTGGTGGGCGGGGTGGTCGGTGGTGACGGACCGATCCGCGTGAGGAGCGCCGGGCTATCCTTGGCGTGCCGCACCCTCGATCGCCTGGCCTGCTCCGCGCAGGTCCGGTCCGGGGTCGCAACCCCGGCGTGGGCTGCTGCAACAGTCCGTGCCGGGGTTCTTCTGTGAACGGTGCGTCCGCGGCTAGGGGGTGTCCGCGGACCGCGTACGGGAGTGGTCCTCCTCCAAGTCCAGCCATTCCTGCGGGACTTCGCCCGTGGAATGCAGGCTGCGCCATCCGTCGAGGCCGCTGAGGGTGCCTTCGGCGATCTCCTTGAGAAAGCCGCGCACCCACTCCGCCTCGGCGTCCATCATGTGGAGCTGGTACTCGGTCTCCACCAGGAAGAACCGGGGCAGCGTCTCGCACAGTTTCCGCAGAGCTCCCCTGAGCCCGGCGGCCTGCACTTCCAGTTTGCTGAGCCGCTGCTCAAGGAGCGCGGTCACCTCGCCGGGCGGAAGTACGCCCATGAGGGACAGCGCCGTCTCGAAGATCGGGAACTCGTGCACGGGCACCGAGACGATGTCCGCCATCCAGTCGAGCATCTCCTCGCGGCCCGTCGCGGTGAGCGCGTAGAGGGTGCGCTCGGGGCGGTTGCCTTGCCGCTGCACCTCGGCGACCTCGACGAATCCATGTTTTTCGAGGTTCTGGACGACGGTGTAGAGCGAACCGTAATTGATCTTGATGCTGTACTCCTTGCCGCGCTGGCGCAGAGTCTGGGCGATCTCGTACGGATGCATCGACGGCCGCTCGGAGAGCAGCACCATGACTGCCAGCGCCAACGGGTTGCCGAGCTTGCGCCGCCTGACCGCCATCATCATCACCTCGTTCCCGAATACTCGTAGCCGAACATATCTCGACAGGTCGCGTGTCGTCAACCACGATGTATCGTGAATTTGCCCAGGCCGAGGGCGGCTGCATCGACGCGGAAACCCGTTCGCGGCCCCGCCAAGCACTGGCTAGCGTGATCGACATGGCATCGGCACGGGAACAGGCGGACCGCGCGGCGGGTGCCGTGGTCGGCTCGGCGGTGGGCGACGCACTGGGCGCGCCGTTCGAGTTCGGGCCGCCCGGGGTGTATTCGGCGCGGTTCCCCGACGGCATCGGCACGATGTGCGGAGGCGGCGGCTGGGACCCGGGCGAGGCGACCGACGATACGCAGATGGCCGTACTCGTGGCCGATTCCCTCCGGGAACACGGGGGCCTCGAACTGGCCGACATCTTCCGGCGGTTCCAGCGCTGGGCGGCCGCGGAGCCCAAGGACATCGGGCTCCAGACCGAGGACGTCCTGACGAACGGCGAGCCCTGGGATCGCGCGGCCGCGCGGCATTTCGAGGTCAACCACCGTGCGGCGGGCAACGGTTCGCTGATGCGGGCCACTACCTCCGCGGTCTACTTCGCCGGCGCCGGACGCGAGGCGACGATGGCCGCGGCCCGACGCATCGCGGCGCTCACCCACGGCGACCGGGCCGCCTGGGAAGGCACGGCGATCTACCACGACCTGGTACGTGTCGCGCTGAGCGGCGCCGATCCGCTGAAGGCCGTGCCGGACGCGCTGGCCGCCGTGCACCCCGACCACCGGGCCCGCTGGTCGGCGGTCCTGGCGCCCGACTGGCACCCCGACGACGCGACGGAGTTCAACGGCGCGGTGTGGCCCTGTCTCGGCTCCGCCCTCTGGGCGCTGCGCACGACGGGCTCCTTCGAGCAGGCCCTGGGCGCGGCGATCGACCTGGGTGGGGACACGGACACGGTGGCCGCGGTGACGGGCGGGCTGGCCGGGGCCCGCTACGGACTGGCGGCCGTCCCCGCTCGCTGGACGGTCCCGCTCCACGTCCCCCTGCCCGGCTTCGGCACCCGGGTCCTGGGGGCGGCCGAACTCGCCGATCTGGCACGGGAGTTGGCGGGCTAGGGGGTCACCTCGCGGGGAGCTCCGGGCGGTTCAGGACGCCCCCGCGATGCGCAGGGCCGCGTCCGCCGTGGCCTGCGCGAAGACCGGCACGTCGCGTCCCGGCGCCGAGCGGTGGATCAGGATGACGCCCTCGATCAGGCCGAAGACCAGATCCGTACGCAGCGCGAGCGCATCCGCTTCCAGGGCGGCACAGGCCTCCGTCCCGGCCAGCAGCTCCCCGTACGCCTCCTTCAGCTCGGCGCGTATTCGGTGGAAGACCGCGAAGCGCTCGGCCCGCACCTCGGGGAGCAGATACAGCGCCCCCAGGTTGTACGGCCCGCCGCACAGCAGCTGCACGTCCGAGCGGCACAGCTCGCGCAGCCGGTCCTCGGCACCGCGCGAGGTATCGGCCAGGAGCCGGCGGGCCAGTTCGAGGGAGGGGGTGACCGTCGATTCAAGGAGCTCGGCGAGGAGGTCCTCCTTGCCGGAGAAGTAGTGGTACATCGTGGCCTGCCGCAGGCCCGCCCGGTCCGCCACCGCCCTGGTCGTGGTCGCCGCGTATCCGCGCAGCGTGAACAACTCGGCCGCCGCGCACAGCAGTTCATCGCGCGCCGCGAGCCCGCTGTCCGGCCGCTGTACCGCCCGCGGCCGACCGACCCGTCGTCCCGTCGTCGTGCTCATGAATCCGATCGTCGCACACACCACTGACAACGCTTCCGGACGATGATTCCGCACTGCTGCCGCCCGGCTGCCGACGCCCGTTAGGGGTCGGGCCGAGCTGCACGGTGAAGCCCCGGTGGACACGGCGCGGCCCCCACCGGACACCGGTGGGGGCCGTCCGTACGCCCGGCCCGCTCAGCCCACCGAGCTGTAGGCGACCACACCGCGCAGCAGCGCGTCGACCGCCCGGCGGGCGTTCTTGGCGACGGTGCTGTTCTCGCGCGGGGCGGCGGCCGCGATCTGGCCGAGGACGTCGATGACCTGCTTGCACCAGCGGACGAAGTCACCCGCGGGCATGTCCGCCTCGCGGAGCACCTCGTCGAGGCCCTTGTCGGAGGCCCACTGGTAGGCGGCCCAGGCGAAGCCGAGGTCGGGCTCGCGCTGGCCGACGCCCTCCGCCTGGTTGATCTTGTGGTCCTCTTCGAGGGCGTCGAGCCGCCCCCAGATCCGCACCATTTCACCGAGCGCGGCCTTGGCCTTGCCGGAGGGCGTCTTGGGCGCCACGGCGTCGTCGGACTGCCGCGCCTCGTACACCAACGCCGATACGCAGGCGGCCAGTTCGGCCGGGGTCAGGCCTTCCCAGACACCCGCGCGCAGGCATTCGCTGGCCAGGAGGTCGAGTTCGCCGTAGAGGCGGGCGAGCCGCCTGCCGTGCTCGGTGACCTCGTCGTCGCGCAGGTAGTCGAGCTCGGTGAGCAGCGCCACGATGCGGTCGAAGGTGCGCGCGATGGTGTTCGTACGCCCCTCGATGCGCCGCTCCAGCTGCTTGGTGTCGCGCTGGAGGCGGTGGTAGCGCTCGGCCCAGCGCGCGTGGTCCTCCCGCTCGTCGCAGCCGTGGCAGGGGTGGGCGCGCAGGGCGGTGCGCAGCCGGGTGATCTCGCGGTCGTCGGCCGCTTCGGAGCGGGCCCTGCGGTGCCGCTCGGGGACGATGTGCCCGGCCTTGGTGCGCAGCGCGGACGCCAGGTCCCGGCGGGACTGCGGCGAGCGCGCGTTGAAGGACTTCGGGACGCGCATCCGCTCCAGGGCCTCGACGGGCACCGGGAAATCTATGGACGCCAGCCGCTTGACCTGCCGCTCGGCGGTCAGGACCAGGGGCCGCGGCCCGTCGTGCTGCTCGAAGCCGCGGTGTCCGTTGGTGCGGCCGGCGGGCAGCCCGGGGTCGAGGACGAGGGCGAGACCGGCGAACTTGCCGGTCGGCACGTGGATGATGTCGCCCGGCTTGAGCTTCTCCAGGGAGGCCGCGGCGGCCGCCCGGCGCTGCGCCGCGCCGTGCTTGGCGAGCTCGGTCTCGCGGTCCTTGAGGTCGCGCCGCATCCGCGCGTACTCCTCGAAGTCCCCGAGGTGGCAGTGCATGCCCTCGCGGTAGCCTTCGAGGCCCTCTTCGTTGCGCTGCACCTGGCGCGAGATGCCGACGACGGACTTGTCGGCCTGGAACTGCGCGAAGGAGGTTTCGAGCAGCTCGCGCGAGCGGTGCCGGCCGAACTGCTGGACCAGGTTGACGGCCATGTTGTACGAGGGCTTGAAGCTGGAGCGCAGCGGGTAGGTGCGCGTGCCGGCCAGACCCGCGAGCGCGCCCGGGTCCATGCCGCGCTGCCACAGGACCACCGCGTGGCCCTCGATGTCGATGCCGCGCCGCCCGGCCCGGCCGGTGAGCTGGGTGTACTCGCCGGGGGTGATGTCGGCGTGCTGCTCGCCGTTCCACTTGACGAGCTTCTCCAACACCACCGAACGCGCGGGCATGTTGATGCCGAGGGCGAGGGTCTCGGTGGCGAAGACGGCCTTCACCAGGCCCCGTACGAACAGCTCCTCCACGACCTCCTTGAAGGTGGGCAGCATGCCCGCGTGGTGGGCGGCGATGCCGCGCTCCAGGCCTTCGAGCCATTCGTAGTAGCCCAGGACGTGCAGGTCCTCGCCGGGGATGGAGGCGGTGCGCTCCTCGACGATCTCGCGGACCTTCTGGCGCGCCTCCTCGTCGTTGAGCCGCAGGCCCGCGTACATGCACTGCTGTACGGCGGCCTCGCAGGCGGCGCGGCTGAAGATGAAGGTGATGGCCGGCAACAGGCCTTCGGCGTCGAGCCGTTCGATGACTTCGGGGCGGCCGGGCGTCCAGATCCGGGAGCGCGAGCGGCGCTCGCGCTCGCGGTCGGCCTCGCGGACCATCTTGCCGCGGCGCCGGTCGCGCGGGTTGTACGTCTTCTGGTTCTCCATCCGCGCCATGCGCAGCAGGTCGGGGTTGACCTCGCGCCTGCCGACCCCGCGGCCGCCGTGGTCGGACTCCTCCTCGAAGAGGTCGTACATCCGGCGCCCGGCCATGACGTGCTGCCACAGCGGCACGGGGCGGTTCTCGGAGACGATCACTTCGGTGTCGCCGCGGACGGTGTCGAGCCAGTCGCCGAACTCCTCGGCGTTGGAGACGGTCGCGGAGAGCGAGACCAGGGTGACCGATTCGGGGAGGTGGATGATCACCTCTTCCCAGACGGCGCCGCGGAAGCGGTCGGAGAGGTAGTGCACCTCGTCCATCACCACGTAGCCGAGGCCGATGAGGGCCTGGGAGCTCGCGTACAGCATGTTGCGGAGCACCTCGGTGGTCATGACGATCACGGGTGCGTCGGCGTTGACGCTGTTGTCACCGGTCAGCAGGCCCACCTTGCCGGGGCCGTAGCGCCGTGTGAGGTCGGCGTACTTCTGGTTGGACAGCGCCTTGATGGGCGTGGTGTAGAAGCATTTGCGGCCCTGCTGAAGGGCCAGGTGCACGGCGAACTCGCCGACGATGGTCTTGCCGGAGCCGGTGGGGGCGGCGACGAGCACGCCCTTTCCGGCTTCGAGGGCCTGGCAGGCCTCGATCTGGAAGGGGTCCAGATCGAAGTCGTACAGGTCGCGGAAGGGTGCGAGCGCGGTGGCCTGCTCGACGGCGCGGAGCCGGGCAGCTGCGTACGCTTCGGCTGGTGAGAGGTCCTCTGTCATCTTGTCTTCGAGCCTACCCGCCGCCTCTGACAGAGGTCGCGATCTTTATCGGGGACCGGAAAGCGCCGGCCTTCCGGCCGGGCGCCGGTACGGGTGCCAATACCCGCACGGCACCGCGTACACACTCCGCGGTCAGCGGGAGCGGACCGAGCCGTTCCCCGTCGGCGTATCCGGTGATGCCGTCGGCGGCCAGCGCGATCGTGGCGACGCGGTGGGTGGTGACCACGGGGTGGCCGAGGTGGGTGCCCCGGTAGACCTTCGGGAAGACCTTGATCAGCGTCGTACGGGAGCAGTCGCCGACAACGGTGACGTCGAAGAGGCCGTCGGTCAGGTCGGCGTCGGCGCAGATCCGCATGCCTCCTCCGTAGGAGGAGGCGTTTCCGACGGCGACGAGGGTCGCCTCGATCTCGCGGGTCTCGCCGCCATCGAGGGTGATCTTGTACGGGATCGGCTTGAAGGCGGCGAGTTCGGCGAGCATCGCGAGGTCGTACTTGAAGCGGCCGCTCGGCCAACGCATGCGGTTGCCGCGGTCGTTGACCCGGGAGTCGAAGCCGGAGGCGAGGACGGTCGCGAACCAGCGGTCGCCGGTCCGGCCGAGGTCGATGTCCCTGATGTGCGCGCCCTTGAGGGCTCCGGCCGCGAGCGCTCCGGCGCGGGCCGGGTCGCGTATGGGCAGGCCGAGGGCGCGGGCGAAGTCGTTGCCGGTGCCGACGGCGACGACACCGAGCGGGGTCGGGGTGCCCGCGACGGCCTGGAGGGCGAGGTTGACCATGCCGTCGCCGCCGACGGTGATCAGCGCTCCGGTGCCGCCCCCGACGGCCTCGCGGGCGCGGCGCAGGGCGTCCTCGGCGTTCTCACCGAGGACGGTGCGTACGGAGAATCCGGCGGCCCGCAACGCGGAAGCGGCCGGCTGCGCGGCGTGCGCGCCCCGGCCGCGTCCCGCGGTGGGATTGACGAAGAGGGTGATCTCGCTGGTCACCCGCCGGACCTTACAAGGTCCGGCGATCGCGTCAAGGTCAGGTGATGTCGTCGTATCCGCCCAGCTTGCTGGACCGGCCGCCGTCGGACTGCTCGGGCAGGGCCGGGGGCGAGGTCACGGGTTCGACGGCGCCGACGTCCTCGGGGGTGAGGTCGAGATCGGAGGCCTCGTCGTCGGCGGGACCGGCGTCGGCACGCTCCTTGCGGCGCTTGTCGTTCAGCAGGGCGATGCCGACGGCGACGAAGTAGAGGGCGACGATCGGGGCGGCGAGCGAGAGCATCGACACCGGGTCGACGGTCGGCGTCGCGAAGGCCGCGAAGATCGTGACGCCCATGATCATTCCGCGCCACCAGCCCAGCATGCGGCGGCCGGTGAGGATGCCGCTGAAGTTGAGCATGATGAGGAAGAGCGGCAGCTCGAAGGAGAGGCCGAAGACGATGATCATGCGCGTGACGAGGTCGAGGAGCTCGTTCAGCGGCAGGAGGTTGGCCACGCCCTGCGGCGTGAAGTCGAGCAGCACCCTGGCCGCGGCGGGCAGCACGTTGTACGAGAACCAGCCGCCGGCCACGAAGAGCGGGAAGCCCGCCGCCACGAAGCCCAGCGAGTACTTCTTCTCGTGCTTGTGCAGACCGGGCGCAACGAACGCCCACAGCTGGTAGAGCCAGACCGGGCTGGCGGCCACCACACCAGCCACGAGCGACACCTTGATCATCAGGGTGAACGGCCCCATGAGGCCGGACATCGTGATGTTGCCGCAGGTCTCGCCGTCGCCCTTCTTCGCGAGTTCGGCGAAGGAGACCTTGCAGTCGACCGCGGACTTGATCGGCTCGGTGATCACTTCCACGATCTGCTTGTAGTAGAACGCCGCCACCACGGCGCAGACCAGGATCGCGAACACCGACTTCGCGAGCCGGTTGCGCAGCTCGCGAAGATGGTCCGAGAGCGGCATCCGCCCCTCGGGGTCCTTCTGTTGTGTGCGGGCAGACTTGAGCAACCCACGTCCTCATCTCGTGCGGCAGGTCGCTCTGGTCACGGAGGTGAACAGCGCCTGCTTCGGCCCGGTGTCAGCGCTGCGTCGAATCCGTCGGCTCGGCCACCGGACGCGCGCTGTGCACATCGCCGGGAGCGGACTGGATGGTGCGCTGGGCCGGCGGCTGCTCGCCCGGGGTCGGCGGGTCGGTCGCGGCCGTCTGCTGCCCCTCGGCCTTCATGGCCTTGGCCTCGCTCTTCAGGATGCGGGCCGACTTTCCGAGCGACCGCGCCATGTCCGGGAGCTTCTTCGCGCCGAACAGCAGGAAGACGACGATGAGGATGAGAATGATCTCGGGGGCGCCGAGCCTTCCGAACATAAGCGTTTACCTTCTCACCGAGACTGCGTGGGGTGGGGCTGCGAACGGCAGCCGGACTGGTGTCCGACCGCCTTACGTGCAGCGATCGTAACGCGCAGGGGTGAACGTCGGGCAATCCCCGTGCGTACTCCCGTTGCGGGCCGTGCCTCGCTACCCGGACCGCGTTGTGCAGCGTACCGCCCCGAAACGTACGACATCAGAGCGCACCGGTCATCTCAGCGTTTCCCCGGCACCCGCGAGGTCGACGGCGGCGCGCTCCAGGTCCTCGGCGGCGCGGTTGATCTTGCTGGTGGTGTCGGCCACTTGGCGGCCGAGCCGCTGCGCCTCGACGAAGACCTTGACGGCGAGGACGCCGAGCACGGCGATCCCGAGGAAACCGAGGGCGATGGCGGTCATCGGCCAGAACATGGAGGGGGACCCTAGACGGTGGAGTGGAGGCGGAGGGTGCGGACACCGCCGCCGGAGAGCAGTTCGACAATGCGCTCGCCGGCCGGCTTGCGGACGGCCGAGCCGCACTCGGGGCAGGTGAAGGAGTAGAAGGTGGTGCGGCGGCTGGCGCCGATCGCCAGCCGGAGCGCGGCCGCGCCGAGCTCGAAGCGGGCGCGGCACTCCGGGCAGGCGGCCTTGAAGAGGACCGGGATCACGGGACGGGAAAGACCGGGCAGCACCGACATGCAGCTCTCCTCAGCTCAGGTGATCGGGCGTGGGCGGTTCCTCATATCCGGCCAGCGCCTCGCGGGCTGCGCGCCGGGCGCTCTGCGCGAGGTCGTCCGGCGAGACGATCCGGCCGTCCTGGCCGAGCCGCAGCGCCAGGCGCCGCAGCGATGCCGGGTCGGGCGTGCGCAGCGTGATCCGCAGACCGCCGTCGGGGAGCTCCTCGGCGCTGTCGTGCGGGTAGTACTCGGCGACCCAGCGGCCGCCGGGAGCGACCTCCACGACGACCTCGGGGTCCTCGGCGGACGGCTGCACGAGCCCCTCGGACAGGTCGCGCAGTTCGAGCTCGGGCGGGGCGGACGCCTCGTCGAGCAGGCGAATCTCGGCCACCCGGTCCAGCCGGAAGGTGCGCCGGGCCTCCGAGAGCCGGCACCACGCCTCCATATAGGTGTGGCCGACGGCGAAGAGCCGGATCGGGTCGACCTCGCGCTCGGTGAGCTCGTCGCGCGCGGGCGAGTAGTACTTCACCCACAGCCGGCGGCGCTCCGAGATCGCCCGGTCGACCTCGGCGAAGACGCCACCCTCGGACTCGAAGGTGACCGAGAGCCGCGAGCTGGCACCCGCGGCCTCGCCGGCCGCGGCCTCCAGCTTGGCGGTGGCGCGCAGCAGCGCCTGCCGGTCGCCCTCGCGCAGGCCGGGGAGGGTGGAGACGGCACGTGCCGCGACGAGCAGCGCGGTCGCCTCGTCGGCGGCGAGCCGCAGGGGCTCGGCGACATCGTCCGGGTTGTGCCACCAGATGCGGTCGCCGTCGGTGTCGATGTCCAGGAGGTCGCCGCCCCGGAAGCTGGTGCCGCACATGGGCAGCACATCGAGGTCGGAGATCAGCTCGTCCTCGGTGATGCCGAAGGCGCGGGCGACGTCCCCGACACGGGCGCCGGGACGCTCGCGCAGATAGGTCACCAGCGACAGCATCCGCCGGGTCTGGTCGATGGCATTGGCAGCCATGGTCTACGGTCCCCCTCAGCCCTTGGCCACGGCGCGCAGCCGGTCGATCACGTCGGCCCGCAGGTCGGCGGGCTCCAGCACGACGACGTCGGGGCCGAATTCCACCAGGTGGGCATCGAGCCCGTGCCCGTACGGAATCTCCAACTCCGCCCAGCCGTCGCCGAGTTCCCGGACCGAGGTGGCGCGGGAGCGCAGCGGGTAGCCTGCCCCGGCCCGCAGCCGGATCCGGGCCGAGCGGGTCGCGGTCTCCCCCGCCCAGGTCTCGACGGTCTCGCGCACGGTGACGACGTCGGGCACGGGCGCGGTGAAGGCGCCCGCCCGGGAGCGGACCTTGCCGGAGATGCGGCTGAGCCGGAAGACCCGCTCGGCACCCCGGTCGCGGTCCCAGCCGGCCAGGTACCAGTGGCCGCGCCAGCACTCCAGGACCCACGGCTCGACATGCCGGGTCTCGGGGCGTACGGCGGTGGCCTTGCGGTAGTCGAAGACGACCGGGCGCCGGTCGCGGCAGGCCAGCATCAAGGGTTCGAAGGCCGTCTCGTGGACCGGGATGCGCGGTTCGATCGCACTGTGCTCATACGGATTGTGGGCCTCCGGCATCCCGGCGGCGCGCAGCTTCTGGAGCGCGCCGCTGGCCGCTCCGGCGAGCCGGGCCTGCTGCCAGACGCGGGCGGCGAGCCCGAGGGCCGCGGCCTCCTCGGCGTCGAGCTGGACCGGGGGCAGCCGGTTGCTGTCGCGGCGGGCGAGGTAGCCGGTCTCGCCGTCGAGGTTCTCGACGGTCTCGATGACCAGGCCGAGCTCGCGCAGATCGTCCTTGTCGCGCTCGAACATCCGGTTGAAGGAGTCGTCGGACCCGGCTTCGAGATAGGCCTCGATGGACGCGCGCAGCTCCCGCTTGCTGAGTGCGCGCCGTGTCCCGAGCAGACACAGCGCCAGGTTCATCAGCCGCTCGGCCTTGGCGATCGCCATCGATGCCCTACGCCCTCTCTCGTATTGCGCTACGACCGCTGACCGTACCGCCCCGGGCTGCCCGGGCAAAGCCGAGGGCCCGTGCCAGGAGGCACGGGCCCTCGGTCTGATCAGGTCCGATCGCTCAGGACTGATCGAGGTGCGGCTCAGACGCCCATCAGGTCGCAGACGAAGATCAGCGTCTCGCCCGGGGCGATGGCACCGCCGGCGCCGCGGTCGCCGTAGGCGAGGCGCGCGGGGATGGTCAGCCGACGGCGACCGCCGACCTTCATGCCCTGGATGCCCTGGTCCCAGCCTTCGATGACCTGACCGGCACCGAGCTTGAACTCCAGCGGGTTGCCGCGGTTCCAGGAGGCGTCGAACTCCTCGCCGGTGGAGAAGGCCACTCCCACGTAGTGGACCTTGACGAAGTCTCCGGCCTTGGCGACGGCGCCGTCGCCCTCCCAGATCTCCTTGATCTCCAGGTCCGCCGGCGGCTGACCCTCGGGGAAGTCGATCTCGGGCTTGTCGATGCTCACGTAATGCTCCTACTTATCGCTATGGGCAACCGGAACAGTCTTACATTGCTCCGACGATGTCCACGACGAAGACGAGCGTCGAGTTGGCCGGGATGTCCGCGCCCTGGGCCTTGTCCTTGTAACCCTGCTCCGGCGGGATGACCAGCAGGACACGGCTGCCGACCTTCTTGCCGACCAGGCCCTTGTCCCAGCCCTCGATGACCTGGCCCTGGCCGATCACGGTCGAGAACGGGGCGCCGGTCTTCCACGAGGTGTCGAACAGCTTCGCCTTGTCCAGGCCCTCGTTGGGCTTCCAGGTGGCACCGCTGTACTGCATGAAGACGGTCTGGCCGCTCTTGACCTCGGCGCCCTTGCCCTCGATGAGGACCTGGTCGACCAGGGTCTTCGGCGGGTCGTTCTTCGGGACGGTGATCGTGGCGGCCTCGTCCTTGTCCGCCTTGATCTGCGGCAGGTTGGACGGGATCGCCGCCTGCGTGCCCTCCACCTTCTTCGGCATCACGCTGTCGATGTCGAGGACGAAGACCAGGTTGTCGGTGGGCCCGACCCCGAGCTCCTGCTTGCCCGCGGAGCCGAACGCGGCGGCCGGCGGAGCGACGACCAGGACGCGGCTGCCGACCTTCTGGCCGAGCACCGCTTCACTGAACGCCGGGATGTACGTCTGCGAGCCCGCCGGGATGACCTGCGGGGCGCCGCCCTGGTCGTAGGAGCCGGCGAGGTCCTTGCCGCTCTTCCAGATCTTGCCGGTGTACTTCGTGACCGCCAGGTCGTCCTTCTTGACCTCGGGGCCGGTGCCCTCGGTCAGCGTCTTGACGACGAACTTCCCGCTCGGGTCGCCCTTGGGGATGGTGATCGTGGGCTTCTTGCCCGCGTCGCCCGCGACGGTGGGCATCGGCGAGGCATCGGACACCGGCTTGGGGGCGGCGGGCTGCGACGCCTTGTCGGAGGGGGAGGCGGACGCGTCCGTCTTCTTCGCTCCGTCGCCACCTCCTCCGCAGGCCGCGGTGAGCATCAGGGCCGGCACGATGAGCGCGGCAGCAAGTCGGCGTCGCACAGTGGTCCTCGGGGTAGCTGGAATGGTCGGAGCGGCCACTCTACGGCCCCACTCCCGTACCACAAGGGTGCGGCATGCCCGGGGGCCCCGTACGCCACAGCGTGCGGGGCCCCCGGTCGGGACGGCTCGTCGGGGCTCACATCCCGGCGATCAGCTTCTCCACCCGGTCGTCCACCGACCGGAACGGGTCCTTGCACAACACGGTGCGCTGCGCCTGGTCGTTGAGCTTCAGATGCACCCAGTCGACGGTGAAGTCCCGCCGCTGCTCCTGCGCGCGGCGGATGAAGTCGCCGCGCAGCCGGGCCCGAGTGGTCTGCGGGGGCACCGACTTGCCCTCGAAGATCTTCAGGTCGTTGCAGATCCTGGCCGCCTGGCCCTTGCGCTCCAGGAGGTAGTACAGGCCCCGGCGGCGGTGGATGTCGTGGTAGGCGAGGTCTATCTGGGCGACCCGGGGGTGCGACATGGTCATGTTGTTCTTGGCCCGGTACCGCTCGATGAGCTGGTACTTCATGACCCAGTCGATCTCGGTGCCGATCCGGTCGAGGTCCTCCGCCTCGATGGCGTCCAGGGTGCGGCCCCACAGTTCGAGGACCTGGTCGACGGTGCCGGTGCGGATGCCGCGGCGCTCCACGAAGTCGACGGCCTTCTCGTAGTACTCGCGCTGCACTTCGAGGGCGGAGGCCTCGCGCCCGCTGGCCAGACGCACCTTGCGCTGGCCCGTGATGTCGTGGGAGACCTCGCGGATCGCCCGGATCGGGTTCTCCAGGGTGAGGTCGCGCATGACCGTACCGGCCTCGATCATGCGCAGTACGAGGTCGGTGGCACCGACCTTGAGGAGCATGGTCGTCTCGGACATGTTGGAGTCGCCGACGATGACGTGCAGCCGGCGGTAGCGCTCGGCGTCCGCGTGCGGTTCGTCCCGGGTGTTGATGATGGGACGCGAGCGGGTGGTGGCGGAGCTGACGCCCTCCCAGATGTGCTCGGCGCGCTGGCTGACGCAGTAGACCGCGCCGCGCGGGGTCTGCAGCACCTTGCCGGCGCCGCAGATCAACTGGCGGGTGACGAGGAACGGAATGAGGATGTCCGCGAGCCGGGAGAACTCTCCGTGACGGGCGACGAGATAGTTCTCGTGGCAGCCGTAGGAGTTTCCCGCCGAGTCGGTGTTGTTCTTGAAGAGATAGACGTCGCCCGCGATTCCCTCCTCGTGCAGGCGGCGTTCGGCGTCGACGAGCAGGCCTTCGAGAATGCGCTCGCCGGCCTTGTCGTGCGTGACCAGTTCGGTCACGTTGTCGCATTCGGGAGTTGCGTATTCCGGATGCGATCCCACGTCGAGGTAGAGGCGGGCGCCGTTCCGCAGAAAGACGTTGCTGCTGCGGCCCCATGACACAACACGGCGGAAGAGGTAGCGCGCCACTTCGTCAGGTGACAGTCGGCGCTGTCCCCTGAACGTGCACGTGACGCCGTACTCGTTCTCCAGCCCGAAAATGCGGCGGTCCATGAGGGAACATTACGCCTGATGGCCTGAGCTGAAACCGGGTTCGACAGCACGGTTTCGATCATTTTCATCAACTCCCGCGACCTCGCACGTATGCCCGGGAGCTGCGAGGACCCGCTGGGTGGCGAGCAGCACGACGAGTGCGGCGATTCCGCCGCCGCCCGCGACCGCGAAACTCGCGCCGGTTCCGCCGAGTTCGACCGCCGGGCCCGCGGCCGCCGTACCGAGCGCGGTGCCGACGCCGAAGGCGGTCACCAGCCACGAGAACGCCTCGGTGACCGTGCCGCGCGGGGCGTGCCGGTCGACGACGATGAACGCGCAGGCGATGGACGGCGCGAGGAAGAGACCGGAGACCACGGTGAGCGCGGCCATCGCGGGGACGCCGGGCACCAGCGTCAGCGGCAGATAGCCGACGGCGAGCAGCGCCACGAGGATCCGCAGCCGCTTCTCGGGGGCGCCCCTCCACTTGCGGGCTCCGTAGACGAGTCCGCCGAGGAGGGCGCCGAGTCCGTTGGCGGCCATCAGCCAGCCGTAGATCGCGTCGCTGCCGTGGTCGTCGGCGTAGGCGGACGCGGCGACGATGATGGCGCCCAGCGCGAGACCGACGAAGAAGAACGAGCCGAGCAGCGCGAGCAGTCCGGGCGAGCGCAGCGCGCCGAGCCAGTGCGCCTCGCGGGGCGCCGAGCGCCAGGTCCTGGACGGTTCGCAGAGTACGACACTGAGCGCGCCCAGGACCCCGAGCGCGTTGATCAGCAACAGCGCCGTGGCGGGTGACCAGAGCGCGATGGCCACGGTGACCAGCAGCGGGCCAACCGTGAACATCACCTCCTGGGCTATCGCGTCCAGGGCGTACGCGGTGTGCACCTGGTCCTCGCGCTCCAGCACGCCGGGCCACAGGGCTCGCAGCCCGCCCTCCAGCGGCGGTGTGGCGAGCCCGGCCACGAGCACCGCGGCGTACGCCACGGCCACCGGTTCGATGCCGGCGACGGCGAGCAGGACCATGCCGAGCGCGGCCAGGACGGAGGCGGGGAGCATCACGCGGGGCTGCCCGTAGAGGTCGACGGCCCGCCCGAGCAGCGGCTGCCCGACGGCGGTGGCGACGCCGTACACGGCGGTCAGCGCGCCCGCGAGCGCGTAGCTGCCGCCCTCGGCCCGTACGAAGAAGACGACCGCGATCGCGGCGGTCGCGTTGGGCAGCCGGCCGGTGAGCGTGCCCGCGAGCAGCCGCGCGGCATGCCGGGTCCGAAGGATCTCCGCGTATCCCGCCGCCATGGGCACTCCTCAAGTGTTACGTATAACTTCCGGGGTCATACGTACCATGTGGCAAGTCCGCGGGTCCACCCCGCGCCCGCCGACCGCCCGCCCTGGAGGCCCTGTGACCAGCCCGGACAGCCCGGAATCCGCATCGGTGGCGGCCCGCGCCGGGGTGCGCGCCGCCCGCGCCGCGCTGTCCGGGCGGCCCGCCGGGACCCGGCCCACCAGCCGGGACGTGGCGAGCGCGGCCGGGGTGTCCCAGGCCACCGTCTCGCTGGTGCTCGGCGACAAATGGCGGGGCCGGGTCTCCGAGCGGACCGCGGGCCTGGTCAGACAGGCCGCGCAGGAGCTGGGCTACCGCCCCAACCTCGCCGCCCGCAGCCTGCGGCTCGGCCGCACCAGGACCGCACTCCTCGTGGTGCCCGCCATGACCAGCGAGTTCTTCGCCCAGGTCTACGCCGGCGCGGCCCGCGTCGCCGCCGAGCACGGCTTCGGCGTGGTCCTCTACCCCTCCCCCGAAGGCATCGGCCCGGCCCGGGACCCCTTCGACTCGGCGCGCACCGCGCTCGACGGGGTCATCGCCTCCTCAATGGCGGCGGGCGCGCTCGCCTCGATCCGCGGCAGCGACCTGCCGCTGGTGATGCTCGACAGCGACCCCGCCGAACCGGGCCCGGCCGCACACGTCAACCTCGACATCGCGGACGGCGTACGGCGCCTGACGGAGCATCTGCTGGGCCTCGGACACCGCCGGTTCGTGCATGTCGCGGCCGCCGTGGACTCCTGGACCTTCGTCGTACGCGCGCGGGCGCTGGCCGACGCGCTCGGCGAGGTGCCGGGCGCCGAGGTGCGCACCGTGCACGCGGCGCTCAGCGTGGACGCCGGACGGGAGGCCGCCGAACAGGCCCTTCGCGCGCCCGGTCCGCGCCCCACGGCGCTGGTCTGCGACGACGACTTCCTCGCCGCCGGGGCCTGCAAGGCGGCGCACCGGCTGGGGCTGCGCATCCCCGACGACGTGTCGGTCACCGGGTTCGAGGGCCTGACCCTGGCCACCGCACTGGAGCCGGAGCTGACCACGCTCGCGCTGCCCGCCGAGCAGGTCGGCGCCCGGGGCATGGCGGCACTGCTCGCCGTCCTCGACGGACGCCCGCCGGAGACCGGGGACCTGCCCGTGTCGCTCGCCGTACGGGGCTCAACGGCCGCGCCCCGGCCCGCATGACGCGGAACCGGGGCGCGTGAAGAGGCGCGGAACTACTCCTCCTCGGACTCCTCAAGATCCGAAGGGGCCTCGGTCGGCTCGGTCTTGGCCACGTCGGCCTGGAGCAGCCGGGAGAGCTGGCGGCCGACGATCCGCTTGAACTTCCGCTGCTGAGGCCGCGTCCGGTCCAGGACGGCGACCTCCAGGCGCTCGGCGGGGATCTCCCGCTCGGCGCCGTTCGTCTGGTTCGACAGGGCCTGCACGGCGAGCCGCAGCGCCTCGGCGAGCGACATGCCGTCCTGGTGGCGCTGGTCCAGGAAGGTGCTGATCTGCTCGGCGTTGCCGCCGACCGCGACCGAGCCGTGCTCGTCCACGATCGAGCCGTCGTGCGGCAGCCGGTAGATCTGGTCCTCTTCGGGCGTGCTGCCGACCTCGGCGACGACCAGCTCCACCTCGTACGGCTTCTCGCCGACGCTGGAGAAGATGGTGCCCAGCGTCTGGGCGTAGACGTTGGCGAGCCCCCGGGCCGTCACGTCGTGGCGGTCGTAGGTGTATCCGCGGAGGTCCGCGTACCGCACGCCGCCGATGCGGAGGTTCTCGTACTCGTTGTACTTGCCGGCGGCCGCGAAGCCGATCCGGTCGTAGATCTCGCTGAACTTGTGCAGCGCGCGGGACGGGTTCTCGCCGACGAACACGATGCCGTCGGCGTACTGGATCACGACCAGGCTGCGGCCGCGGGCGATGCCCTTGCGGGCGTACTCCGCACGGTCGGCCATGGCCTGCTGGGGTGAGACATAGAACGGGGTCGACACCGGCTAACCGTCCCTTTCTGTCAGTGGCGGGGTCATCTCGGGGCCTGCGCGGGCCTCAGAGGAGAGCGGCCCGGGGGCCGTCGGGCTGCTCCAGCCGCCGTTCCAGGATGGAGCGGGCGAGCTCGGAGGACTCCGTCTCGGTCAGCCTGCGGAATCCGTCCTCGGTGATGACGGTGACGATCGGGTAGATCCGGCGGGCCACGTCCGGGCCGCCGGTCGCCGAGTCGTCGTCGGCGGCGTCGTAGAGCGCCTGGATGACCAGGGTGGTCGCCTGCTGCTCCGTCAGATCGTCGCGGTAGAGCTTCTTCATGGAGCCCCGGGCGAAGATGGAGCCTGAGCCGGTGGCGGCGAAGCCGTGCTCCTCGGAGCGGCCGCCGGTCACGTCGTAGGAGAAGATCCGGCCCTTCTCGCGGTCGACGTCGTAGCCCGCGAAGAGGGGGACCACGGCGAGGCCCTGCATGGCCATGCCGAGGTTGCCGCGGATCATCGTGGAGAGCCGGTTCGCCTTGCCTTCCAGGGAGAGCGTGGCGCCTTCGACCTTCTCGAAGTGCTCCAGCTCCAGCTGGAAGAGCTTGACCATCTCCACCGCGAGGCCGGCGGTGCCGGCGATGCCGACCGCCGAGTACTCGTCGGCCGGGAAGACCTTCTCGATGTCGCGCTGGGCGATCATGTTGCCCATCGTGGCGCGCCGGTCACCGGCCAGGACGACTCCGCCGGGGAAGGTCGTCGCGACGATGGTCGTGCCGTGCGGCGCTTCGATGTGGCCCTGCACGGGCAGCAGGGTGCGCTTGCCGGGGAGCATCTCCGGCGAGTGCTCGGACAGGAAGTCCATGAATGAGGAGGAGCCAGGCGTCAGGAAGGCAGCTGGTAGACGCCCGGTGCCACGAGTGTTGGCTTCCACGAGTTTCCTTCCAAGTAGGCGGCAGCCCGACGGAGGATGTCGGGGTTTTCTCCCAACAGGCCGATAGCCGTATTGCAGTTGAAGCACATTACGCCTGGGACCCTACCCCTCTCGTGGGAGTGATCCACATGAACGGTCGGGTCGGACAGGCTGGTTGCGCTCTTGCCCTTGCGGGGGCACGGCGGTGCCATCGTGGGAAGCCCTGATCCCCGACCCGGGCTTCCCACGACGGACCCCGCTGTTCACATCCGTGAACTACTGTCCGCCCTTTTGCACGAAGGACCGCACGAAGTCCTCTGCGTTCTCCTCAAGGACGTCGTCGATCTCGTCCAGAACCGAGTCCACGTCGTCCGACAACTTCTCCTGTCGCTCCTTGAGGTCCTCCGAAGCCTGCGCGTCCTGCGCCTGCTCCTCGACCTCCTCGGTGGAGCGCGTCGCCTTCTGCTGGCCGCCGCCGGTGTCCTTGGTCGCCATCTACCTCACCCCGCTCGGTTCGATGTCCTTGATCAGACCCTACAAGCAGGGTCTGACATCGGCCCCGCACTTGGTGCAACGTGCGGGGCCCACCTCTGTGATTCCCATACCTGCGGCTTTTCAGCCGCCCGAGAGCACCCGCACCAGATCCTCGGCCGTCCGGCACCGGTCCAGCAGCGCCTTCACGTGATTACGCGTTCCGCGTAGGGGCTCCAGGGTTGGCACCCGCTGGAGCGAGTCGCGGCCCGGCAGATCGAAGATCACCGAGTCCCACGAGGCCGCCGCGACGTCGTCCGCGTACTGCTCCAGGCAGCGGCCGCGGAAGTACGCCCTGGTGTCCTCGGGAGGCTTGGTCTCGGCCCGTACGACCGCGGGCTCCTCCAGGAGCCGCTTCATCCTGCCGCGGGCCACCAGACGGTTGTACAGGCCCTTCTCGGCCCGCACGTCGGCGTACTGGAGGTCCACGAGGTGCAGCCGGGCCGCGTCCCAGCCGAGGCTGTCACGGCGGCGGTAGCCCTCCATCAGCTCGCGCTTGGCGATCCAGTCGAGCTCGCCCGCCAGACTCATCGGGTCGTTCTCCAGCCGGTTCAGGACGTCCTCCCAGCGGCCGAGGACGTCGACGGTCTGCTCGTCGGCGTCCGCCCCGAACCGCTCCTCGACGTACTTGCGCGCCAGCTCGAAGTACTCCATCTGAAGCTGCACGGCGGTCAGCGTGCGGCCGCTGCGCAGGGTGACCAGGTGTTGCAGTGCGGGGTCGTGCGAGACCTGGTGGAGGGCGCGGACCGGCTGGTCCACGGCCAGGTCGACATTGATGAACCCGTCCTCGATCATGGACAGGACCAGGGAGGTCGTGCCCAGCTTCAGGTAGGTCGAGATCTCCGAGAGGTTGGCGTCGCCGATGATGACGTGCAGGCGGCGGTACTTCTCGGCGTCGGCGTGCGGTTCGTCGCGGGTGTTGATGATCGGGCGCTTGAGGGTCGTCTCCAGGCCGACCTCGACCTCGAAGTAGTCGGCGCGCTGGCTGATCTGGAAGCCGTGCTCGTGACCGTCCTGGCCGATGCCGACGCGGCCGGCGCCGGTGATGACCTGGCGCGAGACGAAGAACGGCGTCAGATGGCGCACGATGTCCGAGAAGGCGGTCTCCCGCTTCATCAGGTAGTTCTCGTGCGTGCCGTACGAGGCGCCCTTGTTGTCGGTGTTGTTCTTGTACAGGTGGATCGGCTGGGCGCCGGGGAGTTGGGCCGCGCGTTCGGCGGCCTCGGCCATGATGCGCTCGCCTGCCTTGTCCCACAGGACGGCGTCGCGGGGGTTGGTGACCTCCGGTGAGCTGTACTCGGGGTGTGCGTGGTCCACGTACAGCCGCGCCCCGTTGGTGAGGATGACGTTGGCGAGGCCGATGTCCTCGTCGGTCAGCTGGCTGGAGTCGGCGGCCTCGCGGGCGAGGTCGAAGCCGCGGGCGTCCCGCAGCGGGTTCTCCTCCTCGAAGTCCCAACGGGCGCGGCGCGCCCGGTGCATCGCCGCCGCGTAGGCGTTGACGATCTGGGACGAGGTGAGCATGGCATTGGCGTTCGGGTGGCCGGGGACGGAGATCCCGTACTCCGTCTCGATGCCCATTACTCGCCGTACGGTCATGCGGCCCTCCTTGCCCGGCGGCGCTCCCCCGCGGGAGCGGCGCTCAAGTACCGCTGGTTCTCCGGTGCGTGTGCGGTGCCCGTCCCCGCACTGCGCGACTCGGCGGTACCGAAGAGCCTAGAACGCCTTTGCGCTGGTGGGGAGATCAATTCCGTCATTGCTCTTGCCTGCTGATGGCCTGAAAAGCAGTAGGCTGCGGATGCCCGCCCCGGGCATCCGCAGCCGGCCTGCCTTTTACAGGTATTGACCGGTGTTGGCCACCGTGTCGATGGAGCGTCCGGTGTCCGCGCCCTGCTTTCCGGTGACGAGGGTGCGGATGAATACGATCCGCTCGCCCTTCTTTCCGGAAATCCTGGCCCAGTCGTCCGGGTTGGTGGTGTTGGGCAGGTCCTCGTTCTCCTTGAACTCGTCCACGCAAGCCTGGAGGAGGTGGGAGATCCGGAGACCCTTCTGGTTCTGGTCGAGGAAGGCCTTGATGGCCATCTTCTTGGCCCGGTCCACGATGTTCTGGATCATGGCGCCGGAGTTGAAGTCCTTGAAGTACAGGACTTCCTTGTCGCCGTTGGCGTACGTGACTTCGAGGAAGCGGTTCTCCTCGGTTTCCGCGTACATCTGCTCCACCACGGACTGGATCATTCCGTGGGTGGTGGCGTCGGCGTCTCCGCCGTGTTCGGCGAGGTCGTCGGTGTGCAGCGGCAGCGAGGACCTGAGGTACTTGGCGAAGATGTCCTTGGCCGCCTCCGCGTCCGGACGCTCGATCTTGATCTTCACATCGAGCCGGCCGGGCCGCAGGATCGCGGGGTCGATCATGTCCTCGCGGTTGGAGGCGCCGATGACGATGACGTTCTCCAGGCCCTCCACGCCGTCGATCTCGGCCAGCAGCTGCGGGACGATGGTGTTCTCCACGTCCGAGCTGACGCCGGATCCGCGGGTGCGGAAGAGGGATTCCATCTCGTCGAAGAAGACGATGACGGGGGTGCCCTCGCTCGCCTTCTCCCGGGCACGCTGGAAGACGAGGCGGATGTGCCGCTCGGTCTCGCCGACGTACTTGTTGAGGAGCTCGGGGCCCTTGATGTTGAGGAAGTAGCTCTTCCCCGCGGGCTGGCCGGACACCTCGGCGACCTTCTTGGCAAGGGAGTTGGCGACCGCCTTCGCGATCAGCGTCTTGCCGCAGCCGGGCGGTCCGTAGAGCAGGATGCCCTTCGGCGGCCGCAGTTCGTGCTCCTTGAAGAGGTCGGGGTAGAGGTAGGGAAGTTCGACCGCGTCGCGGATCAGCTCGATCTGGTTGCCCAGTCCGCCGATCTTGTCGTAGTCGACGTCCGGCACCTCTTCGAGGACGAGCTCCTCGACCTCGCTCTTGGGGACCACTTCGTAGACGTAGCCGGACCTGGGTTCCAGCAGGAGCGCATCGCCGGGGCGGATGGTGATGTCCAGGAGCGGCTCGGCGAGCCTCACCACCCGTTCCTCGTCGGTGTGCCCGACCACCAGGGCGCGCTCGCCGTCCTCAAGGATCTCCTTGAGGGTGACGATGTCCCCGGCACGCTCGAACTCCATGGCCTCGACCACGTTGAGCGCCTCGTTGAGCATGACTTCCTGGCCGCGCCGCAGTTCGTCGAGTTCGACACTGGGGCTGACGTTCACCCGGAGCTTGCGGCCCCCGGTGAAGATGTCGGCGGTGCCGTCCTCGTTGGACTGCAGGAAGACACCGAAGCCGGCCGGCGGCTGCGCGAGCCGGTCGACCTCCTCCTTGAGCGCCACGATCTGGTCGCGGGCCTCGCGGAGCGTGTTGGCGAGCCGCTCGTTCTGTGCGGACACGCCCGCCAGATTGGTCTGCAGCTCGACGATCCGCTCCTCGAGAATCCTCGTATGACGCGGAGAGTCGGCGAGCTTGCGTCGCAGGACGGCGATTTCCTGCTCTAGATAGGCAACCTGGCCGGCTGGGTCCTCAGACCCCCGCCCGGGCCGGATGCCGCGGTTGATGTCGTCGTCGTGGGCTGCCACGGTCCTCACCTCCTCCAAGGGGAGCTGGACGCTTCCTGACCCTACCTGGGCTGGTGGTGATTGAAACCCCTAGATCACAAAGACTCCGGGGTGTGTCCGATCTTCACCCTTGCGCTCTCCCTCACGCCAGGGGAATACCCACCCAACAACATCGGAAAGCGGGCGGTTGTTATCGTCGAGTGGGCCAACACCCGTCAGGGCTGGCATCGATTGATTCACTCGCGCAGGAACGGCAGGCACATGAACGAGGCTCTCGAGGTCTGGATCGACCAGGACCTGTGCACCGGCGACGGCATCTGCGTCCAGTACGCGCCCGAGGTCTTCGAGCTGGACATCGACGGACTCGCCTATGTGAAGAGCTCCCAGGACGAGTTGCTGCAGACTCCGGGGGCCACAACACCCGTACCGCTGCCGCTGCTCCAGGACGTGGTGGACTCCGCGAAGGAGTGCCCGGGAGACTGCATTCACGTACGTCGGGTTTCGGACAGCGTCGAGGTGTACGGGCCCGACGCGGAGTAGGCGCAGGGTTACCGGCCGCTACGCGCAGTGGCCTTGGGGGCGCAGCCCGGTGGCCCTGAGGCTCAGGGCCAGGCGGCTTTGCGGCTCAGACGCCCAGCGCGGCGGCCTGGGTCGAGCGGATGAACTTCCCGCCCTGCCAGCGCCACTTGACCTGCTGGCGCAGGTCGGGCTCGTAGCGCGGCACGTCGTCGGAGGAGTAGCCGAGCAGCGTCGCCGTCACCGCGCCGTTCCGCACGACGAGGTCGGTGACGGTCTGCTTCTCCTTGGGGTCGACGAGCGTCGCCACCACGCGAGGCGGAGCCCCCTCGACCGCGCCCCGTGTGAGTACGTAGACGCCGCTGGGCGGGGTGCCGCCGCCGGCCCGGCAGTGCGCGACGGCCACCGTCTCCGGGACGCCGTCGCCGTCGAGGTCGCCGGAGGACTTCTTCTCCACCACCGAGCCCGCGGTCCCGCACCGGAGCGGGAGGACGACCGCGCCCGGGTCGGGGGCGGCCTGCGTCGTGAGGGGTGCGCCGTGCTCGCGGGGTGTCTGGGAGGCCTTGGCCGCATCGGGCTGGAGGAAGCCGGCGAGGGCCACTACGGCGGCCATCGCGGTGGCGGTGGCGATCCAGTGGACGGGGCGGGCATGGGTGTGCGCGAGCTCAGGGACGGCGGCATTCTGCACGCGGGAGGTCTCCTGTGGGGGCGGTGCGGGTGGTGGGGGTGGCCAGCATCGTGCCACACGTCACAGGCGGGCGGAACACTGGGGCAACAGCTCAACGTAAAGGCGCCGCCGCCGAGTTCCCGGGTCGGTCCGGGAACTCGGCGGCGGCGCCGGTTCGTTGTACGGGGCCAGAACTGGGGTCAGTCCTTGTTGGGGCCCTCGTAGTCGTCGCCGTACGCGCCCTTGGCCGGGCGGCGGCGGCGCATCGGAGGCTCCACGCCGTCCGCGAGGCGGCGGGCGGTCACCAGGAAGCCGGTGTGGCCGATCATCCGGTGGTCGGGGCGGACGGCCAGGCCCTCGACGTGCCAGTTGCGGATCATCGATTCCCAGGGCTGCGGCTCGGCGAAGCAGCCGATCTCCCGGATGGACTCGACGGTGCGCGAGAGCTGGGTGGTGGTGGCCACGTAGCAGCAGAGGATGCCGCCGGGGACGAGCGCCTTGGAGACGGCGTCCAGGCACTCCCAGGGGGCGAGCATGTCCAGGATGACGCGGTCGACGTCGGTGTCCGAAAGGTTGTCCTGGAGGTCGCCGACGGTGAGCTGCCAGGCGGGGTGCGGGCCGCCGAAGTAGCGCTCCACGTTCTGCGTGGCGATCTCGGCGAAGTCCTCGCGGCGCTCGTAGGAGTGCAGCATTCCGTGGTCGCCGATGGCGCGCAGCAGGAAGGCGCTCAGCGAGCCCGAGCCGACCCCGGCCTCCACGACGCGGGCGCCGGCGAAGATGTCGGCGAAGGCCAGGATCTGCCCCGCGTCCTTGGGGTAGACCACGGCGGCACCGCGGGGCATGGACAGGACGAAGTCGGGGAGCAGGGGGCGCAGCGCGAGGTAGGCGACGTTTCCCGTGGTACGGACAACACTGCCCTCGGGAGCACCGATCAGCTCGTCGTGCGGGAAGGAACCCTTGTGGGTGTGGAAATTCTTCCCGGCTTCGAGCGTGAACGTGTAGTGGCGTCCCTTGGGGTCGGTGAGCTGGACCTGGTCCCCGACCTTGAAGGGCCCGCGACGGCGGGCGGCACCGGTCGGTTCGGACATACGACCAGAGTACCGGCCGTACGAGGCCCCGAACGCCACGGCCGCCGCAGGGCGGCGCCGCCGGACACCCCCTAGCTGCCCGGCCGCGCCATGGCCGCTACGAAGGCCTTCTCGACATCCGCGGCGGACAGCACGCCATAGATCTCCCCGGTCTCCTCGACCACGAGGTACTCGGTGGCCGGGGTGGCCCTGAGCAGGTCGAGCAGGGGTTCGCCCGCGAGTTCGGCGGGGACCCGCATGCCGTCGGTGAGCTCCTGGGCGAGGCCGCTGACGGCGACCCAGGGCCGGCGGTGTTCGGGCACGCCGACGATGGCGGCCTCGCGGACCAGCGCGGTCGGGTCGCCGTGCCCGTCGACCACGACAAGGGCGCGAGCCCCGGCCTCGTTGGCGCGGCGCAGCGCCTCGGAGAGCGGGGTGGCGGATTCGACCGGCACCGCGCGCCGGGTGAGCGTGCGGGCGCGCAGCTCGGGGAGGTGTTCGCGCAGCCGGGCCATGCGCAGGCTGTTGCCGGCGCCGGTCCAGATGATCGCGGCGAGGATGGCGGCGAGCAGCGCGTCGGTGACGGTGTCCATGCCGCTGACCTCGTCGGGCGAGTTGCCGAGGGCGCCGGTCTGGGTGAGCAGCGGCAGGCCGATGAGGACGCTGACGGCGAGGGCGCGGCCGACCCAGGCGGCGGCGACGGTGCCGCTCATGGGCTTGCCGGTGATCTTCCACACGACGGCGCGGAGCATCCGGCCGCCGTCGAGGGGGAGGCCGGGCAGCAGGTTGAAGCCCGCGACGATCAGGTTGGAGATCATCAGGCCGGCCAGCAGCACCCCGGGGACGGTGCCGGGCTCGACGGTCTTCATGCCGAGGTAGAAGAGCCCGGACAGGACCAGCGAGAGCAGCGGGCCGACGAAGGCGAGGACGAATTCGCGGCCCGGGGTCTCGGTCTCCTTCTCGATCTCGGAGACGCCGCCGAAGAACTGCAGCTGGATGCGGCGCACCGGCAGCTGGAAGCGGAGCGCGGCCACCGTGTGGGCGAGTTCGTGGACCAGCACGGAGGCGTAGAAGGCCACCGCGAAGAAGAGCGACACCAGGTAGCGGGCGGCGCCGAGTTCGGGCAGCACCCGGTCGAGCTGGCCGCCGAAGACCCAGGTGATCAGGGCGGCGACCAGGAACCAGCTCGGGGCGACGTAGACGGGCACGCCGAAGGGGCGGCCCATCAGGAGGCCGCCGCCGGGCCCGGAGCGGGGCGGCTTGCCGTTGCCGGAGGCGGCGCCCGGGTTCTTGTCCTTGGCGCCGGACCGCGGCCGTTCGCGCTTGCCGCTCTCGCCGCTGTCTTCCACGGGTTCCCTTCGTCGGTACGATGTCTGCCCCGGGGAATCTGCCCCGGGAGCCCGTCCGGACTCTCCTCGTCCGGTCGAATGTTCGCTGCATGGTGCGATGTCACGATCATGCAGGGTGAGGGCTCCTGCCGTCGATGGTATTCCGCTCGCTGTCAGTGGCGGGTCGTAGGGTCTGTGTCATGAGTACGAGCACCGGTGGGGCCACGGCCGCCCAGCAGCCCACGTCGCTGTCGCCGTCGCGGGCGAACGACTTCATGCAGTGCCCCTTGCTGTACCGGTTCCGGGTGATCGACAGACTCCCCGAGAAGCCGAGCGAGGCGGCGACGCGGGGGACGCTGGTGCACGCCGTCCTGGAGCGGCTCTTCGACGACCCGGCGGCCGAGCGCACCGCGCCGCGGGCCAAGTCGATGATCCCCGGGCAGTGGGACCGGCTCCTGGAGTCGAAGCCGGAGCTCACCGAGTTGTTCGCCGAGGACGCGGAGGGCGAGCGGCTCGCGAAGTGGCTGGGCGAGGCGGAGCGGCTGGTGGAGCGCTGGTTCTCACTGGAGGACCCCACCCGGCTCGAACCGGTGGAGCGCGAGTTCTTCGTGGAGACGGAGCTGGAGTCGGGGCTGCGGCTGCGCGGAGTCATCGACCGCGTCGATGTGGCGCCGACCGGCGAGGTGCGCATCGTCGACTACAAGACGGGCAAGGCCCCGCGGCCGGAGTACGCGGAGGGCGCGCTCTTCCAGATGAAGTTCTACGCCCTGGTGGTGTGGCGGCTGAAGCAGGTCGTGCCGCGCAGGCTGCAACTGGTGTACCTGGGCAGCGGCGATGTGGTGACGTACGACCCGGTCGAGGCCGATCTCGTTCAGGTGGAACGGAAGCTGCTCGCGCTGTGGGAGGCGATCCGGCTCGCCACCGAGACGGGTGACTGGCGGCCGCGGCCCACCAAGCTGTGCGGCTGGTGCGACCATCAGGCGGTCTGCCCCGAATTCGGCGGGACTCCCCCGGTATACCCGCTGTCCATCGTCCCGGCCCCGGAATCGGCAGGCTGAGTTCCAGCGGGGCCCGCGCCCGGGGGCGATCCCCGGGCGGCACGGCCGCCTCGGCCCGCGCCCGGCCGAACCCACCGTGATTGAGCAGGGCAGAATGGGCCCGGTCCAGCAATCCCGATGAGGAGTACCCGTGGCTATCCGCGTCCTACTGGTCGATGACCAGCCGCTGTTGCGCACCGGTTTCCGGATGATCCTGGAGGCCGAGCAGGACATCGCGGTGGTCGGCGAGGCCGGTGATGGTCTGCAGGCCCTCGATCAGGTCCGGGCGCTCCAGCCCGATGTGGTCCTCATGGACATCCGGATGCCCCGGATGGACGGGGTGGAGGCGACCCGGCAGATCAGCGGCCCCGGCAAGGACGGCCCCGCGAAGGTGCTCGTACTGACCACCTTCGACCTGGACGAGTACGTGGTGGAGGCGCTGAAGGCGGGGGCCAGCGGGTTCCTCCTGAAGGACGCGCCCGCCCATGAGCTGGTGCAGGCGATCCGGGTGGTCGCGGCCGGCGAGGCGATGCTCGCGCCGTCGATCACGCGCCGGCTGCTCGACAAGTACGCCGACCATCTGCCGTCCGGCGAGGAGCCGGTGCCGGACACGCTGCACACACTGACCGACCGCGAGGTCGAGGTGCTGAAGCTGGTGGCGCGCGGGCTTTCCAACGCGGAGATCGCGGCGGACCTGTTCGTCAGCGAGACGACGGTCAAGACGCATGTCGGACACGTGCTGACGAAGCTGGGGCTCCGGGACCGGGTGCAGGCGGCGGTGTACGCGTACGAGAGCGGACTGGTGCGGCCCGGCGCGCAGTGAGGGCGGGGTCGCTCCCCGAGCTTCCGGGGCCCGCGGCGGAGCCGCTGATGGGCACAGCGCCCCCGGATGCCCGCTCCTCAATCTCCCCCAAGGCCCAAAGGGCCAGGGGGACCCCCATCAGAGGCTCCGATCCTCAGCCCCCGGTGCTCCGTGCTCAGCCCTTCTTGATCTCCCAGAAGCGGAAGACCGTCGACGCGTCCAGCGTCCACTCCAGTCCGGTGATGCCCGTACGGGCCACCGCGTACTGCTTGCCCTGCCACAGCGGGAGGACCGGGACCTCGTCGGCGACGATGTCCTGGAGCTGGGCGAACTGGGCCTCCGTGGTCGCGCGGTCGGCGGTGCCCGCGGTCGCCGGGAGGATCTCGTCGGTGATCTGCTTGTTGGCGTAGTTGTTGGACAGCACGTTGCCCTTGCCGAAGAACGGCAGCGTGAAGTTGTCCGGATCCGGGAAGTCGGGGACCCAGCCCTTCACGTAGACGCCGTACTTTCCGGCCTCGACGTCCTTCTCGTACTGCGTGAACTCCACCGACTTCACGTCCACGTCGAACAGGCCGCTCGCGTTGAGCTGACCGGCGATCGCCTTCAACTCCTCGTCGGTGGACGGTCCGTAGCGGCTCGGCGTGGACCACAGGGTCAGCTTCACCTTGCCGGTGATGCCCGCCGAGTGCAGTGCCGCCTTCGCCTTGGCGGGCTGGGGGCTGTCTCCGTACAGGTCGAAGAAGGCGGTGGTGTGGGCCGTGATGCCGCTCGGGATGACCGAGTACAGCGGGCTCGCGGTGGACGAGTAGACGGTGCGCACCAGGGCCTCGCGGTCCACGAGGTAGGCGATCGCCTTGCGCACGCCGACCTTGCCGGCGACCGGGTCCTTCATGTTGAAGACCAGGTCCTGGACCTCGGCGCTGGTGCCCTCGACGACGTTGACGCCCTGCTTGTCCGCGGTCGGCGAACTCTGCAGCGCGGCGGTGTCCTTGGCGGACAGGCCTCGGTAGGCGAGGTCGATGTCGCCCTTCTCCAGCGCCTGGGCCAGGGCCTTGCGGTCGCCGTGGAAGAGCTTCATGGTCAGGCCGGAGTTCTTGGCCTTGACGGTGCCCCGGTAGGAGGAGTTGACCGAGAAGACGGCCTGCTTCTCGCCGAAGGAGTCCAGCTTGTAGACGCCGGAGCCGACGGCCTTGCCGTCGCTGCGGAGCTTACCGGCCGGGTACTCCTTGTGGTCCACGATGGAACCGGCACCGGAGGCGATCTTGCTGGGGAAGGTCGCGTCCGGGACCTTGAGGTGGAAGACGACCGTCTTCTCGTCCGGGGTGTCGATCTTGCCCAGGGTGGTGAGCATCGGCGCCGGGCCGCTGGCGTCGTTGATCTTCAGCACCCGCTCGAAGGAGTACTTGACGTCCTCCGAGGTGAGCTTGTCGCCGTTGCTGAAGGTGAGGCCGGGCCGCAGGGTGCAGCGGTAGACCGTGGAGCCGCCCTTGTCAAAGCTGCACGCCTGGGCGGCCTCCGGCTCCGGCGTCGAACTGCCCTTGGGGAAGCTGAGCAGCGACTGGAACACGTTGTTGAACAGCAGCCAGGATCCGGGGTCGTAACCCGAGGCGGGGTCGGTGGCCAGGATGTCGTCGGACATCCCCATGACCACCGAACCGCCGCCGCCCGACGAGCCGTTGCCGTCCTGCTGGGAACCGCAGCCGCTCAGGAGACCGGCCGCCACGCCTGCCGCCAGCGGCATCGTCAGCCATCGGTTCCGCATCTTCACGTACACGTGCCTCACAGTCCTACCCACGGAAATTGCCGGCCGGCACGGAAGGGATCGCGGCCGGGTCGTACGTCAGCTCTTGCCCCGCCCGAGCTCCCAGAGCTGCAGGTTGGACGAGGAGTTGATGGCCCATTCGGTGCCGGTGATGTCGGTGCGGGCCGCGACGTACTGCTTGCCCTGCCACAGCGGGAGGACCGGGACGTCGTTGGCGACGATGTCCTGGATCTGCTCGAAGGACTTCGAGGCCTGGTTGCGGTCCGCGGCCACCCGGGACGCCGGGATCAGCGTGTTGCGGATCTCGTCGTTGGCGTACGGGGTGTTGAGGAAGTTGTCCTTGCCGAAGAACGGCGCGATGAAGTTGTCCGGGTCCGGGAAGTCGGGGAACCAGCCGAGTCCGTAGACCGCGTACTCGCCCTTCTTCTGCGCCGGGCGGAACTTCGACCACTCGGTGCCCTGGATGGTGGTGCTGAACAGGCCGGTCGAGTTCAGCTGCTCGGAGAGGACCTGGAACTCGTTCTCGGTGCTGGAACCGTAGTGGTCCTTGGTGTAGTTGAGGGTGAGCTTGACCGGCGTCGGGATGTTGGCGGCCTTCAGAATGGCCTGGGCCTTGGCCTTGCTCGCCTCGCCGTACTTGTTGAAGAACGAGTTGGTGTGGCCGGCGATCGAGGTGGGGATCAGCGAGTACAGCGGCTCGGCGCTCGGGCCGTACACCTTGGAGGCGAGCGAGCTGCGGTCGATGGCCTGGGCCATCGCCTGGCGCACCGCCTTGTTCTTCACCGACGGGTCCTCGGTGTTGAAGCCCAGGTAGCGGATCTCCAGGCCGGGCATCTCGACCAGGTTGATGTCCTTGCTCGGGCTGACCGACATCTGCTGGATCTGCCCCGGCGTCATGGCTCGGGTCATCATGTCGATGTCGCCCTTGCCGAGCGCGGTGCCCATGGCCTCGGCGGTCGGGAAGGAGCGCAGCTCGACCTTGTCGTTGGAGAGCTTCAGGTCACCCTTGTAGTTGGGGTTCTTGGTGAAGGTGAACTTCACCGCCTGGTCGCCCTTGAGCTCGGCCTTGAGCTTGTACGGACCCGAGCCGTCGATCTCGAAGCCGTTCCGGAGCTTCTTCGGCTCGTACTTGGCCTTCGGCACGATCGCGGCGGCGGGCGTCGCGAGCTTGTACGGGAAGGTGGCGTCCGGCGTCTTCAGATGGAAGACGATCTCGGTGTCGCCCTTGGTCTCCATCGTGTCGATGTTGTCGAGGAGACCGGCCGGGCCGTTGTCGTCGTTGATGGCGATCACGCGCTGGATGGAGTACTTGACGTCGTCGGCGGTCACCTTGGTGCCGTCGGCGAATTCGAGGCCGCTGCGCAGGGTGCAGCGGTAGCTCTCGTTCTCCTTGTCGGTGAAGCTGCAGGACGATGCCGCGTCGGGGACGGGCACGCCGCCGCCGCGCGGAACGTGGACCAGCGACTGCGTGGTCTGCCGCATCACGTTCCAGATGCCCGTCTCATAGGCGTGCGCCGGGTCGAGCGGGGCAGGGGCGTCCTTGGTTGCCACGAACTGGTCCGTGGTGCCCACGACGATGGCCTTGCCGCCGCCTCCCCCGCTCGCCGATCCGCCGCAGGCGGCGAGTACGGGAGCGAGCAGGCCCACTACGGCCGGCAGCACCAAAGTCTTGCGGTTCATCCTGGACGATCTCCCTTGTCCGGCACTTGGGGGTACAGCTGTGGCGGGACACTCCACCGCGGCCGCCCGTTCGGGGCGGGGCGATCGGGCCGGGTATGTGCGATCGGACCTGCGCTCCTGGTCGCTTGGTGTGCGGCTGGGGCAGATGAGGGTGCGGCGAAGTTCTCGCGACGAGATTAGTGGGCGCCGCGCGAAAAGCAGGAACTGGCTCTGGTGCACAGGGAATCAAGCGGCGCGCAGAAATAGCGGCCCGCCGATATCGGGGTACCGGAATGTTTCGTACACGAGATCACCAATCGGGACACAAGGGCACCTCCGGGGGCCCTGGATGCACCGGTCCGGACCCCTGTCGACCCCCTGCGGGGTGATGAACGTCACCACCGGGGCCCCTTTGACAGGGTGTGAATTCGCCTCGGGGACGTCACGGAAAATGAACGCGCGGCTGCGATGAGTTTCCACCGCATTCATCGGAGCACGCTCGGTGTCCGGGTCAGTTCGCCCGGGTGATCAAGGTCCGCAGAAAGGCCAGGTCGACCTCTTCGAGCGAGCCGACCACGACCCGGCCCGCGGCGGCCTCGATGGGGGCCACCGACGGCACCGCGACCACCCGGCAGCCGGCCGCCTCGGCGGCGGCGACGCCGGTCGCGGTGTCCTCCACGACCGCGCACCTCGCCGGGTCGGCGCCGAGCCCGCGGGCCGCGAGGAGGTAGGGCTCGGGGTGCGGCTTGGTCTGGGCCACCTCGTCGCCCGCGACGGTCAGGGCGAAGTTGGCCGGGCCCAGCGATTGCACGATCCGGTCGATGATGCGGCGGTGCGAGGCGGAGACCAGGGCGGTGGGGATGTTGTGGGCGGCGAGCTCGCTCAGCAGCCGGGCGGCGCCCGGCATCAGCGGCACCTCGCTCCCGATGCGCTGCTCGAAGCGCTCGTTGAGCAGTACGGTCAGCTCGGCCAGCGTGATGTCGGCGCCGGTGGCCTCGATGAGGAAGCCCGCGCTGCGCGTCATCGGGCCACCGACCACCACATGGCGCCATGACTCGTCCAGGGTGTGCCCGAGGCCCGCGAAGACCTCCCGCTCGGCATCCCACCAGAAGCCTTCGGTGTCGACGAGGGTGCCGTCCATGTCGAGGAAGACGGCCTGAAGGGGGGAGCCTTCGGCCATAAGGGTCATGGCTGCGGGGACCGTACTGGTCATCCGGCACACCTCCTGGAGGGACGAGAAGGCCGGTCGCCTTCCCCAGCTGGGAAAAGCGACCGGCCTTTACTGGGCCGACCAGTGTACGTCCGGCCCGCTGAACGCGCGTTGAATTTCCGCCCCCGCCCCGTCAGCGGGCGTTGAAGTACTTGGCTTCGGGGTGGTGGATGACGATGGCGTCGGTGGACTGCTCGGGGTGGAGCTGGAACTCCTCGGAGAGGTGGACGCCGATCCGCTCCGGTTCGAGCAGCTCGGCGATCTTCGCCCGGTCCTCCAGGTCGGGGCAGGCCCCGTAGCCGAGCGAGAAGCGGGCGCCGCGGTACTTCAGCGCGAACATGTCCGCCACGTCCGAGGGGTCCTCGCCCGCGAAGCCGAGCTCGGAACGCACCCGGGCGTGCCAGTACTCGGCGAGGGCCTCGGCCAACTGGACGGACAGGCCGTGCAGTTCGAGGTAGTCGCGGTAGGAGTTGGCCTCGAAGAGCTCGGCGGTGGCCTCGCCGATCTTCGAGCCGACCGTGACCACCTGGAGCCCGACCACGTCGACCTCGCCGGACTCCTCCGGGCGGAAGAAGTCCGCCAGGCACAGCCGGCGGCCGCGGCGCTGGCGCGGGAAGGTGAAGCGGGTGCGCTCGGAGCCGTCCTCACCCAGCAGGATCAGGTCGTCGCCCTTGGACACGCAGGGGAAGTAGCCGTAGACGACGGCCGCTTCGAGCAGGTTGCGGGTGTGCAGCTGCTCCAGCCAGCCGCGCAGCCGCGGCCGGCCCTCGGTCTCGACGAGCTCCTCGTAGCTGGGGCCGCCCGCGCGGGCCTGCTTCAGCCCCCACTGGCCCTTGAACAGGGCGCCCTCGTCCAGCCAGGACGCGTACTCCTTGAGACCGATGCCCTTGATGACGCGGGTGCCCCAGAACGGCGGGGTGGGCAGCGGGTTGTCGGTGGCCACGTCGGAGCGCACCGCGCCCTCGGGCTCCTTGGCCTCCAGGACCGCCGTGTCGCGCTGGGCGACGCGGCGCTGCTTGAGCTCCGGCAGTACGGCGCCGGGGACTCCGCGCTTCACCCCGATGAGGGCGTCCATGAGGCGCAGGCCCTCGAACGCGTCGCGGGCGTAGCGGACTTCGCCCTCGTAGATCTCGTGCAGGTCCTGCTCGACGTAGGCCCGGGTCAGTGCCGCGCCGCCGAGGATGACCGGGTACTCGGTCGCCAGCTTGCGCTGGTTCAGCTCCTCCAGGTTCTCCTTCATGATCACGGTGGACTTGACCAGCAGGCCGGACATGCCGATGACGTCCGCGCGGTGCTCCTCGGCGGCTTCGAGGATCGCCGAAACCGGCTGCTTGATACCGAGGTTGACCACGTTGTAGCCGTTGTTGGACAGGATGATGTCGACCAGGTTCTTGCCGATGTCGTGGACGTCTCCCCGGACGGTGGCGAGCACGATGGTGCCCTTGCCCTCCGCGTCGGACTTCTCCATGTGCGGCTCCAGATGGGCCACCGCCGCCTTCATGACCTCGGCGGACTGGAGCACGAACGGCAGCTGCATCTGGCCCGAGCCGAAGAGCTCGCCGACCACCTTCATGCCGGCGAGCAGGGTGTTGTTGACGATGTCCAGGGCTGGGGTGTCCTGGAGGGCCTCGTCCAGGTCGGCCTCCAGGCCGTTCTTCTCGCCGTCGATGATGCGGCGCTGGAGGCGTTCGTCCAGCGGCAGCGCGAGGAGCTCCTCGGCCTTGCCCGCCTTCATCGACTTCATGTTGACGCCCTCGAAGAGCTCCATGAGCTTCTGCAGCGGGTCGTAGCCCTCGGCGCGCCGGTCGTAGATCAGGTCGAGGGCGACCTTGACCTGCTCCTCCTCCAGACGCGCGATGGGGAGAATCTTGCTCGCGTGCACGATCGCCGAGTCGAGCCCGGCCTTGACGCACTCGTCCAGGAACACGGAGTTGAGGACGACCCGGGCGGCCGGGTTCAGGCCGAAGGAGATGTTGGACAGTCCGAGCGTGGTCTGGACGTCCGGGTGGCGGCGCTTGAGTTCGCGGATCGCCTCGATGGTGGCGACGCCGTCGCCCCGGGACTCCTCCTGGCCGGTGCAGATGGTGAAGGTCAGGGTGTCGATGAGGATGTCCGACTCGTGCACCCCCCAGTTGCCGGTCAGGTCGGCGATGATCCGCTCGGCGATGGCGACCTTGGTCTCGACGGTACGGGCCTGGCCCTCCTCGTCGATGGTCAGCGCGATCAGCGCCGCGCCGTGCTCGACGGCCAGCTTGGTGACCTTCGCGAAGCGCGAATCGGGTCCGTCCCCGTCCTCGTAGTTGACCGAGTTGATGACGGCGCGCCCGCCGAGCTTCTCCAACCCGGCCTCGATGACCGGCAGTTCGGTGGAGTCCAGGACGATGGGCAGCGTGGAGGCGGTCGCGAAGCGGCCGGCCAGCTCGGCCATGTCGGCCACGCCGTCCCGGCCCACGTAGTCGACGCAGAGGTCGAGCATGTGGGCGCCCTCGCGGATCTGGTCCCGGGCCATCTCCACGCAGTCGTCCCAGCGGCCCTCCAGCATGGCCTCGCGGAACTTCTTGGAACCGTTGGCGTTCGTCCGCTCGCCGATCGCGAGGTAGGAGGTGTCCTGGCGGAACGGCACCGTCTGGTAGAGCGAGGCGGCGCCCGGCTCGGGGCGCGGATCGCGCACGCCCGGCTCGACGTCCCGGACCCGCTCGACGACCTGCCGCAGGTGCTCCGGGGTCGTTCCGCAGCAGCCGCCCACCAGGGACAGGCCGTACTCGCGGACGAAGTTCTCCTGCGCGTCGGCCAGGCCCTCGGGGCCGAGCGGGAAGTGGGCGCCGTCCCTGGTGAGGACGGGCAGGCCCGCGTTCGGCATGCACAGGAGCGGGATGCGGGAGTGGCGGGTGAGGTAGCGCAGGTGCTCGCTCATCTCGGCGGGGCCGGTCGAGCAGTTCAGGCCGATCATGTCCACGCCGAGCGGTTCGAGCGCGGTCAGCGCGGCGCCGATCTCGGAGCCAAGCAGCATCGTGCCGGTCGTCTCGAACGCCAGGGAGCACAGCAGCGGCAGGTCGGCCCCGGCCGCCTCCATCGCGCGGCGCGCTCCGAGGATGGCCGCCTTCGTCTGGAGGAGGTCCTGGGTGGTCTCCACGATCAGGGCGTCCGCGCCGCCGGCGATCAGGCCCTCGGCGTTCGCCTGGAAGCCGTCGCGCAGCGTGGTGTAGCCGATGTGGCCGAGCGTCGGCAGCTTCGTACCGGGGCCCATGGAACCCAGGACCCAGCGCTGCTGTCCGCTCGACGCGGTGAACGCGTCGGCGACCTCGCGGGCGATCCGGGCGCCGGACTCGGAGAGCTCGAAGGTGCGCTCCGCGATGTCGTACTCGCTCAGCGCCGTGTGGTTCGCGCCGAAGGTGTTGGTCTCCACGCAGTCCACGCCGACCGCGAAGTACGCCTCGTGCACCGAGCGCACGATGTCGGGCCGGGTGACGTTCAGGACCTCGTTGCAGCCTTCGAGGTCCTGGAAGTCCTCCAGGGTCGGGTCCTGCGCCTGCAGCATGGTGCCCATGGCGCCGTCGGCCACCACCACCCGGGTGGCGAGCGCCGCACGGAGGGCGTCGATACGGGTCCGGCTGTCAGCGGAAGGGGTCGGCAACAAGGCCATGGATGTGCTCCCTGGAGTGCGACGGCTGTCGGCTTTGCGCCTTCCGGAGGGAGGGCGCACGCCGCCAGCGTAACCGGGTGAGCCGGGGCGCCGCTCAGGTGTATCAGGGGGCGGACGGCCCTCCGGCGCCTGTGGGGAGGGGCTCGGGCACCCGTCCGATAAGGAGCGAGGGTTGGCACTCGCGGTGACACAGGGTCGACAACGGCCGATACTGTTCAGCATTGTCGAACCAGTCGATTCGGAACCGGCCGCTTCAGCGGCGACAGCCGGTTCAGCAGTGCCCGAAAGGGAGGGAGCGCGATGGCGCGCAACATCCAGTCGCTCGAACGGGCGGCAGCCATGCTGCGGCTGCTCGCGGGGGGCGAGCGACGGCTCGGCCTGTCCGAGGTGGCCTCCGCGATGGGTCTGGCCAAGGGCACCGCGCACGGCATCCTGCGGACCCTGCAGGCCGAGGGCTTCGTGGAGCAGGATCCGGCCTCGGGCCGCTACCAGCTGGGGGCGGAGCTGCTGCGTCTGGGCAACAGCTACCTGGACGTCCACGAGCTGCGCGCCCGCGCCCTGGTGTGGACGGACGACCTGGCGAGGTCCAGCGGCGAGAGCGTGTACGTGGGGGTGCTGCACCAGCAGGGCGTGCTGATCATGCATCACGTCTTCCGGCCCGACGACAGCCGCCAGGTCCTGGAGGTGGGCGCCATGCAGCCGCTGCACTCCACGGCCCTGGGCAAGGTGCTCTCCGCGTACGACCCGGTGGCGCACACCGAGGCCGTGGAGAACGCGCACGAGGCGTTCACGCCGCGCACGGTCACGCTGGCGGAGGACTTCGAGGAGCTGCTCGACCTGACCCGGGCGCGCGGCTGGGCCTCGGACATCGAGGAGACCTGGGACGGCGTCGCCTCGGTGGCCGCGCCCATTCACGACCGGCGCCGGATGCCGGTCGGCGCGGTGGGCGTCACGGGCGCCGTGGAGCGGGTCTGCCAGGGCGGCGAGGTCCGGCCCGAGCTGGTGGCGGCGGTACGGGACTGCGCCCGCGCGGTCTCGCGCGACCTGGGCGCCGGCCGCTTCTAGCGGGCCGGTGGCGGCGGCCCCGTAGCAGTACATGATCTTGGCCGTCGAACCGGGGCCTGGTTTGTCGATTCGTACCAGGTGGTAACGATCAGGGATTCCGGCCACCGAAGTCTTGACGTCGCGTTGACCCGGGGGAAAACTGCCGGTCAACGGTCGGCATTGTCGAACACCTACCGGCAATACGAGTTAGAGTGTGACAACGCCATGGGCCGGCAGCTCTCAGCCATTGAGGGCGCGGATCACCGGAGGGACCCGGTGCTCTGCCTGTTGGGGTTTCCCCCTGGACGAAGGACAAAGGAGTCGCGGATGTCCAGCCACGACATCTTCATCGGCGAGACCATCGGTACCGCCGTTCTCATCCTGCTGGGCGGTGGCGTGTGCGCCGCCGTCACGCTGAAGCGCTCGAAGGCGCGGAACGCCGGCTGGCTCGCGATCACCTTCGGGTGGGGCTTCGCGGTGCTGACCGGTGCGTACATCTCCGCACCGCTCTCGGGTGCCCACCTCAACCCCGCGGTGACCCTCGGTCTCGCGATCGAGGGCGGCACCCAGTGGAGCGACGTCCCCGTGTACCTCGGTGGACAGCTGCTCGGCGCCATGCTCGGCGCGGTGCTCGTGTGGCTCGCCTACTACGGCCAGTTCCACGCGCACCTCACCGACCCCGAGATCCTGGACGACGGCAAGTCGGTCGAGGCCCGCGAGAGCGCGGCGGGACCGGTGCTCGGCGTCTTCTCGACCGGCCCGGAGATCCGCCACACGGTGCAGAACCTGGTCACGGAGATCATCGCCACCACCGTCCTGGTCCTGGCCATCCTGACCCAGGGCCTCAACGGCGACGGCAAGGGCCTCGGCGTCATCGGTGTGCTGATCACCGCGCTCGTCGTGGTCGGCATCGGCCTCTCGCTCGGCGGCCCGACCGGTTACGCCATCAACCCGGTCCGCGACCTCGGCCCGCGCATCGTGCACGCCCTGCTGCCGCTGCCCAACAAGGGCGGTTCGGACTGGCGCTACGCCTGGATCCCGGTCGTCGGCCCGCTGATCGGCGGCGCGGTCGCCGGTGGCATCTACCACATCGCCTTCGCCTGACGAGACGCACCGCGCCCCCCTTCGGACTTCCCAGGAGCACCCCATGAGCGACACGCACAGCACCGGCCCGTTCATCGCGGCCATCGACCAGGGCACCACCTCCAGCCGCTGCATCGTCTTCGACAAGGACGGCCGGATCGTCTCGGTCGACCAGAAGGAGCACGAGCAGATCTTCCCCAAGCCGGGCTGGGTCGAGCACGACGCCGCCGAGATCTGGACCAACGTCCAGGAGGTCGTGGCCGGCGCGATCGAGAAGGCGGGCATCACCGCCGCCGACGTCAAGGCGATCGGCATCACCAACCAGCGTGAGACCACGCTGCTGTGGGACAAGAACACCGGCGAGCCCGTGCACAACGCGCTCGTCTGGCAGGACACCCGCACCGACGCGCTCTGCAAGGAGCTCGGCCGCAACGTCGGCCAGGACCGCTTCCGCCGCGAGACCGGCCTGCCGCTCGCGTCGTACTTCGCGGGCCCGAAGGTGCGCTGGCTGCTCGACAACGTCGAGGGCCTGCGCGAGCGCGCCGAGCGCGGCGACATCCTCTTCGGCACCATGGACTCCTGGGTCATCTGGAACCTGACCGGCGGCACCGACGGCGGTGTGCACGTCACGGACGTCACCAACGCCTCGCGCACGCTGCTCATGAACCTGCACGAGATGGCCTGGGACGACAAGATCCTCTCCTCCATGGAGATCCCGGCGGCCGTGCTGCCCGAGATCCGCTCCTCCGCCGAGGTGTACGGACACGCCAAGGGCGGCGTCCTGGACGGCATCCCGGTCGCCTCCGCGCTCGGCGACCAGCAGGCGGCCCTGTTCGGCCAGACCTGCTTCTCGGAGGGCGAGGCCAAGTCCACCTACGGCACCGGCACCTTCATGCTGATGAACACCGGTGACAAGCCCGTCAACTCCTACAACGGCCTGCTGACCACCGTCGGCTACCAGATCGGCGAGCAGAAGCCGGTCTACGCCCTCGAAGGCTCCATCGCCGTCACGGGCTCGCTCGTCCAGTGGATGCGCGACCAGATGGGCATGATCAAGACCGCCGCCGAGATCGAGACCCTGGCGTCCTCGGTCGAGGACAACGGCGGCGCGTACTTCGTACCGGCCTTCTCCGGCCTGTTCGCCCCGTACTGGCGCTCCGACGCCCGCGGTGTGATCGCCGGTCTGACCCGGTACGTCACCAAGGCGCACATCGCGCGCGCCGTCCTTGAGGCCACCGCCTGGCAGACCCGCGAGATCACCGACGCCATGACGAAGGACTCCGGCGTCGAGCTCACCGCGCTGAAGGTCGACGGCGGCATGACCTCCAACAACCTGCTGATGCAGACCCTCTCGGACTTCCTGGACGCCCCCGTGGTGCGTCCGATGGTCGCCGAGACGACCTGCCTCGGCGCCGCCTACGCCGCCGGTCTGGCCGTCGGCTTCTGGCCGGACACCGACGCGCTGCGCGCCAACTGGCGCCGGGCGGCGGAATGGACCCCTCGCATGGACGCCGACCAGCGTGACAGCGAGTACAAGAACTGGCTCAAGGCCGTCGAGCGGACCATGGGCTGGATCGAGGACGAGGAGTAATCGACATGACCACCCTGCAGAGCGTCCCTGCCCTTGGGACGCACCCGGCCTCCGGTTCGACTGTGTCTTCTTTCAAAGCAGCGAGCCGCGCCGAAACACGGGAGCAGCTCTCCAAGGCGACGTACGACCTCCTGGTGATCGGCGGCGGCATCCTGGGCATCTCCACCGCCTGGCACGCCGCGCAGTCCGGACTGCGGGTGGCGCTGGTGGACGCCGGTGACTTCGCCGGCGCCACCTCCTCCGCCTCCTCCAAGCTGCTCCACGGCGGTCTGCGCTACCTGCAGACCGGCGCGGTGAAGCTGGTCGCGGAGAACCACTTCGAGCGGCGTGCGGTGTCCCGTCAGGTGGCCCCGCACCTCGCCAACCCGCTCACGTTCTACCTGCCCGTGTACAAGGGCGGCCCGCACGGCGCCGCCAAGCTGGGTGCCGGCGTCTTCGCCTACTCGGCGCTGTCCGCCTTCGGCGACGGCGTCGGCCACCTGCTGTCCCCCGCGAAGGCCGCGGCGGACGTGCCCGAGCTGCGTACGGACAACCTGAAGGCCGTGGCCGTGTACGGCGACGACCAGATGAACGACGCCCGCATGGCCCTGATGACGGTCCGCGCCGCCGTCGAGGCCGGCGCGGTCGTCCTCAACCACTCCGAGGTCACCGGCCTGCGCTTCACCAAGGGCCGGGTGACGGGCGCCGACCTCAAGGACCGGCTGTCCGGCGAGGAGTTCGGCGTCAACGCGCGCCTCGTCCTCAACGCGACCGGCCCCTGGGTCGACCACCTGCGCAAGATGGAGGACCCCGACTCGGCTCCCTCCATCCGTCTCTCCAAGGGCGCGCACCTCGTCCTCAAGCGCACCGCCCCCTGGAAGGCCGCGCTGGCGACCCCGATCGACAAGTACCGCATCACCTTCGCCCTGCCCTGGGAGGACATGCTCCTGCTCGGCACCACCGACGAGGAGTTCGAGGGCGACCCGGCGGACGTCCGCGTCACCGAGGCGGACACCGCGCAGATCCTGGACGAGGCTGCGTTCTCCATCCGCGACCAGCAGCTGTCGCGCGATCTGATCACGTACTCCTTCGCGGGTCTGCGGGTCCTGCCCGGCGGTCCCGGCGACACCTCGAAGGCCAAGCGCGAGACGGTCGTCACCGAGGGCCGCGGCGGCATGCTGTCGGTGGCCGGCGGCAAGTGGACGACCTTCCGCCACATCGGCCGTACGGTGATGAAGAAGCTGGAGCAGCTGCCGGGCCGCCCGCTCGGCGACTACGCCGAGGGTTCTGTGCCCATCTCCCAGCTGCCCGGCAAGATGCCGCTGCCCGGCATAGCCAACCCGCGCGCCGTCGCCCACCGCCTGATGGTGGACGGCCCGGCACCCGGTCCGCGCATGTCGGCCGACACCGCCAAGCACCTCGCCACGCACTACGGTTCGCTGTCCTTCGACATCGCGCGCCTGGCCAACGAGGACGCGGCGCTCGCCGAGCGCATCCACCCGGACGCGCCGGAGATCTGGGCGCAGGTCGTGTACGCCCGTGACCACGAGTGGGCCGAGACGGCGGACGACGTGCTGCGCCGCCGTACGACCCTGACGATCCGGGGGCTCGCCACGGACGAGATCCGCGGCAAGGTCGACGACCTGCTGAACAAGAGGATCTGACGGTACGTCACACGTGGTGAGGGGCGGCTTCCGCGAGGGAGCCGCCCCTTTCGCGTACCCCGCGACCACCGGGAACGCATAATGGGCCCCATACATCGGATGTATGGAGGAGGCCGTCCATGGCTGTCACCGACGAGGCCATCGAGAAGATCAAGGAAATGATCGTCTCCGGTGCGCTGCGCCCCGGCGACCGGCTCCCCAAGGAGAGCGAACTCGCCGCCGAGCTCGGCCTGTCGCGCAACTCGCTGCGCGAGGCGGTGCGGGCGCTGTCCCTGATCCGCATCCTGGATGTGCGCCAGGGCGACGGCACATACGTCACCAGCCTGGACCCGCAGCTCCTCCTGGAGGCGATGAGCTTCGTCGTGGACTTCCACCGCGACGACACGGTCCTGGAGTTCCTCGCGGTGCGCCGCATCCTGGAGCCGGCCGCGACGGCGATGGCGGTGTCGCGGATCACCGAGTCCGAACTCGACGCGCTGTCGGCCCAGTTGGACGCGCTGGGGGCGGCGCCGTCGGTGGAGGAACTGGTCGCCGCGGACCTGGAGTTCCACCGGGGCATCGTGGCGGGGTCGGGGAACTCGGTGCTCTGCTCCCTGCTCGACGGCCTCTCCGGCCCGACGACGCGGGCCCGCATCTGGCGCGGGCTCACCCAGGAGGACGCGGTGAGCCGCACGCTGCACGAGCACCGGGCGATCCTCACTGCCCTGCGGGACCGGGACGCGGAGGCGGCGCGGTCCTGGGCGACGGTGCACATCGCGAGCGTGGAGCAGTGGCTGAGGTCCACGTTGTGACCCCGCGGGGTTGGGCTACGTCTGCTTCTCGCCGCTGGCGAAGCGGCTGATCACCAGGGCCACGATGATGATCGCCCCGTTCAGGAACTGGTTCCACAGCGCCGGGACGCCGCCCAGCGTCATGACGTTGACGACCAGTTGAAGGGTCAGGACACCGGTCAGGGCGCCGAACAGCGTGCCCCGGCCGCCCTTCAGGCTGATCCCGCCGATCACCGCCGCCGCGAAGACCTGGAAGATCCACCCGCTGCCCTGGCCCGCCGCCACCGACCCGTAGTGACCCGCGTACAGGACCCCCGCGAAGGCGGCGAGCAGCCCGCCGAGCGCCAGGACGATCCAGGTCACCCGGTCGACCCGGATGCCGGCCGCGCGGGCCGCCTCCGCGTTGCCCCCGATCGCGTACAGCGCCCGCCCGTGCCGCAGCCACGCGAGACCCGCGCCGCCGGCCGCGAAGAGCGCGAGGCAGATCCAGACCGCGGCGGGCACCCCGAGCCAGTCCGTCATGCCGAGGTAGCGGAAGGACGGCGGCATGTCGATGATGGCCCTGCCCTCGGTGATGCCGGTGTGCAGGCCCCGCAGCATCGTCAGCATGCCGAGCGTGGCGATGAACCCGTTGACGTTCAGCTTCAGCATCAGAAAGCCGTTGAACGCGCCGATGGCCAGGCCGACCAGGAGGCACACCGGGATCGCCGTCCAGCCGGGCAGCAGGCCGACGCCCGCGAACCGGCCGCCGGGCGCGTCCGAGGGCAGGATCAGCCACAGCGCGACGACCGGCGCGATGCCGATCGTCGACTCCAGGGACAGGTCCATGCGGCCGCAGATCAGGATGAGCGCCTCGCCGAGGACGAGCAGGCTCAGCTCGGACGACTGCTGGATGACGCTGATCAGGTTGCCCGAGGTCAGGAACACCGGCGAGACGACGAAGCCGATGACCATGAGGACCAGGATCACCGGGACGAGGGAGAAGTCGCTCCAGCGGATGCGCGCCAGGCTCCGCAGCGGGCTCGTCCCCCGCAGCTCGGCCGGCGCTTCGGTCGCCGTGTCGGTCATGGCCGTTCCCCCACTCCTTCCATGGCGGCGACCAGTTCGCGGTCGGTCCACCCGCTGTCGAATTCCGCGACGACCCGCCCGTGGAACAGGGCGAGCACCCGGTCGCACACCCTGAGGTCGTCCAGTTCGTCGGAGACGATCACCGCCGCGCTGCCTTCGTCGGCGACCCGCCGCACCACGCCGAGGAGCGCGTCCTTCGACTTCACGTCCACGCCCGCGGTGGGGCGTACCGCGACCAGCGCCACCGGCTTCCTGGCCAGCGCGCGGGCCACCACCACCTTCTGCTGGTTGCCGCCCGACAGGTCCGACACCGGCTGCCTGGGCCCCTGCGTCCTGATGTCGAGCGAGCCGATCACCGACCGGGCGAACTCCCTTGTCCGGGAGGGGAGTACGGTCCCCCACGGCCCGAGCTGATCGGTCACCGTCAGCGTGGCGTTCTCGGCGACCGAGCGGTCCGGGACCAGGCCCTGGCGGTGCCGGTCCCCGGGGATGTAGCCGATGCCCGCGTCGAGCGCGTGCGGCACGCTGCCGGGTTTCACCGGCCTGCCGCGCACCGTGACCCGCCCGGCGCTCGCTCGGCGCATCCCGACGAGGGTCTCGCCGAGCGCGGTGTTGCCGCTGGCCGCGGCTCCGGCCACACCGAGGACCTCGCCGGGGCGCACCGCGAGGTCGAGCGCCTCGAACTCCCCCTCCAGCGCGAGCCCTTCGGTCCGCAGGACCGGCTCCGTCTCCCGTACGCTCCTGGCCGCCGCCCGCCAGGAAGGCGCGGGGCCGCCCGACCGCTCGCCCGTCATCGCCGCGACCAGCTCCTCCTTGGGGAGGTCGGCGACGGAAGCGGTCAGGACCCGGCGGGCGTCGCGGTAGACGGTGACCGCGGTGCAGAGCTCGTACACCTCCTGGAGGTGGTGCGAGATGAACAGGAAGGCCACGCCCTGGCTCTGGAGTTCGCGGAGCTTGGCGAACAGGCGCTGGATGCCGCGGGCGTCGAGCTGGGCGGTCGGTTCGTCCAGGACGATCAGCCGGGCGCCGAACGAGAGCGCGCGGGCGATCTCCACGAACTGGCGCTGCTCCACCGGGAGTTGACCGGCCCGGGTGTCGGGGTCGACGTTCACCCCGTACTCCGCGAGGAGCTCCGCGGCGCTGCGGCGCAGTCGGCTCCAGCGGATCCGCCGGCCCTCGAAGCGGTTCAGGTAGAGGTTCTCGGCGACGGTCAGGTCCGGGACGACCATGGACTTCTGGTAGACGCAGGCGACCTTGGACTGCCAGGCCGCCCGGTCGCCGGGGGCCGGTGCGGGGGCGCCGCCGAAGGCGACCGTTCCCGCGTCCGGGCGGTGCAGTCCGGTGACCACCCCGACCAGGGTGGACTTCCCGGCGCCGTTGCGGCCGACGAGCGCGTGCGACTCGCCGGGCCGCACGGTCAGACCGGCCCCGTCGAGCGCGACGGTGGGCCCGAAGCGTTTGACGATGCCGTCGGCGTGCAGGGCGGGTTCGGGTGCCATGGCTAGCTCTTCTTCTGGAGCTGGTTGGCCCACAGGGACGCGTCGTCGACGTTGTCCTTGGTGACCAGCGGCGCGGGCAGCTGGTCCTCGTACCCATTCGGGATCTTGATGATGTTCGATCCGTGGTCGGTCGGGCCCTCCTTGAACGTCTTTCCGTCCAGGGCGGCCTTGGCGTAGAAGAGCGCGTACTTGGCGTAGAGGTCGGCGGGCTGGGAGACCGTCGCGTCGATCTTCCCGGCCTTGATCGCGTCGAACTCCTCGGGGATGCCGTCGTTGGAGACGATCGTGATGTGGCCCGCGGTGCCCGCCGGTTCGAGCAGGCCCTTCTGCTGGAGCAGCGCCAGGGTCGGCTGGAGGAAGACACCGCCGGCCTGCATGTAGATGCCGCCGAGGTCCGGGTTGGCGGCGAGGGTCGACTGGAGCTTGGCGGAGGCCACGTCGCCCTTCCACTCGGTGGCGAGCTCGAAGACCTTGATGCCGGGGAAGTCCTTGTCCATGCAGGACTTGAAGGCCTCGGACCGGTCGCGGCCGTTGATGGAGCTCAAGTCGCCCTGGAACTCGGCGACTTTGCCCTTGCCCTTGAGCTGTTCGCCGAGGTATTTGCAGGCCTTCTCGCCGTACGCCTTGTTGTCGGCCCGCACCACCATGTAGACGTCGCCCTTCTCGGGGCGGGTGTCGACGCTGACGACCGGGATCTTCTTCTGGTGCAGGCTCTCCAGGGTGGCGGCGATCGCGCCGGTGTCCTGCGGGGCCATGACGACGGCCTTGGCGCCCTGGTCGGTGAAGGCGGTGACATCGGAGACCAGCTTGCCGATGTCGTTCTGGGAGTTGGTGAGCGGCAGCGCGGAGACCTCGCCGGCCTTGACGCCCTTCTCGATGTACTGCTGGTAGGAGTTCCAGAAGTCGCTGTCGCTGCGCGGCAGGTCGATGCCGACCTGCCGGCCGCCCGTGCCGCCGCCGGACTCGCGGTTGCAGCCCGTGAGCACCGCCGCCGCCACAAGTACGGTGCAGGCGACGGCAGTTGTCGTACGCGCTCTCATGGTCCCGTCCTTCGAGTGATCAGTTGGTGGGGCGCAGTCGCAGGCCCTGCATGCCGCCGTCGACCGCGAGCGCCGTGCCGGTGACGCCGGCCGCGGCGGGACTGGCGAGATAGGCGATGGCGGCGGCGACCTCGGCGGCGGACACCAGGCGCCCCATCGGCTGGCGCGCCCGGAGCGCGGCCCGCTCGGCCTCCGGATCGTCCGCCCTCTCCAGCAGCCGGGCGACCCAGGGGGTGTCCGCCGTACCGGGGTTCACGCAGTTGACCCGGATGCCCTCGCGCACGTGGTCGGCGGCCATGGCGAGGGTGAGGGAGAGGACCGCCCCCTTGGTCGCGCTGTACAGGGCGCGCTGCGGCAGGCCCGCGGTGGCGGCGATGGAGCAGGTGTGGGTGAGGGACGCGCGGCCGGGCCGCTCCCCGGCCGCGCGTCGCAGATGGGGCAGCGCGTGCCGGGCCACCCGGACCATGCCGAGGACGTTGACGTCCAGGACCCGGTGCCATTCGGCGTCGTCGTTGTCCTCGACGGTACCGATGGCGCCGATGCCCGCGTTGGAGACGACGGTGTGCAGGCCGCCGAGTTCGTGCGCGGCGCGGGTGACCGCGTCCCGTACGCCCGCGTCGTCGGTGACATCGGCCTCCAGGGCGAGCGCGGCGCGGGGGGCGCCCTTCACGTCCCGGTCCAGCACGGCGACGCGGGCACCCCGCTCGATCAGGAGCTCGGCGACAGCCGCGCCGATGCCCGAGGCGCCGCCGGTGACCAGGGCGGCCATTCCGTCGAAGTCCCTTGCAGTACTCATGAGTTGACCTCCTGGACCGGCCGGCGGGCCAGCCACTGCGGCCCGTCCGGATAGCGGTAGGCGGCGATCGTCGCGGGGTGCATCCGGGCGGAGAAGCCCGGGGCGCTCGGCGCGCGGTAGCGGCCGCCCTCGATGACGGCGGGGTCGGCGAAGTGCTCGTGGAGGTGGTCGACGTATTCGATCACGCGGTCCTCGCGGCTGCCGGAGACGGCGACGAAGTCGAACATGGCGAGGTGCTGGACGAGTTCGCACAGACCGACCCCGCCCGCGTGCGGGCAGACGGGCACGCCGTACTTGGCGGCGAGCAGCAGGATCGCCAGGTTCTCGTTGACGCCGGCCACCCGGGCCGCGTCGATCTGCACGAAGTCCACCGCGCCGGCCTGCAGCAGCTGCTTGAACACGACCCTGTTGGCGACGTGTTCACCGGTGGCGACCTTCACCGGCTGCCCGGCCCGCACGGCGGCGTGGCCCAGGATGTCGTCGGGACTGGTCGGTTCCTCGATCCAGTGCGGTTCGTACGGGGCCAGCGCGGCCATCCAGCGGATCGCCTCGGAGACGTCCCAGCGCTGGTTGGCGTCGACGGCGATGCGGATACCGGGGCCGACGGCGTCGCGGGCCAGCCTCAGTCTGCGTACGTCGTCGGCCAGATCGGCGCCGACCTTCAGCTTGATCTGGACGAAGCCGTCCGCGACGGCCTCCTTGGCGAGCCTGACCAGTTTTGCGTCGTCGTAGCCGAGCCAGCCGGGCGAGGTGGTGTACGCGGGATAGCCCTCGGCCCGCAGGAGCCGGGCCCGTTCGGCCCGGCCGGGTTCGGCGGCGCGCAGGATCGCGAGCGCCTCCTCCCGCGTGAGCACATCGCTCAGATAGCGGAAGTCGACCAGTGAGACCAGGTCCTCGGAGGTCATCGAGGCGAGGAACGCCCACACCGGGAGGCCCGCCATGGTGGCCGCCAGGTCCCAGGCGGCGTTGACGACGGCGCCCGCCGCCATGTGCGTGACCCCCTTCTCCGGCCCCAGCCACCGGAGTTGGGAGTCGCGCGTGAGGTCGTGGTGGAGGGCGGCCAGGCCGGCGGCGCCGGCCGGTGCCGGGCGGCCCACGACGTACGGCCGCAGCGCTTCGATGGCGGCGGCTGTCACCTCGTTGCCGCGGCCGATGGTGAAGACGAAGCCGTGGCCCTCGTGGCCGTCCTCGGTGCGCAGCACCACATAGGCGGCCGAGTAGTCCGGGTCGGGGTTCATGGCGTCCGAGCCGTCGAGCTGTTCCGAGGTGGGAAAGCGGATGTCGTGTACCTCGAACCCCGTGACGCTCGGTCTCATGCACGCCCCCTGGATCAACCGTGGCTGAACGGCTGGATGAACCGCTGAACGAACGTCCGCAACTCCGCTCGTGGAAACGTTCGCAGGAACATCCGTATGAACATCGAATCTCGACCGGTCATCCGATGTATATCGCCGCTTGAGCATCACCGTCCAGGGTCCGTCCGAAGTTTTCGCGGCACAGCTCGGATGAATCACCGTCCGTATCGGCTGTCTACCCAGCCGCCGTCCCGTCGATTCCGGGGGCCGGGGGCCGTGCACGGGGGCTGCGGCTGGGTAGAGCTGAAGCCGTAAGGTTGGGGCGTACGCAAGGGAACTTCTGAGGGAGGCACTGGGTGATCGAGCTGGAGGGCGTTCCCGAGCTGGTCGACCCGGTCATGATCGCCGCGTTCGAGGGCTGGAACGACGCGGGCGACGCCGCCTCCTCCGCGGTCGCGCACCTGGACGCGGTGTGGAAGGGCGAGGTCTTCGCGGCGCTCGACGCGGAGGACTACTACGACTTCCAGGTCAACCGGCCGACGGTGTGGCTGGACGGCGGGGTCCGCAAGATCACATGGCCCACCACCCGGCTCTCCGTGGTCCGGGTCGGCGGCGAGAAGCCGCGCGACCTGGTGCTCGTGCGCGGCATCGAACCGTCGATGCGCTGGCGCTCGTTCTGCAACGAGATCCTCGGATTCGCCCATGAGCTGGGCGTCGAGATGGTGGTGGTCCTCGGCGCGCTGCTCGGCGACACCCCGCACACCCGGCCGGTGCCGGTCAGCGGGGTGACCTCGGATCCGGATCTGGCGCGGACCCTGGACCTGGAGGAGACCAGGTACGAGGGCCCCACGGGCATCGTCGGCATCCTCCAGGAGGCCTGTACGCATGCGGGAGTTCCGGCGGTCAGCCTCTGGGCGGCGGTGCCGCACTACGTGTCGCAGCCGCCGAACCCGAAGGCAACGCTCGCCCTGCTCAACCGACTTGAGGACCTCATCGACCTGCGCATCCCGCTCGGCGAGCTCGCCGAGGACGCGCGGGCCTGGCAGCTGGGCGTCGACCAGCTCGCCGCGGAGGACAGCGAGGTGGCCGAGTACGTCCAGACGCTGGAGGAGGCGCGGGACACCGCGGATCTGCCGGAGGCGTCCGGCGAGGCGATCGCCCGCGAGTTCGAGCGGTATCTGCGGCGGCGGGACGGTGGGCCGGGCCCCGGCGGGCATGCGACGGAGGACGGGTCGTATCTGCGGGACACCTCCAGTGGGCGGACCCGACCGCCGATGCCGCCGAAGGCGGCGGAGCCGCCTGAGGATGCCGGGGACGAGGAGACCCCCGAGGAATAGCCCCCCTCGGGCTGAGGCACCAGGGGCTCTGCCCCCGGACCCCCGCTCCTCGACCTCCCCCAAGGCCCGAAGGCCAGGGGACCCCCATGAGGGGCTTGATTCTTGCCTCCCAGGGCCGATGGATTCCCACCGCGGGCTGGATCGCCGGAGGGCAGACCTTCCTGGAGCGGATGCTTCGCGTTGCGGCGCCTCCCCCCGCGCGGGAAGGTCGAAGGACCAGTGCCTTCGGGAGGTGTCGTACAGCATGGCCATCGCCACCGTGAATCCGGCTACCGGGGAGACGCTCAAGAGCTTCGAGTCCATGGGGCCCGAGGAGGTCGAGCGGCGGCTTGCCACGGCGGAGGCCGCCTTCGGTGCGTACCGCGGGACCGGGTTCGACGAGCGGGCGCGGCTCGTGCTGCGGGCGGCCGACCTCCTCGACGGCGACCGGGACGACATCGCGCGGACCATGACGCTGGAGATGGGCAAGCCGGTCGCGGCGGCCCGCGCCGAGGCCGCGAAGTGCGCCAGGGCGATGCGCTGGTACGCCGAGCACGCGGCCCGGCTGCTCGCCGACGAGGAGCCCGCGCCGGACGACGTGCGCGACTCCGGGGCCGACCGGGTCCGCGTCCATTACCGGCCGCTCGGCGCCGTCCTCGCCGTGATGCCGTGGAACTTCCCGCTCTGGCAGGTCGTGCGGTTCGCCGCGCCCGCGCTGATGGCGGGCAATGTGGCCCTGCTCAAGCACGCGTCGAACGTGCCGCAGACCGCGCTGTACCTGGAGGACCTGTTCCGCAGGGCCGGGTTCCCCGACGGCTGCTTCCAGACCCTGCTCATCGGCGCGGACGGCGTCGAGCGGGTGCTGCGCGACCGGCGGGTGGCGGCGGCGACGCTGACCGGGAGCGAGCCCGCGGGCCGGTCGGTCGCGGCGGTCTGCGGCGACGAGATCAAGAAGACCGTGCTCGAACTCGGCGGCAGCGACCCCTATCTCGTGCTCGCCTCCGCCGATGTCGAGCGGGCCGCGCGGACCGCGGTGACCGCCCGGGTGCAGAACAACGGCCAGTCCTGCATCGCCGCGAAGCGCTTCATCGTGCACACCGACGTCTACGACGCGTTCGCCGAGCAATTCACCGCGGGAATGCGGGAGTTGACGGTGGGCGATCCACTCCTGGAGGACACCGACGTGGGCCCGCTGGCCAGCGCGCAGGGCCGCGCCGACCTGGAGGACCTGGTCGACGACGCCGTACGCAAGGGGGCGACCGCGCTGTGCGGCGGGAGCCGGCCGGACGGGCTCGACCGGGGCTGGTTCTATCTGCCGACCGTGCTCGCCGGCATCACCGCGGACATGCGGATCCACCGCGAGGAGACCTTCGGTCCGGTCGCCACGCTCTACCGGGTGAGGGACGTGGGCGAGGCGGTGTCGGTCGCCAACGACACGCCGTTCGGGCTGAGTTCCAATGTGTGGACCCGCGATCCGGCCGAGGTGGACCGCTGTGTACGGGACCTCCAGGCGGGCGGGGTGTACTTCAATGGGATGACCGCCTCCCATCCGGCCTTCCCGTTCGGCGGCGTCAAGCGCTCCGGCTACGGACGCGAGCTCTCCGGGCACGGCATCCGCGAGTTCTGCAACGTGACGACGGTGTGGCACGGCGCGTAGCCGTCCGGCGGCCGGCCCCGAACGGATCCCGCTCCGGCCGCGGCCGGAGCGGGATCCGTTCGCCCCTGCGCTTACCACACGCCTCCAACCTCCGCAATGTTTGGCCCAATTGCGGTGGAGCATCGTTTTCCAGCCGGATTGTACGGGTTGCCCATACAGCTTGACTTCAAACTTCATCTGCGCCAGCGGGGTAGACGATCCGGCGCTGCGGGTGCAGGGTGTCTCCCCGTAGGCACGCCAAGCACAGCACCCGAGGGGAGCGGCGGAAGCGATGACCGATCGGATTCTCCCGGGCCAGGGACCCGGAACGGCGGGCCCTGGACCCGATGGAGCTGGATTCACCTATCACGGAGCCGAGCCGGAACTGATCGTCGTCGCGCGGGCCGGAGCCCGGTTGCGCATCGGCGCGGAGGGTGTCCGCTCGGCTTCCGGAGCCGACACCACGGCTCTCTCGATGTTCCTCGCCGATGAACAGCTCGCCCTGGAACCGCTGTTCGGCCGCGAGGAGCGACTGGCCCAGGCGCCGGAGGGATTCTCCCGGGACGCCCTCCCGGACCTGTCCCTCTACTACCGGGTACGCGGCGGAGCCGAGCGGGCCGAGGAGCTGACGGCACGGCTCGCCGCACTGCCCGTGATCGAGACGGCGTATGTGAAGCCGGGCGCCGTGCCCGCCGCGCTGACGGACCGCGATGAGGAATCGGTCGAGCGGCTGAAGGAGGGCGCCCCCGCGACGCCCGACTTCACGGGCCGGCAGGGCTACTTGAACCCCGCGCCCGAGGGCGTCGACGCCTCCTGGGCGTGGCGGCGGCCGGGCGGCTCCGGCGAGGGCGTCACCGTCATCGACGTCGAGGGCGCCTGGCAGCTGGGCCACGAGGACCTGGTGGACAAGCTCGCCGGGATCGTCGTCGGCACCCCGGTCCAGGACGTGGCATGGCGCAACCACGGCACGGCCGTCCTCGGGGTCATCGGCGGCGACCGGGACGAGAAGGGCATCACCGGGATCGCCCCGGAGGCGGTCACGGCGGCCGCCTCGTTCCAGGGCATCGGCACGGCGGCGGCGATCCGGGCCGCGGCCGAACGCCTCTCGCCCGGCGACATCGTCCTGATCGAACTGCACCGCCCGGGGCCGAGGTTCGACTTCCAGGGCCGGGACGACCAGGCCGGGTACATCCCGGTCGAGTGGTGGCCGGACGACTTCGCGGCGATCCGCTGGGCGACCGCGAAGGGCATCCTGGTGGTGGCGGCGGGCGGCAACGGCGGGGAGAGCCTGGACGACGCGCTCTACGAGCGGCGTCCCGACGCGTTCCCGCAGGGCTGGCGCAACCCGTTCAATCCGTCCAACCAGTCATCGGGCGCGGTTCTGGTGGGCGCGGGCGCCCCGCCGCCCGGCACGCACGGGCGCGACCACGGCCCGGACCGCTCACGGCTCTCGTTCTCCAACTACGGCGCCCGCGTGGACGCCCAGGGCTGGGGCCGCGAGACCACGACGACCGGCGGGTTCTGGGACCGGGCGGGCGACCTCCAGGGCGGTGCCGAGGAGATCGCCTGGTACACGGACACGTTCTCCGGAACGTCGTCGGCCTCGCCCATCGTGGCCGGCGCCCTCGCCTCGCTCCAGGGCCTGCTGAAGGCCACGGGGCAGGCGCCGATGTCGCCGGAGCGGGCCCGCACGATCCTGCGGTCGACCGGTTCGCCGCAGCAGGACGCGCCGGGCCGGCCCGCCTCCCAGCGCATCGGCAACCGGCCCGACATCAAGGCCGCGGTGGCCCGTCTGATGCCCTCGACGATCGGCACCGGCCAGGCCGAAAGGTACTGGGACGAGCTCATCCCGTACCCCCATGAACTACCCCCGAGGCTCCGGCTGTTCGTGGCCGGCGCGTGGCGCAACCTGAACAACCCCGCGCCCGAACTCCGCCAGGCGGTACACACCGCCTTCGCGGGCGGACGGCCGGACGTACGGGTCTGGTTCTCGGACGACGAGGTCGTCGGCCTGGTGGTCGCCGGCTGAGCGCACGGGAGACCGGACAGCGAACGGAACTCACACAAGGGAAGGTGACACCCGCATGAGCACCACCCCGCAGATGAGCCAGCAGCACCAACAGCAGCAGTACGGCCAGCAGATGGGCCAGCAGGGCCCCAGCACATCCCCGCCGCAGGGCTTCAGCCCGCAGTACGGACAACAGGGCTTCGGCCAGCAGCACCTCCCGCCGCAGATCCAGCAGCAGCTCCAGCAGCTCGGCCAGCAGCAGCCCTACCAGCAGCTGCTCCAGCAGATGGGCGGCCAGCAGGCACAGCAGCAGCCGCTGGTCCTGCCGAGCGCGGTCGGCATCCAGGCCCTCGTCAGCGGCATCGCCACGAAGTTCTGGGACGTCGTGACGCCGCTGCCCGGTCAGCCCTCGATCCTGTACCTGTTCATCGACGGCAACTGGCGCCAGCTCGTCAACCCCAACCAGGTCACTCACGACGAGGTCCAGGAAGCGTTCGCCTTCGGGCAGCAGGTCATCGGGTTCTACGACAACGCCAACAGCATCATCCAGGCCGTCGTCGTCAACAGGCAGTAGCGCCAACTCCCGCACGGAGGGCGCCGGGTGGGCACGTTCCCACCCGGCGCCCGCCGTACCTCCAGGGGGTGTCCGGTGGATCAGGGTCGGATAGGGCGCGGCGGCTGGTGCGGTGCATCGCAAGGCGCCGGAGCGTCTTCATAGCGGAGCTATGGGGACGGTTCGGCAACGCGGCGAGGTGCCGTGCCAGCCGCCGCGACCCCGGCCATGATCCACCGGACACCCCCTAGGCGCAGCTGAACTTCGCGGCGGCCCAGTCCCCGTGGTCACCGGACTTGGAGGTGCCGGTGGCGGTGACCTTGAGGTGTACGTGCCGTGCCGCGCCGAGCGGCACATCGACCGGCACGGCCGCCGAGGCACCGGTCACCTTCGGCGAGGTCCACAGCACCTTGCCGTCCGCCTCGACCGAGAAGGCCACCTCTCCGTAGCCCTTGATCTCGTCGTCGATGCCGACGTCGGCGGTGAAGGCGGTGCACCGCCCGCCGGTGTAGACCTCGATGTCGGAGTCGGCGTGGGCGCCGATGCCCTTGGCGTACGTCTTGCCCGCGAGCGTGAGGGTGTGGCCGTCGGCCGGGCCGGACTCGCCGTTGGACCGGTCGCGTTCGGGCGGCCCGTACCCGTTGGTCGAGGTCAGCCAGACCATGTCGCTGGCCCAGGTGTCCGCCGCCGGCGGTTCGGGCATCACGGAGACCGCGAGCCGCTGCTGTGAACTCGGGCCCGGGGAAGCGGCGTTGGCGGTGAGCGTGGCCTCGCCGGGCTCGGCGTCCTTGGCCGGGGTGACGCCCACCTCGACGCGCCGGGTGGTGCCGGCCGGGATGCGGTCGAGGGTGGCGGCCGGGTTCACGGTCCACCCGGCCGGCGCTGCGACGGACACCTGGACGCCGGTCGCGTCCTTGCTGCCCGCGGTGACATCCACCGCCACCGTGCCGGGCGCACCCGCGCCGAGCTCCTGCCCGGCGGGCGCGGCCAGCGTGACCGCGGCACCCGGGGTCCGCCCGCCCACGGCGCTGGTGTCCTTGAGCCTCACCTCAAATGCCTTGTCGGTACGGAGAGTCGCGGTCTTCACCCGGACCACCCCGCCCCGGTCTCCCCGGTCGTAGTACCAGCCCGTGGCGGCCTTGTCGTACGCGGCCCTCGATCCGAGGCGGGCGAGCTTCTGACCCTTGACCTCCACCGTGGCGGGCGCGCTTCCCGTGTGCAGGGTCAGCTCGTAGGGGCGGGCCGTCTGCCTGCCCTTGAACTGCCCCTCGCTCGCGCCCACTTGGACCGTCACATCGCCCGCACCCCGCCGCGGGGCCGAGACCTCGGCGCGCTGGGTGGCGAACGCGCCGGTCCGGCTCGCCCGGGTCACGCCGTCGTCCTCGTACAGCTGGAAGGACGACGTGCCCTGCGGGTAGATGTCCCAGGCCAGCGGGGATTCGGCCCTCCGGTCCTGGTAGGAGCGGATGCCGGGCCACATCGGCACGGCCGCCCCCGCCTTCACGAAGAGCGGCAGGGTGTCGAGCGGGGCGCTGTAGCCGTCGACGGTGGTCGGCCCCTGGTAGGTGCGCCCGCTCCAGTAGTCGATCCAGGTGCCCCGGGGGAGGTAGATCCCGTTGCGTACGGTCGTGTCCTGGTAGACCGGCGCGACGAGGAAGTCCTGGCCGGTCAGGAACTCGTACTTGGCGGCGTCGGTGGCCGCCTTCGGGTCGTCCGGGTATTCCAGGGCCAGCGGCCGGACCGGCCCCACGCCGGTCTTCGTCGCCTCGTGGGCGTAGGAGTACATGTAGGGCAGCAGCGACTCCTTGAGCTTGAGGTAGCCGCGGTTGATGGAGGTGTACGGCTCCCCGTACTGGTAGGGCTGCTTGTCGTCGGCCGCCCAGCCGTCCATGGTCATCACGGTGGGCAGGAAGGACTTCCACTGGAGGTCGCGGGTGTACGTCTTCGGGCTGCCGCCGAAGATGCCGTCGATGTCGCCGCTGGTGTAGGCGAGCCCGGACATGCTGGCGCCCGCGTACGTCGGGATCTGCCAGCGAATGTTCTCCCAGCTGCCCGACTGGTCGCCGGACCACTGCACTCCGCAGCGCTGCGCGCCCGACCAGCTCTCCGGGGCCCAGGTGAAGCCCCGGGCATCGCTGTTGGCCTCGATGCCCTGGTAGGCGGCCTTGCAGCCGTCGAGCGCGTGCTTGTATCCGTCGCCGACCCAGGCGACGTCCAGCTTGGCGACCCGCTGGCCCGCCTTGACCTGGTCGGCGAGCTTGTCGAGGCCGTTCTCGGTCCACAGGCCCATCTGCATGGAGTGGCCCTGGAGACCCTGGGCGGTCTGGGCGAGGTTCTCGTAGCCGCAGCCGTAGCCGTCGTTGACCAGCATCCAGCCGCCCGGCATGTCGTGGGTCCGGTACGCGTCGGCGACCTTGAGGGCGTCGAGGGTGTGGCGCTCACCGCGGTTGGCGTTGTGCAGATAGCAGTCGGAGTCGCCGGGTTCCAGCCCGTACACCGGGGGCAGGAACGGCTTCCCGGTCAACTGGGTGTAGTCGCCGATGACTTGCTTGGCGTCGCCCGCGAAGTAGTAGGCGTCGAAGCGCTGTTCCTTGGCGCTCGCGGTGACCGGCTGACCGAAGACGTAGGTGTTTGGGGCGTAGGTGTTGCGGAAGACGCCGTAGCCGGCCGTCGAGAGGTAGAACGGGACGGAGTTGGGGTGGCCGCCGTCGTTCCAGTTGTCGTCGACGCCCACCTGGACGGTCTGGTCGCGGTGCGAGGTGTTGCCGCGGCCGTTCTGCATGCCGCCGCCGTAGAACTGCTCGGCGGCGCCGCGGGAGAGGGTCTGGGTGGTGGCGTCCCTGGTCCAGCTGAGCGGCTTCGTCTCGGACCAGAGTCGGGTGCCGTCGGCCTTGTAGAGGGCGAAGCGGAGCGGGGACTTGTAGGCGCGCAGGGTGACCTTGTCGGTGCTCAGCTCGTAGCGGTCGTCCCTGTCCTTCCAGCGGGCGGCGGGCGGCCTGCCCTGCGGCAGGACGATGTCGGAGCCGGCCGGGTCGGTGAACTTCCCGTCCGGGGCGAGTTCGATGCGGAAGGTGTCGGCCGCGACGAAGCTGACGCGGGCCTCGGCGGCCCCCGCGTGCAGCTTGAAGACGGAGCCGGCGGCGGCCTCGAAACCGGTCACGTTCCCGACGGAGGTGTCGGCGGGCGCGTCGGCCTGCGCGCTGCCGGGCCCGGCGAACACCGCGAGCAGACCGAGCACGGCCGCACCGGCGAGCGCCACTCTCGTGCGTATTGGTGATTGCATGGGCAGTGTTTAGCGCACAAACGAGCATTCATGCCAGGGGTACAACGGAAACCGCCCCTGGACCCGGGCGGGTCCAAGGGCGGTTGAGGAAGCGGTAGTTGGGCTACAGTGCCACGCCCAGGAGCGCGTCGACGGTACGGGAGACCAGGCCCGGAGCACCCTCGTCGGTGCCGCCGTCCGCCTCTTGGCGCTCGGCCCAGCGGTCGACCGCGGCAAGCGCGGCGGGCGCGTCCAGGTCGTTCGCGAGGGCCTCGCGGACCTCCTCGACCAGCGCGTCCGCGGACGGGCCGTCGGGCCGCGACACGGCTGCCCGCCAGCGCCCGAGACGCTCGACGGCGTCCTGGAGCACCTGGTCGGTCCACTCCCAGTCGGCCCGGTAGTGGTGGGCGAGCAGCGCGAGGCGGATGGCGGCCGGGTCGGTGCCGTCGCGCCGCAGCTTCGACACGAACACCAGGTTGCCCTTGGACTTGGACATCTTCGCGCCGTCCAGGGCCACCATGCCCGCGTGCACGTACGCCTTGGCGAAGGGGTACTCGCCGGTCAGCGCCTGGGCGTGCGAGGCGCCCATCTCGTGGTGCGGGAAGATCAGGTCGGAGCCGCCGCCCTGCACGTCGAAGCCCATGCCGAGGTGGTCGAGCGCGATGGCGACGCACTCGATGTGCCAGCCGGGACGCCCGCGCCCCAGCGATGCGCCGTCCCAGCTCGGCTCGCCCTCACGGGCGGCCATCCACAGCATCGGGTCGAGCGGGTTCTTCTTGCCGGGACGCTCGGGGTCGCCGCCGCGCTCGGCGGACAGCGCCCGCATGGCCTGGGCGTCGTAGTGCGAGACGCCGCCGAAGTTCGGGTCGCTCTCGACGGAGAAGTAGATGTCCCCTTCGAGCTCGTACGCGGCTCCCGCGTCCCGCAGCCGTTCGACGAGCGGGACGATCCCGGGTATCGACTCGACCGCACCGATGTAGTGCTGGGGCGGCAGCAACCGCAGCGCGGTCATGTCCTCGCGGAACAGCGCGGTCTCGCTCTGCGCGAGCTCCACCCAGTCCTTGCCGTCGCGGATGGCTCGCTCCAGCAACGGATCGTCCACGTCCGTCACGTTCTGGACATAGTGAACCTGCCGCTTGGTGTCGAGCCACACGCGCTGAACGAGGTCGAACGCGTTGTAGGTCGCCGCGTGACCCATGTGGGTCGCGTCGTACGGGGTGATCCCGCAGACGTAGATACGGGCGACGGGACCGGGGTCGAGGGAGACCAGACCGCCGGTCGCGGTGTCGTGGATCCGGAGGTCGCGGCCCTTGCCGGGCAGGGCGGGGACCTCAGAAGCGGGCCAGGCATACATGCCATGAGCGTAACCGGATGCACGTTCCGGATACGAACTGGATCCGGTGCTTGGCCGAATCTGCCCTCTTGCGCGGTGCACCCGGGAGGTGCTAACTGGGGCTCCGCCCCAGCCCCGGACAGACAGGGACGCGGGGAACTGCGCGAGCGACCACGCAAGGTCGGCGGCCGAAGGAGCACCCGCCCCACCCCATCCGCCGGAGGCTTTCGGGAAGGGGCGGGGTGGGGAATTGCTCAGACCGGCGGCCAGGGGATCGCGGGCCACTCCCCCGACGGGCTGGGGTGCACCCCGGCGTCCAGCAGCGCGGCCACCCGGGAGCGCACGGCATCGAGCTCCGCCTGGGTGATCAGCTCCCCCAGCCGGACGCCCAGCGCCCCACCAGGGGCGAGCCCCTCGGCCAGCGCCCCGAGAACGTCCACCGCCTCGGCGGTCAGCGGCTCCCCCGCCCACCCCCACAACAGCGTCCGCAACTTGTCGGCCACGTTGAACGTGACCCCGTGGTCGATCCCGTACAGCCGCCCGCCCGGCGCGGGCAGCAGATGCCCGCCCTTGCGGTCGCCGTTGTTGATCACCGCGTCGAGCACCGCGAGCCGCCGCAGCCGCTCGTCGTCGGCGTGCACCAGCAGCGCGGTGCGCCCCTCGCCGACCTCGGCGAACCCGATCGCCTTCCAGCCCTCGCCCGGTTCCTCGTCCTCGACGAGCGCGAGCAGTCCGGAGTCCCCCTCGACGGGCTCGATCCACAGTTGCACCATGCCCTCGCCGTGGGGCCCGTCGCGCAGCACGGTGGGCGGCACCAGATCCCATCCGGTCGCCAGGGACACCTCGTACGCCGCGACCTCGCGCTGGGCGAGGGTGCCGTCGGGGAAGTCCCACAGGGGCCGTTCACCGGCGACGGGCTTGTAGACGCACTCCGCGCTCTCGTCCCCGTACGCGACCGAGCAGTACAGCACCGCGTTGGACGCCTCGGGGATCCGTCCCAGGACCGTGAGTTCGCCCTTGGCGAGCAGCTCGGCGGTGGTCAGGCTCCGCGACGGTATCCGTTCTGGCGCGGGCATACGTGTCCTTCCGGGTCGAGCGGCAGACTGCACAGCGGGCACGGCGGCCGGCCCGCGTTCACGACGTCCAGGGCCCGCTTGGCGAAGGCGCGGGCCTGGGCTCCGGTCAGACGCACCCGCAGCATCGGCGGGCCGTTCTCCTCGTCCTGGAGCATCCGCTCCTCGGCCTCGGCGAGGTCGTCCTCGGTGTCCGCGTCGAGCTCGACCAGGGCCTGCGCCTCGATGATCATGCGCTGTTCGTCGCCGTCCCAGGCCAGCGCCATGGTGCCGACCCGGAACTCCTCCTCGACGGGTGAGTCGAGCGGTGCGGTGTCCGTGACGTCGGGCGGGGCCACGGCCGGCACAGGAGCGTTTCCTCCGGTCCGGCGCACGACCTCGTCGAGCAGCTCGTCGATCCGCTCGGCGAGGGCCGCGACCTGGGTCTTCTCCAGGGCGACGCTGGTGGTGCGGCTGCCCGCGGACGCCTGGAGGAAGAACGTACGGCGTCCGGGCAGCCCGACCGTGCCGGCCACGAAACGGTCCGGCGGGTCGTAGAAGAACACCTGACGGGACACGTTCTGGTCTCCCTAGTTCGGAGTTGGAGCAGCGGATTTCGGCGCGTCCACCCTACTGCGCCCGGCGATCACGGTGCTCCCGCACCGCCACCGACCTCGGCCTGTTCCGCCGAGGGCGTCCCGCGCGGGACCAGCGACGCGAGGTCGCCGGTGTCCCCGAGGCGCACGAGGAACGGCCGCAGCCGGGTGTAGCGGATCACGGTGAGGGAACACGGTTCGACCGAGACGCGCTGGAAGAGGTCGAGATGCATGCCGAGGGCGTCCGCCACGACGGACTTGATGATGTCGCCGTGCGAACACATGGCGTAGACCGCGTCGGGACCGTGCTCGGCTTCGATCCGCGCGTTCCAGTCCCGTACGGCCTCGACCGCCCGGTTCTGCATGGCGCGCATCGATTCGCCGCCGGGGAACACCGCGTTGGAGGGGTGCTGCTGCACGACCTCCATCAGCGGTTCACCGGCGAGCTCGGAGAGTTTGCCGCCCGACCAGTCGCCGTAGTGGCACTCGCCTATCCGGTCCTCGCTGTGCAGCGGCACCTCGGGACGGGCGTCGAGGAGCGGCTGCACGGTCTCCCGGCAGCGTTGCAGGGGGCTGGTGACGACAGCGGCGAGCGGCACCGCGGCCAGCCGGGCGGGCAGGGCGGCGGCCTGGGCGCTGCCGCGCTCGTCGAGGGCGACACCCGGCGTCCAGCCGGCCAGCACCCCCGCCGTGTTGGCGGTGGAACGTCCGTGGCGTACGAGGATCAGCGTGGCCATGACCGCCAGCCTAGGCGCCCGGTGGACCACGGGTGCGGGCGGCTCCCGGTCAAGGGACGATGCCGGGGAGTTCGAGGAGCGGGGGGTCTGGGGGCAGCGCCCCCGGGCAGGGTGCCGAGCTAGGCGAATTCCACCGCGCGAGCCCCCAGCGCATCGCGGCGCTCCGGCATGGAGAGGCTGACCATCCGCCGCCACCCCCCGAGCCGTTCGTACGCGTACACCGCGTGGATCCCCGCCGCCAGCACCACCGCCCTGCCCCGCGGCCAGCCCAGGATCCGCCCCATGTGGGCCATCACGGCGAGGCTGACGTCGCGGTACACCCGGATCTCGGCGAGCGCGCACTCGCGCAGCACCCGCTGGATCGTGGGGCCGTGCCCGGCGCGGGCGAGGCGCAGCAACTCCTCGTGGCAGTAGGCCAGATGGTTGTTCTCGTCGGCGGAGATCATGCGCACCGCGCGCCCGATGCCGGGGTCGTCCCCGAAGTGCTTACGCAGCAACTCCATCTGCTCGGAGGCGCGCTGCTCGGTGACCCGGCTGTGGGCGAGGTAGACGATGACGTCCCGTTCGGTGAGCGGCTCCTCGCGTCTGAGCCGGCCGTGGCCCAGACCGATGCCGTGCTGTTCGAGCAGCAGCGTGTAGTCGGTCTCGCGCGGTACGCCCACGGGGCTCAGCCCACGCTGCTTCATCAGCGCCTGGAAGATCCGCCCGTGCTTGTCCTCGTCGGCGCCGTGCCGGGCCGCCTTGGGGGCCAGGGCGCGGCAGCTTTCGGGCAGGAGGGCGGCGATCCGGCCGTTCTCCCAGCCGCCCTGCGACTCCCCGCTGGCCGCGATGGAGCAGAAGAGCCGGAACGACTCGTCGTCGCCGAGGATCTCCTGGAACAGGCTCTTGGCCGAGAGCATCGCTGAACCTCCGGGGTGCGCCGCACGCGGACTCTGCAGAAACCGAGTCAAATGCGGCGGACCCGCGGCGGCAACAGGGGTCCTGCTCCGCTGGGCCGAACGAAGGAATGTGCGGTGCCCGCCGCGCCGTAACCACCGGGCGCGGCGTCACGTTGATAGGTGTGACGGCCGTGGCGGGGAAGACCCCCCGAGCCCCCACCACGGCCGCAGAGCCCCCCTTTACGCGAGGCCCGCGCGCTCCAGTGCGTCCGTGCCCGCCCGCAGCGCGGCGAGCCGCTCGTCGAGCGTGAAGCCGGCCGGCGCCAGGGTCAGCGTGGTGACACCGGCCGCGGCGTACGCGCGCATCCGGTCGGCGATCCGCTCCACCGAGCCGAGCAGCGTGGTCGAGTCGATCAGCTGCTGCGGTACGGCGGCGGCCGCACCCGCCTTGTCGCCGGAGAGGTACTTGTCCTGGATCTCGGCGGCCTCCTTCTCGTACCCCATGCGCTGCGCGAGCTGGTTGTAGAAGTTCTGCTTGCGGCTGCCCATGCCGCCGACGTACAGCGCGGTGTACGGGCGGAACATGTCGGCCAGCGCGGAGACGTCCGCGTCGGTTCCGAGCGCGATCGGCAGCGTGGGGCAGACGTCGAAGCCGTCCATGGTGAGGCCGGCCTTCTCGCGGCCCGTGCGGATGTGGGAGATCGCGGTGGCCTCGATGTGCTCGGCGGCCGGGAAGATCAACAGCGCGCCGTCGGCGATCTCGCCGGTCTGCTCCAGGTTCTTCGGGCCGATCGCGGCGATGTAGAGCGGGATGTGCTCGCGCTGCGGGTGCACGGTCAGCTTGATGGGCTTGCCGGGGCCGCCGGGCAGCGGCAGCGTCCAGTGCTCGCCCTCGTAGGAGAGCCGCTCCCGCGTCATCGCCTTGCGTACGATCTCGACGTACTCCCGCGTGCGGGCCAGCGGCTTGTCGAACTTGACGCCGTACCAGCCCTCGGAGACCTGCGGTCCCGAGACGCCGAGGCCGAGGCGGAAGCGGCCGCCGGAGAGGGAGTCGAGGGTGGCGGCCGTCATCGCGGTCATGGCGGGCTGGCGGGCCGGGATCTGGAGGATCGCGGAGCCGACGTCGATGCGCTCGGTCTGGGCGGCGACCCAGGCGAGCACGGTCGGCGCGTCCGAGCCGTAGGCCTCGGCGGCCCAGCAGACGTCGTAGCCGAGCCGGTCCGCTTCCTTGGCGACGGCGAGGTTGTCGCCGTCCATTCCCGCGCCCCAGTAGCCGAGGTTGATGCCGAGCCGCATGGCCGATCCCCTTACTCGTCTTGACCCGTACCCACGCGTCTTACTCATGAGTAATGTCCCTGTGTCCCGGACTCTAGCGCGCGGTGGCGCGATGCGGCAGGGCCGAGTTGTCCACAGGCTCTCTTCCTGTTGGCCCCTGGCCAGTAATCTCAGCGCCCATGGAGCAGAGGCATCTCGGCCGCACGGGCCTGCGCGTATCCCGGATCGGGCTCGGCACCCTCACCTGGGGCCGGGACGTCGGCGAGCAGGATGCCGCCGATCTCCTCAAGGGCTTCTGGGGTGCGGGCGGCACGCTCGTGGACACGGCGGACGTGTACGGCGGCGGGGACGCCGAGTATCTGCTCGGGCAGCTGATGGAGCGGCTCGTGCCGCGCAGGGACCTGGTGATCGCGACCAAGGCGGGCAGCGTGCCCGACCGGGACCACCGCTTCGACGGCTCGCGCGGCCATCTGCTCCATGCCCTCGACGCCTCGCTGGAGCGGCTGGGGACCGATTACGTCGACCTCTGGCAGGTGCACGCCTTCGACCGCGAGACCCCACTGGAGGAGACCCTCCAGGCGCTGGACATCGCGGTCGCCAGCGGGCGGGCGCGGTACGCGGGGATCTCCAACTTCAGCGGCTGGCAGCTCGCCAAGGCCGGGACCTGGCAGCTCGCCGCGCCCGGCACGCGGACCCGGATCGCCAGCACCCAGATGGAGTACTCGCTGCTCCAGCGCGGAGTGGAGCGCGAGGTCCTGCCGGCCGCCCTGGACCTGGGCATCGGCCTGCTGCCCTCGTCGCCGCTCGGGCGGGGGGTGCTCACCGGGAAGTACCGGCAGGGGACACCCGCGGACTCGCGGGGTGCGTCGGAGGGACTCTCGGCGTTCGTCGCGCCCTATCTCGACGACGCGGCGAGCCGGATCGTCGAGGCCCTGTCGATAGCGGCGGACGGGCTCGCCGCGACACCCCTTCAGGTGGCGCTGGCATGGGTGAGGGACCGGCCGGGAGTGGTGGCGCCGATCGTCGGCGCGCGCAACGCGCACCAGCTCGCGGCCGCGTTGTCAGTGGAGGCGCTTAGTCTTCCTGACGAGATCTGCCAGGCGCTGGACGACGTGTCGGCGCCCGTGCACCGCTATCCCGATCAGGACTGGAGCACGCTGTGACTGCGCTTCCCCAGGGCTCGGCCCCTGGATCCACGGCCGACGACACCGCCGAGGCGGAGGTGGCGCCGGACCACACCGAGGCGGCCGCCGACGCGAAGGCCGCGGCCGGCGACGAAACCGCCGTGGATGGCGCCGAACCCGAAACCCCGGCCGAGTCCGCGACGGCGGACACGGAGACGGACGCAGACACGGGGGCGGACGCGCAGACGGACGCGGACGCAGGCGCAGACACGGAGGCGGACGCAGGCGCAGACGCAGACACGGCGACGCACGCGGGAGCGCCCGAAGTCTCCGAGGCGGCGGCCGAGTTGGCCGCTCAGCGCGAACTGCGGGCCAGGATCGAGCAGCGCAAGGCGGAGAAGGAGGCGCCGATCGCGGCCGGCACCAAGCTGAGCGGGCAGGCCGCCGACCTCCTGGCGGCGGTACGGGCGGTGGAGAGCGGCGAGAAGTCGGGGGCCGCGTTCTTCGCGGGCCCGGCGCCCGCCCCCCGCAAGCCCGCGCCCACCCCGGAAGCCGCCCCGGTACGCCCCCGGGCACCCGAACCCGCCCAGCCGCCCACCACTTCGGCCGAGGCCCTCGCCTCCGTACGTGACGTACTGACCCGGGGTGGCGCTCCCGAGGCGCTGGCCGCCCAGGTCACCGGCGCCCTCGGCGAGCAGGCGGCCGAGCTGCTCGGCGCTGACCCCTGGCAGTTGCTGTCCGTGCCCGGCGTGCGGCCCGAGCAGGCCGACGGCTTCGCCAGGGCGCTGCTCGGCGCCGAATGCCGGCCGGACGACGAGCGCAGGGGTGCCGCGCTGGTGGGCTGGATCCTTGAGCAGGCGGCCCTGCAAGGACACACGGCACTGGCGGCCGACGATGTGCGCAAGGCCCTCGCGGCGCGGTCCGTGCCCGATCCGGACGAAGCGGTGCAGCAGGCGGTCGCCGAAGGCGTGGTGCTGGTCTTCCAGGACGGTGTTGCGGACGAGCCGGAGGCCGCGGAGGGCGGCGAGGAGCCCGCGGAACCCGCGGAGCCGGTCGAGGTGCTGCTGGGGCTCGACCGGTACGCACTGGCCGAGGAGAGCCTGGCCGACGGGCTCGCCCGGCTGCTCAACTCGCCGGTGCGGGACGACGGTTCGGCCTGGCCCGAGGGCGGCGAGCTGATCCGCGCGGTCGCGGACAGCGGCCTGGTGGCGCACACCGGCGGCGAGGCCGCGCGCGCCGAGTCGGCGGCCGTGGTGACGGCTGCCGCGGCGGCGGGGCTGCGGGCCGCGGCCGCCGCGCACACGGCGGACGGACAGCGCCGCCTCGCCGAACTGACCGGCCCGCTGGCCGCGTTCACCGTCGCCGGACTGCTCTCCGACGCGGGGCCGGGCCGGGACGCGGAGGGCGCGCTGGCCCTGGACGTCCTGGTGGTGCAGGACGCGCCGCAGCTCGACGTGGAGACCGCTGCCGTGCTGGTGGAGTCGCTGCCCGACGGCTGCCGGCTGGTGCTGAGCGGGGACCCCGGAGTGCTCGGCTCCGCGGGCGCGGGCAGGGTCTTCGCCGATGTCCTGGCCGCCCGGGTCTGCCCGGTGGTCGCCTCCCGGATGCCCGATCCGGGGCCGGTCGGCGAACTGGTCTCGGGCATCGGCGTCGGCGAGCTGAACCAGGTCGAGGCACCCGGCAAGGAGGTCGTCATCGTCCCGGTGCGGGACGCGGGCGAGGCCGTGCACCGCAGCGTGCAGCTCCTCGCCGACTCGATCCCCCGGGCGATCGGCATCCCCGCCGGGCAGACCCAGGTCATCACGGTCGGCCACGGCGGCTCGGCGGGCACCCGCGCGCTGAACGCGGCCCTCAAGCAGCGCCTGAACCCGGGCCCCGGCCGCTTCGGCGGTTTCGACCCGGCCGACCGGGTGGCGTACGCACAGGCCCCCGGCCGGACGGTCACGGGCACGGTCGTCGGGGCGGACGCGGACGGCCTGCGGCTCGACTGCGCCGGCACCCCCGTCCTCGTACCGAAGGAGCGGGTCGAGTCGGCGCTGCGGCACGGCTGGGCGCTGACCGCGCACCAGGCGGCCGGGATGCGCTGGCCCGCGGTGGTCGTGGTGCTGCCGGGAGACGCGGCGCAGGGGCTCAGCAGGGCCTGGGTCTATACGGCGTTCGGCCGCGCCGAGCGGCATCTGTCCGTCGTTCACGGAGTGGACCAGGCGCTGCCGCGGGCGGTCGCGGAGATCCTCCCGGCCCCGCGCACGACCCGCCTCGCCCCGCTCCTGCACGGCCTCCTGAAGACCGGGGAGTAGCCGCACACGGCAAAGGCCGCGCACCCGCTGGTTCCCGGGGTGCGCGGCCTTTGCCGTGTCAGGGGGTGGGCTGGAGGTCGTCCCCGTCGTCGAGGTCGTCCGCCAGTTCCTCCTCGTCGAAGACGGCGCTCACATCGAAGCGGCACACCACCCGCTGCGGATCGGCGTGGTCGAAGGGCGTGCTCAGCCACTCGCCCGGCTCCGGGAGCTCGTCGGCGGCCGCCACCCACAAGGTGGAATCGCCCTCCTCCAGGCCGAACTCCTTGTGCCGGGAGGCGATTTCATCCGGTTCGTACTCGCCGAACAGCACGCCGAGCGCGGCGTGGACGCTGCTCCCGACGACGGCCGCGGTGCGCGCGGCGTCGTCCGTCCCGTCCGCTTCGGGGTCGAGATCGGCGATCCGCTGGGCCTGGGCGAGCAGCCGCTGAGGCTCGGCCACGGCGTAGTCGCGCCGGATCAGGACGCTGAGGGCGTTGGGTTCCTCGGGGCCCGCGTAGGGCGGCAGGGAGTCGTCGGCGCCGGGGATCTCGAAGGGGGTGACCTCGTCGTACCGGTCGTAGAGCCGCTCGTCGTAGGCCTCGGCCGCCGCGGCGAGCGCGTTGAACGCCTCGTACACGGCGGGATCGTCGTCCCCCGTGCGGCGTTCCACCGCATCGAGGTGACGGTCCAGCGCGGCTTTGACCGCCTCGGCGGCGGCACGTACCTCGGCAGCGGTGGGCTGCGCAGCATCAGACATAGTGCAGACGCTATCCGTACCGGGCCTCTGCCCGCACAATAGATGCGATGCCGGAATACGAATTTGTCGACGTGTACGTGCCGCGCGGGGTGTCCCGCAAGGAGGCGACGCGTCTGCTGACCGACCATGCCGAGTACGGACACTGGGAGTTGGACCGACTGAGTCTGCGCCGGGACGGCAGCCGCAGAGTGCGGCTGCGCAGGCGGATCATCCGCCAGCTGCGAGCCACGTGGTGACAGTGGCGAGCGTGCGGCACGAACGGAGCGGGCCCCGCAACTGCGGGGCCCGCTCCGTCATGACCGCGGTACGCCGGGGCTTCGAGGACTACTGCGCGGAGCGTCCGCGGCGGTAGAGGACCGCTCCGCCGAGCAGCAGGCCCGCGGCGGCCGGGGCGGCGAAGCCCAGGCCCTCGGCGCCGGTGTGCGCCAGCGCGGCCGGGGCGTGCGGTGCGGTCACGGCCTGCGTGCCGGGGGCACCGGGCGTGCCGGGAGCGGCGGGCGTCGCGGGCACCGCGGGCTTGGCCGGGTGGTGCGCGATCGGGCTGACCGGGTGCTCCGGGACACCGGGGTGCCCCGGCTGCCCCGGCTGCCCCGGCTGTCCGGGCTGGCACGGCGGCTGGTGCTGCCCCGGCTGCCCGGGGTGCTCGGGCTGGCCCGGGTGCTCGGGGTGGCCCGGGTGACCGGGGTGGCCCGGGTGACCGGGGTGGCCCGGCCGGCCGCCCTCGCCGTTCACGCAGTCGTTGCCGAACGCCGGGTTGCCGACGCCCACGACGCTCACGCTGTTCCCGCAGGCGTTCACCGGTACGTCGATGGGCACCTGGACGGTGTTGCCGGAGCCGATGCCCGGCGAGTCGCTGGTGCGGCCGCCTGCGGTGGCCCCGCCGCCGTGCCCCCCGCCGCCCTTGTTGGCGCAGTGGTTGGCGAACGCCGGGTTGAGCACACCGACCACGTTGACGGTGTTGCCGCAGGCGTTGACCGGCACGTGCACCGGGACCTGCACCGCGTTGCCGGACAGTACGCCCGGCGAGTTCGAGGCACTGCCGTGAGCCGTCGAGTCGGCGTGCGCGGCGCCGCCGCCCATGGCGATGACGCCGGTCGCGGCCGCCATGGTGATCAGTCCCTTGCGGGTGACCTGTCGCATAGATTCGTTCCCTGCCCTCTGCTCTTCCGGAAAGCCCGGCTGCGCCGTTGCGCCCGGGATGAAATGCCGGGCGGCCCCGGAGTGCATGGCGCGCACTCCGGGGCCGCCGGGCTCAAACCCTCACGGGTTGAGGCACAACGTCACTTGTTGACGCAGGTGTTGCCGAAGGCGGGGTTCAGCAGCCCGACCACGGAGATCGTGTTGCCGCACACGTTCACCGGGATGTGGATGGGCGCCTGGACGACGTTGCCCGACACGATGCCCGGGGAGTGCACAGCGGCACCCTCGGCACCCGCGTCGGCGACAGCCAGCCCCGCACCCGCGAGAACCAGACCACCAGTGACAGCCGCAGCAGCGACGACCTTCTTGATCATTACTTCCTCCTTGTTGGCATATGTGCGATCCCAGCCGCGGACCGCACACCCTGTAACGAGGAGAAAGTTATGGAGCTACGAGCGTATGAGTTCATTCACTCTTTTCAGTCAAATACGCACGTTCAAACGATTATTGGAGGGTCGTTTCGGTGCGGCTCCGATGCCCGGGGTGCTCCCGGGGCGCACGCGGCACCCGGGGGTCACGAAGCGTCGATGAAGCGGTCGAGGACCCGTACGCCGAACTTCAGGCCGTCGACCGGCACCCGCTCGTCCACGCCGTGGAACATCCCGGCGAAGTCCAGCTCCGGCGGCAGCTTCAGCGGCGCGAAGCCGAAGCCCCGGATGCCGAGGTCGTCGAAGGACTTGGCGTCGGTTCCGGCCGAGAGCATGTACGGCACGGCGCGCGCGATCGGGTCCTCGGCCTGCAACGCGGTCTGCATCGCGTCGACCAGGGCGCCGTCGAAGGTGGTCTCCAGCGCCTTGTCCGCGTGGACGTCCTCGCGCTTGACGCGCGGCCCGAGGATCCGGTCCAGATCGGCCAGGAACTCCTCCTCGTACCCCGGCAGGAACCGGCCGTCCACGTGCGCGGTGGCCTGGCCCGGGATGACGTTGACCTTGTAACCGGCGCCCAGCTGGGTCGGGTTGGCGGTGTTCTGGAGCGAGGCGCCGATGAGCTTGGCGATGCCGCCGAGCTTGGCGAGCGTCTCGTCCATGTTCTCCGGGTCGAGCTCGGTGCCGAGCGCGTCGCCGAGTTCGTCGAGGAAGTGCCGCAGCGTCTTGGTCACGCGCACCGGGAACTTGTGCCGGCCGAGCCGCGCGACGGCCTCGGACAGCTCGGTGATGGCGTTGTCCTTGTGGATCATCGAGCCGTGCCCGGCGGTGCCGTCCACGGTCAGCTTCATCCAGTGCATGCCCTTCTGGGCCGTCTCCACCAGGTAGAGCCGCAGGTTCTCGTTGACGGTGAAGGAGAACCCGCCGACCTCGCTGATCGCCTCGGTGACGCCCTCGAACAGCTGGGGGTGCTTGTCCACGAGGAAGCGCGCCCCGTAGGTGCCGCCCGCCTCCTCGTCGGCGAGGAAGGCCAGCACGATGTCCCGCGGGGGCTTGCGGCCGCTGCGCAGCCGGTCCCGTACGACCGCGAGGGTCATCGCGTCCATGTCCTTCATGTCGACCGCGCCGCGGCCCCACACGCAGCCGTCGGCGATCTCACCGGCGAAGGGGTGGTGCGTCCAGTCGTCGGCGTTGGCCGGTACGACGTCGGTGTGGCCGTGGATGAGCAGCGCGGGCCGCGACGGGTCCTCGCCCGCGATCCGGGCGACGGTGGAGGCCCGGCCCCGGTGCGATTCGAAGATCTGCGGTTCGAGGCCGACCTCGGCGAGCTTCTCCGCGACGTACTCGGCCGCCGCGCGCTCCCCCGGCCCGGAGTGGTCCCCGTAGTTGCTGGTGTCGATCCTGATCAGATCGCGGCAGAGGTCGACGACCTCGTCCTCACCGGTCACACCGCCGGTCCGGGTCGTGCTCGACTCGCTCACGCTGCTTCCTCCCGCTGTCGCTCCGTGTGGTCCGCCCCCATCCTCCCCCGCCGCTCCCCGGCACCCAAGGGCAGCTTCCCGCCGGCATCCGGTGTTCATGCAGGCCAGGGGGGTGATCGAGCACCCCGAGATGTTTGCTATTGTTTTCCACGTCGGAACGGGCACGGCCCGCGAGACAGACACCTTGTCCGGGTGGCGGAATGGCAGACGCGCTAGCTTGAGGTGCTAGTGCCCTTTATCGGGCGTGGGGGTTCAAGTCCCCCCTCGGACACCAGCAAGTCCCCGTGGTCGCACAGCGATCGCGGGGACTTCTTGTTGTACGGCGGCTCCGCCCCGCGGGGTTCACATCCGGCGGAAGGCAAGCACCGCGTTGTGGCCGCCGAAGCCGAACGAGTTGCTCAGGACTATGTCGCCGCACGGCGGGAGCGGGCGCGGGGTGGACCGCACTATGTCCAGGCCCAGGCCCTCCTCCGGCTCGTCGCAGCCGACGGTCGGCGGGATCAGGCCGTCCCGCAGCGTGAGTACCGCAGCGATGGCCTCGACTCCGCCCGCCGCGCCCTGGAGGTGGCCCAGGGCGCCCTTGTTGGCGGTGACCGGGATGTCGCGGGTGTGGCGGCCGAACAGGCGGCCCAGGGCGCGGGCCTCCGTGCGGTCTCCCTCCACCGTCGCGGTGGCGTGCGCGTTGACGTGCGCCACGTCGGCGGGGGTGGCCCCCGCGTCCGCGAGGGCGGCCCGCAGCGCGGCCTCGATGCCGCGGCCGTGGGGTTCGGGGGCCGCCATGTGGAAGGCGTCCGCGGACAGGCCCCAGCCCGCCGCCTCGCAGTAGACGCGGGCCCCGCGCGCGCGGGCGTGCTCCTCGTCCTCCAGGACGAGTACGCCGGCGCCCTCCCCCAGCACGAACCCGTCGCGCCCGGCGTCGAACGGCCTTGACGCTTCGGCGGGTTGGTCGTTGCGCCTCGACACGGCCCGCAGCGCGGCGAACGAGGCGAGGATCTCCGGGGTGATCACGGCCTCGGCGCCGCCCGCGACGACGAGGTCGACCCGCCCGAAACGGATGGCGTCGATGGCCTGCCCGATCGCCTCCGTACCGGACGCGCAGGCGGACACCACGGTTCTTGCCTCGCCGCGGATGTCGAGGTCCTTGGATATCTGGGCGGCCGACGCGGACGGCGCGGTCATGGGTGTGGTGTACGGGGAGACCGCGCGCGGCCCGCGTTCGATGAGGGTCAGCCTGCTCTCGACCAGGACGGGCGCCCCGCCGATGATCGTGCCGATCGACACTCCGGTACGGGACGGGCGCAGGCCGCTGGCCACGGTCCCCGACAGGTCGAGTCCCGCGTCCCGCCAGGCCTCGCGGGCGGCGAGCACCGCGAACTGGGTGGAGCGGTTCATCCGGCGCGCCACCGGCTTCGGGAACAGCGCGGCGGGCTCGACGGCGGCTCGGGCGGCGAGCCGTACCGGCAGCCCGTCGTAGTCCGGGCCCGTCACCACCGAGACCCCGCAGCGGCCTTCGAGCAGCCCCTGCCACAGCTCCGGCACGTCGCCGCCGAGCGGGCTGACGGCACCCAGGCCGGTCACCACGACCCGCCGGTGCCGGGGGGCCTCGCGCTCCACGGGCTGCGGCAGATCGGCCGGGTCCGCCCGGGACGTACGGACGACCTGGCGTTCATAGCGCGGCAGTACGCGCTCCACGTCGGGGCCGCCGGTCAGTGGGCGCAGGTGCAGCCTGGTCTTCGTCTCGGTCGCGGGCGCGGTGCGCACCACCACGAGCCAGGGGCCGTCCGGATCCGTCTCGATGACGTCTCCGGGCATCAGTTCACCCGTGGTGAGCAGACAGCATTTGCCGCCCATGACCGACTCTTCGTTCATCACTGCCTCTCAGCCTCATGTACGGCATACATGGATATCCGGCTGTTCATCCCCTCTGGCAGCATGCCTCTCCATTGCGCGGAAAGCAGGGCGGGAGAGCCGCCCCACTCCTCCGCCCCGGCCGGTATCCGCCCGGGGAACGCTGCTGACCTGGGATTCCCTTGCTTCTGCGGGCCGGGGTGGGGTTCTCTGGTTCCGTGAGACGCAGATCCAGGACCCCGGCCGCCCCGCTTCCGCAGCGCGACGGCATCGATCCGGTGCGTGTACGGCTGCCCGCCGATCCGGCGGGGGCCTGGGCGACAGTCGGTGATCATCTGGTGGGCCGGTTCGAGGGCGCGATCGGTGCCGAGCGGGTGGCCGCGATGCTGCGCGAGGGGCGGTTCGTCGGGGCCGAGGGGGTGCTCAGCGGGGCGGAGGCGTACCGGGCCGGGACGCATGTGTGGTTCCACCGGGAGTTCGCGCCGGAGCTGCCGGTGCCGTTCGAGGTGGGCATCGTGTACCGCGACGAGCGCATCGTGATCGCGGACAAGCCGCACTTCCTCGCCACCACGCCACGGGGCCGGCACATCACCGAGACGGCGGTGGCCCGGCTGCGGCGGGATCTGGCGCTGCCCGCGCTCCAGCCCGCCCACCGGCTCGACCGGTTGACGGCGGGACTCGCCCTGTTCGTGGTGCGGCCCGAGGACCGGGGCGCCTACCAGAATCTGTTCAGCGGCCGCCGGGTGCGCAAGGAGTACGAGGCGGTGGCGGCGTACGACCCCGATGTGGCGCTGCCCGTGACCGTGCGCAGCCGGATCGTGAAGGAGCGCGGGGTGATCGCCGCCCGCGAGGAGGCGGGCGAGCCGAACGCGGAGAGCCGGATCGAGCTGGCCGAGCGGCGCGGCGGGCTCGGCCGCTACCGCCTGCTGCCCGCCACCGGCCGCACCCATCAGCTGCGGGTCCACATGAGCGGGCTCGGCCTGCCGATCCTCAACGACCCGGTGTATCCGGCGGTTCTGCCGGAGCCCGATCCCGAGGACTTCGGGGCGCCGCTGCAACTGCTCGCCAGAGTCCTGGAGTTCACCGATCCGGTGGACGGCCGGGTCCGCAGGTTTGAGAGCGGGCTGCGGCTGGCGGAATGGCCCAGCACCCAGACATCGGATCAATAGGGCTTTCGCGTACGGAAATTGGGGCCTCGGGGGTGCCTGAACCGCGCAAAGGTCTGATAAATATGCGGGCATGCGTGCTACCTCGCTGGGTGCCGGCGACTGCCCGGTGACCGCTCTGTCCCTCGGCGGCGCCGCACTCGGCAACCTGTTCACCCCGCTCCGCGACGAGGCGGCCCGGGGTGCCGTCGATGCCGCCTGGGACGCGGGCGTCCGCTACTTCGACACCGCCCCGCACTACGGACTCGGGCTCTCCGAGCGCCGGATCGGGGCCGCGCTGCGCGACCGGCCGCGCGACACCTACACGCTCTCCACGAAGGTCGGCCGCGTTCTGGAGCCCCGGGAGGGCGGCGGGGACGATCTCGCGGAGGGCTTCGCGGTCCCCGCCACGCACCGGCGCCGCTGGGACTTCAGCGCGGACGGTGTGCGCCGCAGCATCGCGGCCAGTCTGGAGCGGCTCGGGCTCGACCGGATCGACATCGTCTATCTGCACGATCCGGACGACCACGGCGAGCAGGCGCTCCGCGAGGCCTACCCGGCGCTGGAGCGGCTGCGCGCGGAGGGCGTCGTACGGGCCATAGGGGCCGGGATGAACCGGACGGAGCTGCTCACCCGCTTCCTGCGCGAATCGGATGTGGACGCGGTGCTGTGCGCCGGGCGGTACTCGCTCCTCGACCAGCGTGCGGCGGACGAACTGCTGCCGGAGGCCCTGGCTCGCGGCCGGAGCGTCGTGGTGGGCGGCGTCTTCAACTCCGGGCTGCTGGCCGATCCGCGGCCCGGGGCGACGTACGACTACACCGCCGCTCCCCCGGAGCTCCTCGAACGGGCCCTGAAGATCAAGGCGGTCTGTGCGGGCCACGGCGTTCCCCTGCGGGCCGCCGCGCTGGCCTTTCCGCTGCGGCACCCGGCGGTGGCGAGCGTGCTGGCCGGGGCGCGTTCGGCGGCCGAAGTCCGGGACACCGCCGCCATGTTCGCGACGCCGGTACCGGAGGAACTCTGGGAGGAGCTGGGCATATGAGGGTCGCGCTGCACACCCGGGTCCGGGCCGACCGGATCGAGGAGTACGAGGCCGCGCACCGGGAGGTGCCACCGGAACTCACAGCCGCGATCAAGGCCGCCGGGGCCACCTCCTGGACGATCTGGCGCAGCGGCACCGAGCTGTTCCACGTGATCGAGTGCTCGGATTACGCACATCTGCTGAGCGAGTTGGCAAGACTGCCGGCGAATGCCGCCTGGCAGGCCCGGATGGGCGAACTGCTCGATGTCGTGCACGACTATTCGACCGAAGGGGCGGGGGCGGGGCTTCCGGCGGTGTGGGAGCTGTGAGGGGCGGCCGGAGGGGCGTCGACGCCCCGCACGACATGGGTGAGGCCCTCCTGGATGCCTCGGATGCCCCTCACCCCGCGCGGGAGGCGGGCTTCGTCGATGCCCACCACCATGTGTGGGACCTCGGCGTCCGCGACCAGGACTGGATCAAGGGGCCCGAACTAGCCCCGCTCCGACGGAACTTCACCCTTGACGATCTCCGGCCGGAGACCGCATCCGCCGGGGTCACGGCGGCCGTACTCGTCCAGACCGTGGCCGTGGCCGAGGAGACCCCGGAGTTCCTGGCGCTCGCGGACGGCAGCGATCTCGTCGCCGGGGTAGTCGGCTGGACCGACCTCACCGTGCCCGGCGTCGCCGATGAACTGGCCCGGTTGTGTCAACTGCCCGGTGGTGGACGGCTGGTGGGGATCCGGCACCAGGTGCAGGGGGAGCGGGATCCCGAGTGGCTGCTGCGCGACGACGTGCGGCGCGGGCTCCGGGCGGTCGCGTCGGCGGGGCTCGCGTACGACCTGGTGGTGATGGCCCGGCAGCTGCCCGCCTGTGTGCGGGCCGCCGCGCTGCACCCCGAACTCACCTTTGTACTGGACCACTTGGGGAAGCCGCCCATCGCGTCGGGGACCCTTGAGCCCTGGGCTTCGGCGGTCCGCGCGCTCGCGGCGCTGCCCAACACCGTGTGCAAGCTGTCGGGAATGGTGACGGAGGCGTCGTGGGCGCGGTGGGCCGTGCGGGATCTTCGGCCGTACGCGGAGACGGTGCTCGACGCGTTCGGGGCGGGGCGGTTGATGTGGGGGTCGGACTGGCCGGTGTGCGGGCTGGCCGCGTCGTACGGGGGTGTGCTGGATGCGGCCCGGGAGCTCATGGCGGGGTTGAGCGCGGGCGAACGCGGGGCGGTTTTCGGGGGGACGGCTCGGGGGGTGTACGGGGTGGGTGAGCCTGTTTCGCCGACCAGAGCTTGATGTGCCGCCCGGCACCCCCTAGGGGCTCGGGGAACTGCGCGGCCGGCCGCCGACAGCCCGCAGCCGGCCGACCGCGCAGTCGGCAGAGCGCTCAATGCCCCTTGGCGATCCACTCCTCCAAGTGCGCCGCTTCCGCCCCGATCGTCGTCGCGTCCCCGTGCCCCGTACGCAGCACCGTCTCCGGCGGAAGCGTCAGCAACCGGGACTTGATCGAGTCGATGATCGTCGGGAAGTGGGAGAACGAGCGGCCCGTCGCGCCGGGGCCGCCGGCGAAGAGGGTGTCGCCGGTGAAGACCGTGCCGAGGGACGGGGCGTAGAGGCAGACCGCGCCGGGGGCGTGGCCCGGGGTGTGCAGGATCTCCAGTTCCGCTCCGGCCACCAACACCCGCTGGCCGTCGGCCAGTTCGGTGTCGGGGAGGCGTTCGGGGTGGGTCTGCTTCCACAGCGGGAGGTCGTCCGGGTGCAGCAGGACCGGCGCGCCGGTCGCCTCCGCCAGGGCCGGGGCCGCGTCGATGTGGTCGTTGTGGGCATGGGTGCAGAGGATCGCCCTCAGCGTCCGGCCGCCGAGCGCCGCCAGGATCGCCTCGGCGTCATGGGCCGCGTCGATGACGACGGCCTCCTCGTCGTCGCCGACGATCCACACGTTGTTGTCGACGTCCCACTTACCGCCGTCGAGAGCGAACGTGCCGGACGTGACCAAATGATCGATACGTGCGCGAACGGTCATCAGAACTCCACCACCGAGCGCAGCACATCACCCTCGTGCATCCGCTCAAAGGCCTTCTCGACCTCATCGAGCGCGATCGTTTCGGTGACGAACGCCCCGAGGTCGATCCGGCCCTGCTGGTGCAGATCGACCAGCATCGGGAAGTCCCGGGACGGCAGGCAGTCCCCGTACCAGGAGGACTTCAGGGCGCCGCCGCGGCCGAAGACGTCCAGCAGGGGCAGTTCCAGGGTCATCTCCGGGGTCGGCACGCCGACCAGGACGACCGTGCCCGCCAGATCGCGGGCGTAGAAGGCCTGCTTGTACGTCTCGGGGTGGCCCACCGCCTCGATCACGACGTCCGCGCCGTTGCCGCCGGTGAGCTCGCGGATCGCCTCGACGGCGTCCTGGGTGCGGGAGTTGACGGTGTGCGTGGCGCCCATCGTCCTGGCCGTCGCCAGTTTGCGGTCGTCGATGTCGACGGCGATGATCCGCGCCGCGCCCGCGAGCCGGGCGCCCACGATCGCCGCGTCGCCGACACCGCCGCAGCCGATGACGGCGACCGAGTCGCCCCGGCCGACGTTGCCGGTGTTGATGGCCGCGCCGATCCCGGCCATGACACCGCAGCCGAGCAGGCCCGCCACCGCCGGCGAGACCGCCGGGTCGACCTTGGTGCACTGGCCCGCCGCGACCAGTGTCTTCTCGGCGAACGCGCCGATGCCGAGGGCGGGCGACAGCTCGGTGCTGTCGAGCAGCGTCATCCTCTGCCGCGCGTTGTGGGTGTTGAAGCAGTACTGCGGGCGGCCGCGCAGACAGGCCCGGCAATTGCCGCACACCGCACGCCAGTTGAGGATCACGAAGTCGCCGGGCGCGACATCGGTGACGCCCGCGCCCACCGACTCCACGATCCCGGACGCCTCGTGGCCGAGCAGGAACGGGAAGTCGTCGTTGATGCCGCCCTGCTTGTAGTGCAGATCGGTGTGGCAGACGCCGCAGGCCTGGATCTTCACGACCGCCTCGCCGGGGCCCGGGTCGGGCACCACGATGGTCTCCACCCGTACGGGCTGGTTCTTCCCCGGTGCGATGACCCCTTGGACCTGCTGCGACATGCCGTCACTCCCTGTTCCGTGCCGTCGGGTGTATCAGGGATACACCTTATGAGGTGGCGTCGTGCACCGGTCGGCCGCCGACGTAGGTCCGCAGCACACGGGTCGCGCCGATTTCCTCCGGCGGGCCCGCGTACGGGTCCCGGTCGAGCACCGCCAGGTCGGCGAGGGCGCCCGCCCGGATCGAGCCGGTGTCGTCCAGGTGGTTCACATGGGCCGTGCCCGCCGTGTACGCGGCGAACGCGGCGGTCAGCGTGATCCGCTGCTCGGGCAGGAAGACGGGGCCCTCCTCCTCGGGGGTGATCCGGTTCACGGCGGTGTGGATGCCGTGCATCGGGTCGGGGCTGCTGACCGGCCAGTCGGAGCCGGCGGCGACGGTCGCCCCGGAGCGGAGCAGCGCGCCGAACGGGTACTGCCGGGCGGCCCGTTCCTTGCCGAGGAAGGGGATGGTCAGCTCGTCCATCTGGGGTTCGTGGGCGGCCCACAGGGGCTGGATGTTGGCGGTGGCGCCGAGTCGGCGGAAGCGGTCGATGTCGTCGGGGTGGACGATCTGGAGGTGTGCGAGGTGCGGCCGGGTGTCGGTCCACCCGTTGGCCTCGCGGGCCGCCTGCACCGCGTCCAGCGCCTCGCGCACGGCCCGGTCGCCGAGCGCGTGGAAGTGGGCCTGGAAGCCGAGCGCGTCCAACTGCGTGACGTACGAGCGGAGTTGAGCCGGGTCGACGAAGCTGGTGCCGGAGTTGGCGGTGGCGCAGCCGCAGGCGTCCAGGTACGGGCTGAGCAACGCCGCGGTGCCGGTCTCCGCCACGCCGTCCTGCATGATCTTCACCGATCCGGCGCGGAACCGCCCGTGGCTCAACTCGCGCCGCTTCTCGACCAGTTCGGGAATCTGCTCGGCGCCGCGCTCGCGGTCCCACCACAGGGCGCCGACGACCCGGGCGGTCAGCGAGCCGTCGCGGGCGGCGGCCGCGTAGGCGTCCGCCGGATCGTCCATCGAACCGAAGCTGCCGACGATCGCGTCCTGCCAGGCGGTGATCCCGTACGAGTGGAGGTGCGCCTGGGCGCGCAGCAGGGCCGCGAGGCGTTCGGCGGGGGTGGAGCGGGGGGTGAGCCGGCCGACCAGGTCCATGGCGCCCTCCTGGAGCAGCCCGGTCGGCTCGCCGGAGGTGTCGCGCTCGATGCGGCCGTCGGCGGGGTCGGGGGTGTCACGGGTGATCCCGGCGAGGGCCAGGGCGCGGGTGTTGACCCAGGCTCCGTGGTGGTCGCGGTTGGGGAGGTAGACGGGCCGATCGGACACGACCCGGTCGAGGAGGTCCCGGGTGGGGCTGCCGCCGTCGAAGGCCTCCATGGACCAGCCGCCGCCGGTGATCCACTCCCGGTCGGGGCGGGCGTCGGCGTAGGCCCGTACGGCCGCCAGGGTGTCGGCCGCCGTACGGGTGCCCGTGAGGTCGCAGCGCGCCAGCTCGATGCCCGCCGACACCGGGTGGACGTGGGCGTCCTGGAAGCCGGGGATCAGCAACTTGCCCGCGAGGTCCACGACTTCGGTCCTCGGGCCGATCAGCTCGCGCACCTCGTCGTGGCCGACGGCGGTGATGCGCTCCCCGGTGACGGCCACGGTGGTGGCGCGGGAGCGGGCGGCGTCCAGGGTGAGGACCGGGCCGCCGGTGAAGACGAGGTCGGCGGGGGTGTGGCGCATGTACGGATCCATTCTGTACGGGGGTGGTTCAGGCGGCTTCGGGGGCGCCGAGCGGCGCCGGGTCCGATTCCATGGCCGAAAGGCCGGTGACGAAGTACGGGGATTTCCTTACCCATTTGGCCCAGGCCGCGGCGACGAAGCCGCTGAGCAGCATCACCGCCGGGCAGAACAGCATGAACCACCCGTTGTCGGGGCTGACTTCGAAGTGGTCGGCGGAGGTGTAGAAGGTCCAGCCGAGGTAGCCGCCGAGGCCGAGCAGGAACAGGGCACTGAGGACCGGGACGACGACGGCGCGCACGGCCTCGCCCACGCTCTCCCGCAGCGCCCCGCGGAAGCGGCTCGCGGCGGCCAGCGCGGTCAGCGCGTAGTAGAGGGACACCACGATCCCGATCGCGTTGACGGAGGCCAGGATCAGGTCGCCGATCTTGGAGATGAGGAGCGAGAGGACGGCGATGGCCGCCGCGACGCAGCCGATCGCGATCGTGCCCGCCGCCGGAGTCCCGTACCTGGGGCTGACCTTGAGCCAGAGCGGGCCCAGCGTGCGGTCGCGGCTCATCGCGAACATGCCGCGCACGGTGGGGATGACACCGGACTGGAGCGAGGCGACGGCCGAGAAGGTCAGTGCGACCAGCGGGAGCGCGGCGAGCGGCTGGGAGGCGAGCCGGTCGCCGAAGAAGGTGAGCCCCTGGGCGCCGTGGCCCACCAACTCATCGGCGGAGAGCACCCGTTGGAAGGCGAAGGAGCCGAGCAGGAACAGGCCGAGCATGGTGAACAGGGTGATGAGTCCGGCCTTGGAGGCGTCCTGCGGGTCGCGGATCTCCTCGTTCACGCTGAAGGTCGACTCGAAACCCCAGAAGCAGAAGACGGACAGCAGCAGCCCTTGGGCGAGGGCTTGGCCCGAGGGGATGGTGAACGGGTTCAGCCAGTCGAGGCTGAAGGGGTGCGGGCCCTTGAAGAGTCCGTAGCCGCAGAAGCCGAGCAGTACCGCGTACTCGAAGACCAGGAGCCACTTCTGGAGGGTGGCGGCGGAGTGGGTGCCGACGACGGCGGTGAAGGTGACGGCGACCAGGACGACGATTCCGATGGCGGTGGACTGGGCCGTGGAGTCGGGGTTCAGGCGCAGCCCGCCGAGCTCGTGCAGGCCCGCCTCGCCCGCCAGTTGGATCAGGGCGGAGCCGGTGACGGCGGTGGTGTAGGAGAGGAAGACGACGGTCGAGACGATGGCGATCCAGCCGGTCAGGAAGCCCAGCCAGGGGCTGAGCGAGCGGCCGACCCACACATAGCCGCTGCCCATGTTGGGCTCGACCTTGTTGAGCCGGGTGTAGGCGCTCGCGATGCCGAGGATCGGCATGAACGCGAGCAGCATGACGATCGGCAGGTGCAGGCCCACGGCGCCCGCCGTGACGCCGAGACCGATGCCGATGCTGGTGGTGGCAGCCGTGGAGGAGGCGGCGATGGCGACGCCGTCGAGGACACCGAGGCTCTTGTGTAGAACGGGTGGGTCACTGCCGTAGGGAGTGCGCACGGTCGCTCCTTCGCCGAGGGGCGCTGATCGGCCCCGATGGCGGCACATCGAACTCCCCGTGAACTCACTGCGTCAACGCTGTTGTCATAAAGTGCGGGGCTTCGTAGGGTGGCGGCCCATGAGCGAGCGAGTCGTACCGGACGGGGAGCGGCGGCGGCGCCGGCCCACCAAGCGGGGCACGGTGCTGTCCGAGGAACTGATCGTCCGGACCGCGCTGCGGCTGATCGGCGAGCACGGGGCGGCGGCGCTCACGGTGCGCCGGCTGGGCACGGCCCTCGGCGCGGACCCGAGCGCGCTCTACCGCTACTTCCGCGACACCGACGACCTGCTGCTCGCGGTGGCCGACGAGCTCATCGGCCGTACGCTGCGGTCCTGGCGGCCCACCGGCGAGTGGCGGGCCGACCTGCGCTCGCTAGGGCTGCGCATCAACGCCGACTACCAGGCCCATCCGCAGGCGGCGCTGCTCACCTTCACCCGGGTCACCGGGCGGGTGCACGAGATGCGGTCGGTGGAGACGATCCTCGGGATTCTGCGCGGGGCCGGGTTCCCGGACGCCGAGGCGGTGCGGATCTACCACGTCTTCATCGACCAGGCGCTGTCGTTCGCGGCGATCGACGCGGCGGTGCTCACGCTGAGCGCGGAGTCCCGGGCGCTGGAGGAGCGGGCCTGGCGGGAGCGGTACGCGCGGCTTCCGGCGGACACCCATCCGCATGTGGCCGCGACGGCGCCGGTCCTGGTGGCGGAGATGCGCCGCAGCGCCTACCCGGCGGCCCTTGAGATGGTGCTCGCGGCGGCCGCCGCGCGGTTGCAGCGCCTGCGCACATGAAAAGGGCGGCACCCCCGGACCCGGGGATGCCGCCCTGTCGAGCAGCCGGGGCTACTCGCCCGAGGCGATCGCGGAGACCCGCTTGCGGACCAGGTACCAGCCGCCGACGAGCAGTGCCGCGATGACCGGGAGGCAGTAGATCGTGGTGCGGCCGACTCCGCCGCCGTACCACATCAAGAAGGCCACGGTCGCGAGGAAGACCAGCGTCACGATCTGCGTGTACGGGGCCCACGGCAGCTTGTAGGACGGGCGCTGCACGCCGCCCTGCTGCGCGCGGCGCCAGAACAGCAGCGAGCAGATCATGATCATCGCCCAGGTGCCGAGGATGCCGATGGAGGCGAAGTTCAGCACGATCTCGAACGCGTCGTTGGGCACGAAGCCGTTCAGGGCGACGCCGAGGACGCCGAATCCCGCGGTGAGCAGCACGCCGCCGTAGGGCACCTGGCCCTTGTTCATCAGGCCGGTGAACTTGGGCGCGGAGCCCGCCATCGCCATCGAGCGCAGGATGCGGCCGGTTGAGTACAGGCCCGAGTTGAGGCTGGAGAGGGCCGCGGTGAGGACCACCAGGTTCATCACGCCGGCCGCGGCCGGCACGCCGATCTTGTCGAGGACGGTGACGAACGGGCTCTGGCCCTCGGAGTACTCGGTGTACGGGAGCAGCAGCGCGAGCAGCACCACCGAGCCGACGTAGAAGATGCCGACCCGCCACATGATCGAGTTGATCGCCTTCGGCAGGATCTTCTGCGGGTTCTCGGTCTCACCGGCGGCGACGCCGCACAGCTCGACCGACGCGTACGCGAAGACGACGCCCTGGATGACGAGCAGCATGGGCAGCATGCCCATCGGGAAGATGCCGCCGTGATTGGTGATGTTGGCCAGGCCCGGCGTGGTGCCGTCCACGTTGTGCTGGGTCACCACCAGGAAGATGCCGACCAGCATGAAGGCGACCAGCGCGACGACCTTGATGATCGCGAACCAGAACTCCATCTCGCCGAAGTACTTCACCGAGATGAGGTTGGCGGTGAGGACGACCGCGAGCGCGACGAGCGCGCAGACCCACTGCGGGACGTTGCTGAACATGGCCCAGAAGTGGGCGTAGGTCGCGGCCGCGGTGATGTCGGCGACGGCGGTGGTCGACCAGTTGAGGAAGTACAGCCAGCCCGCCGTGTAGGCGCCCTTCTCACCCATGAACTCACGGGCGTAGGAGACGAAGGCGCCCGAGGAAGGGCGGTAGAGCACGAGCTCGCCGAGGGCCCGTACGACGAAGAACGCGAAGACACCGCAGACCGCGTAGGCGATCGCGAGTGAGGGGCCCGCGCCCGCCATCCGGCCGCCGGCACCGAGGAAGAGGCCGGTGCCTATCGCGCCGCCGATGGCGATCATGTTGATATGGCGGGACTTGAGGTCCTTGCTGTAACCGGCGTCACCGGCGTCGATGTGGGGGGTGCCCGTCGCAGCCCCCGCAGGGGCGCTCTGGGTCTCGGCCGCAGGCATGGTGCGGTCACTCATAAAGTTGTTCGCCTTTGTGAGGGGTCATGCGGTCGTGCGGAACCGGCCGTACCGGTGATGCAACTCGTCACCTTGGCACGGACTGGTGGCCCATAGTCCCGGCTGTCGGCACAGTTTGGCAGTGGCCAATGTCACGTACGGGCAGATTTGAGGTGTTTCTGAGGTAACCGAAAGGTATTCACTGGGGATCTTTTGTTGCCCAGGGTACCTATGGAGCGAGTACGTCCAGTTCCTGGAGGGCGCCGACCGCGATTTCCCGGGTCAGCCGCTCGGCCTCCACGGCGTCGCGTTCGCGCACCGCCTCGGCCACCCGCACATGCAAAGTGACGGCGGCCGGGTCGGGGTCGGGGAACATCACCTGGTGGTGGGTGCGGCCGGTGAGGACCTCGGCCACCACGTCGCCGAGCCGGGCGAACATCTCATTGCCGGACGCGTTGAGCACGATCCGGTGGAAGGCCACGTCGTGCACGAGGTAGGCCTCCAGCCGGCGGCCGCGCGAGGTGGCGACCATACCGAGGGCCTGCTCGGTGAGGTCGGCGCACTGGGCGGGCGTGGCCCTCAGCGCGGCCAGGCCGGCCGCGACCGGTTCCACGGCGGAGCGCAGCACGGTCAGGGAGCGCAGCTGGCGCGGCCGGTCGGCACCCGCCAGGCGCCACCGGATGACCTGCGGGTCGTACACGTTCCACTGCTCCGAGGGCTGTACGGTCACGCCGACCCGGCGCCGGGACTCGACCAGGTACATGGATTCCAGGACCCGCACCACCTCGCGGACCACGGTGCGCGAGACGTCGAAGCGCTCGGCGATCTCGTCGGTGCGCAGCACACTGCCGGGCGGGTACTCCCCCGCGGTGATCGCGAGACCCAGGCTGTCGAGCACATGCGTGTGGAGCCCCCGGGCCTGAGTCGTCATGGGCCAAGCCTACGGGGCACCATCGAGGCCTCAAAAGTATGACTTTTACATCACGAGCTCTTGAATATGTCGTACCTAATGGGTTTGAGTGTGCGCGACGGACATCGATGTCGATGAAGACAGCGAGGCACCACCCGCATGAAATCCCCTTTGACCATCGTCGTGATGGGCGTGGCCGGGACCGGCAAGACCACCATCGGGCCGCTGGTCGCGGACCTGCTCGGCGTCCCCTACGCCGAGGGCGACGACTTCCACCCCGCGGCGAACGTCGCCAAGATGTCCGCGGGCGTCCCGCTGGACGACGACGACCGCCGGCCCTGGCTCGACGCGATCGGCGCCTGGGCGCACGGGCGGGCCGGGCTCGGCGGGGTCGTCAGCAGCTCCGCGCTCAAGCGGAGCTACCGCGACCGGCTGCGGGCGGCCGCCCCCGGGCTCGTCTTCCTGCACCTGACCGGCGACCGCGGGCTCATCGAGCGGCGGATGTCGCAGCGCACGGGGCACTTCATGCCGGCCGCGCTGCTCGATTCGCAGTTCGCCGCCCTCCAGCCGCTGGGGGCCGACGAGGCCGGCGTCGCCGTCGACGTGTCCGGCACCCCCGAGGAAATCGCCGAGCGAGCCGCCGCCGCGCTGCGACCGCTCTCCATCTAAGGAATCACCACCGTGACCAGACTCAGCGTCGAGTTCCTGGCAGCGGGCGCCACGGAGCCGATCACCTCGGCCGGCAGCACCCAGCTGGGCATTGCCGTACTCGCGGGCATCGCCGTCATCGTCCTGCTCATCACCCGGTTCAAACTGCACGCCTTCCTGGCCCTGACCATCGGCTCGCTGGCGCTCGGCGCCTTCGCGGGCGCCCCGCTCGACAAGGCCATCGCCAGCTTCAGCACGGGCCTGGGCAGCACGGTCGCGGGCGTGGGCGTGCTGATCGCGCTCGGCGCCATCCTCGGCAAGCTGCTCGCCGACTCCGGCGGCGCGGACCAGATCGTCGACACCATCCTGGCCAAGGCCGGCCGGTCCGGCGGGCGGGCGATGCCCTGGGCGATGGTGGCCATCGCCTCGATCATCGGGCTTCCGCTCTTCTTCGAGGTCGGCATCGTGCTGCTGATCCCCGTGGTGCTGCTCGTCGCCAAGCGCGGCAACTACTCGCTGATGCGGATCGGCATCCCCGCGCTCGCCGGTCTCTCCGTGATGCACGGGCTGATTCCGCCGCACCCCGGCCCGCTGGTCGCCGTCGACGCGATCGGCGCCAACCTCGGCGTGACGCTCGCGCTCGGTGTGGTGGTCGCCGTTCCGACGGTGATCATCGCGGGGCCGTTGTTCTCCAGGTACGCGGCCCGCTGGGTCGACATCCCGGCCCCCGAGAAGATGCTGTATTCATCGCAAGGGGCAGGGCGCCCCTCGGAGGACCTGGAGCACCGGCCGAGCTTCGGCGCGACGATCACCACCGTGCTGCTGCCGGTCGTCCTGATGCTGGCCAAGGCGCTGGTCGACATCGTGATCGACGATCCGAAGAACCACGTGCAGCGGGTCACCGACGTCGTCGGCTCGCCGCTCATCGCGCTGCTCGCGGCCGTCCTGGTCGCCATCTTCACCCTTGGCCGGGCGGCCGGATTCACCAAGGAGCGGATCTCGGCCACCGTCGAGAAGTCCCTCGCGCCGATCGCGGGCATCCTGCTGATCGTGGGCGCGGGCGGCGGCTTCAAGCAGACGCTGATCGATGTCGGCGTGGGCCGGATGATCCTGGACCTCTCCCGGCACTGGGCGATTCCGGCGCTGCTGCTCGCCTGGCTGATCGCGGTCGCGATCCGGCTCGCGACCGGCTCGGCGACCGTGGCGACCATCTCGGCGGCGGGGCTCGTCGCACCGCTCGCGGCCGACATGTCGACCGCGCACGCGGCCCTGCTCGTACTGGCCGTCGGCGCCGGTTCGCTGTTCTTCAGCCATGTCAACGACGCCGGGTTCTGGCTGGTGAAGGAGTACTTCGGGATGGACGTCGGCCAGACGATCAAGACCTGGTCGGTGATGGAGACCATCATCTCCGTGGTGTCGCTCGGCCTCGTCCTCCTGCTGTCACTTCTCGTCTAGCTCCGGCTCCCACAAAGGGTGTTCCCGCTCGGCCCACGGGCGCTCGACCGACCCGGTGCGCATGCCACGGCGTGCCTCCGGGTCGCCGAGCGCCATCCACACATGCCCGGCGATCACGATGCCGACGGCCAGCGACAGCCAGTCGTGTACGAAGGTGGCGCCGATCCGCACCTCGATGGCCGCGAGATGCGTGAACCACATCAGCAGCCCGGTGCCCAGCATCACCAGGGCCGCCCCCGCGATCCAGCCCGCGTACACCTTCTGCCCGGCGTTGAACTTCCCGGCCGGCCGCGGCTCGCGCTCCCGGCGCAGCGCGCTGCGCAGCCAGGTGCGGTCGTACGGCCAGAAGCGGTTGAGCCGGCCCAGGTCCGCGCGGAACGCCCGGGAGACCAGGCCGAGCAGGACCGGCACGGGCAGCAGCACCCCGCAGATCTCGTGCACCCGCACCACCAGTTCCCGCCGGCCGACCGCCTCGGCGAACTGCGGGACGTAGAGGATCGCCGCGGTGACCACGCAGGCGCCCATCAGCCAGGCCGTGGCCCGGTGCACCCACCGCTCCCCGGCCGTGAACCTCCGTACCCGGTACGGGAGTTCAGCCGGTGGGGGTGTCTTCGCGTCCGTTGGACCGGCCGACCCAGGCGTCGGTGTCATAGCCTCGCTCCTCCCAGAATCCCCGCTGGACCTGCTCCGTCACGGTGATCCCGGAGAGCCATTTCGCCGACTTGTAGAAGTACATGGGCGCCACGTACAGCCGGACGGGCCCGCCGTGGGCGTGGCTGACCGGTTTGTCCTGCATGCTCAGAGCGATCAACACGTCGTCGCGGCGCGCCTGTTCGAGGGTGAGGCTCTCGCTGTACGCGCCGTCGAAGCAGGTGAAGCGGACCGCCCCGGCCCCCGGCCGGACCCCCGCCGCGTCGAGGAGCCTCGACAGCCGCACCCCCGCGAAGGGGGTGCCAGGCACCCGCCACCCGGTCACGCACTGCACATCGCGCACCAGCCGGGTCTGCGGCAGCGCGCGCAGCGAGTCGAGCGTGTACGTCGACGGCCGGGTGACCATGCCGTCGATGGTGAGCCGGTAGTCGGCGGCGCTGCGGTGCGGCACCGAGGCGGCCACCGAGTAGTAGCGGAAGCCGCCGCCGTTGGGCAGCAGACTGGTGAGCCCGGTGGGATCCTTGTCGGCGGCGGCGCCCAGGAACGACTCCAGGCCCTGCTGGACGTAGCGCGCGGAGCCGACCCCGGCCACGCCGAGTCCGAGCATGCCGAGCACGAGCCTGCGCCCGACGGGGGCCCCGCGCGGCTCGGTCCTCGGGGGTGGTTCCGGTTGTTCTGCTGTCACCCGACGATTCGAACACCCGCGGCCCGGTCCTGCCAGGGGTCACGGCCGTACGTCACCGTTCCGTCAGAATTCCCGGAGCCGGCTCACAGCTCGGCGGTGCGGCCGGACTCCTCACTGCTCGGTTCGCGGCGGGCCGGCACACCGCCGTGGGCGCCCCGCTCCGCGACGGCCGTCCGCTCCAGCTGGAAGGCCTCGTTGCCGAGCCCGATCCGGGCGTGCACCTCGGGCTGCTTCGCGCGCAGCACGAGCCCGTAGGCCAGGCCGACGAGCAGTGCCACCACGATGATCGCGGGCAGCACCCAGTTGAGCGCGTCCTCGGGCCCCGCGCCGACCAGTACGTGGAAGTCCTTGACGGTGTACGCGGCGATGCCGAGCAGCGCGATGCCCGCGGCGCCCGCGGCGAGCAGCCGCCACAGCTGCGCCCCGGCCGCTCCCCTGCGGACGAAGAAGACGATCACGGCGAGCGAGGCGGCGGCCATCAGGAGGATCACGCCGAGCGCGCCGACGTTGCCCATCCAGGTGAACAGGTGCATGACCGGGGCGGTCGGGTCGCCGGCCGGCCAGTGGTCGGTGAGCGCGAAGGCGGCCACGACGACCACCGAGATCACGGTCTGCAGGAGCGAGCCGCCCGCGGGGGCGCCGCTGGTGCTGCTGGTGCGGCCGAATCCGGCGGGCAGCAGCCCCTCGCGGCCCATGGCGAAGACGTACCGGGCGACGACGTTGTGGAAGCTGAGCAGCGCCGCGAACATGCCGGTGACGAACAGGACGTGGAGCACGTCGGTGAAGGTGGTGCCGAGGTTCTTCTCGGCCAGCGCGAACAGCAGCGCCGGGCCCTGCTTCTGCGCGGAGTCCACGATGTCGCGCGGGCCGGTCGCCAGCGTCAGCGCCCAGGAGCTGAGCGCGAAGAAGGCGGCGGTGAATCCGACGGCGAGGAACATGACGCGCTTGACGACGACGTTGGGGCGGCTGGTCTCCTCCGCGTACACCGGGGCCTGTTCGAAGCCGGTGAACGCGGCGACGCAGAAGCACAGGGCGATGCCGACGCCGGATCCGGTCAGGGTGTGCGGGTTGAAGGCGTGCAGCGACAGCCCGCCGGTGGCCGGTTTCGCCATCGCGGCGCCGTCGAAGACGACGACGAGCGCGACCTCGATGACCAGCAGCACGCCGAGCACCTTGGCGTTGAGGTCGATCTTCAGCCAGGCGAGCCAGCCGACCAGCGCGACGGCGAGGAGCGCGGGCACCCACCAGTCGATGGTCACGTGGGCGTAGGTGTCGAGGAGCCCGGAGACCTCGAAGCCGAACATGCCGTAGATGCCGACCTGGAGCGCGCTGTAGGCGACCAGCGCCACGTAGGAGGCCGCGGCGCCCGCGGTCGGGCCGAGGCCGCGCGCGATGTACGCGTAGAACGCGCCCGCGTTGTGCACATGGCGGCTCATCTCGGCGTACCCGACGCTGAACAGCGCGAGGACCGCGCCGAGGACGAGGAAGAGCAGCGGCTGTCCGACGACACCCATCGCGGCGTACGCGGTGGGCATCACCCCGGCCACGACCATCAGGGGCGCGCTCGCCGCGAGGACCGAGAGCAGCAGCCCCGGGGTGCCGAGGCGGTCGGCGCGCAGCGCCCGTTCCTGGCCCTTGTACGTACTGATCTCGGTCTCGTCGGTCTGGCTCGGCATGCGGGGTGTGCCCTTTCGGTGCTGCCTTGGGAACGGGGTCGTGGGTGCGGCCGCGGTGGCGGCCGTGGTCCGCGCTACACGGCACCGAGCGCGGCGGTGCGCGCGTCGTGGAAGGCGCGGTACGGGTCGCGGTCAGGGTAGGACCAGGGAGCCGGGGTGAAGTGCCGCCCGATGCGGTGGAAGAGGGCGGCGGCCTCGGCGGGACGGCCCTCGCAGTGCTTGGCGTGGGCGAGGAAGTTGAGGTCGATGCCGGCCCTGGGGTGGTCCTCGCGCTCCCATTCCAGCCACCAGTCGAACGCGGTCCTGATCACCTGGGCGGCCCGTCGGCCGGTCCAGTGCCCGGACGTCGCGGGCTCGGCGGGCCGGCCCCCGGCGGCGGCGAGCACCCGGTAGCGCTCGGTGTGCGCGATCAGCGGGAGCAGGGCGAGCGGGGAGTCGGCGGGGGCGCGGGCCGCCGAGGCGGCGGCGAAGTCGTACACCTCGTGCAGCGGGTCGGGGCCCCCGGCTGGGCGGCGCTCGGCCAGCCGGGCGGCCATCAGGTGGTGGGCGTGGTGGTGGTCGGGGTGGCGGGCCCGCACTTCCTCGAAAGCGCGCGCGGTCTCGTCCTCGGTGCCGAGCGCGCGGGCCAGGGCCAGGAGTGCGAGCCAGGGGGTGGGGTCGGCGGGGGCGCGCCCGGCGGCGGTCAGGCAGGCCTCGCGGGCGCGGTCCTCGGACTCCTTGCCGCGCAGGCAGCGCTGGACGGCGGCGCAGGCGAAGAGGACGGCCGCGTCCGCGCTGTCGGGTTCGGCGAGCAGCCACTCGCGGGCCCAGCCGGCGCTGGTCGCGGGTTCGGCGAGCACGGTGACGCGGTGGCCGCGGCGGTCCCAGTCGTCTCCGGTCGCGCCGAGCAGCGAGCGGGCCCTGGTCCACCGGCCCTGCGCCAACTGGTCCCGGACCGTGGCGAGTTCGGCGTCGTCGAGGGCCGGGTCGAAGGACCGGCTGCCCTTTCGGCGGGGGCGGCCGAGCGGGGGCGGCGGCGGGGACATCCGCGTACTTCCTGTGTGGGCGATGCCTCATGGGCACGAATGTGCGCAGAACCTGTGCGCGATGGTCGCCGACAGCAAAGCGGTACCCGATGCTCCACGTCAAGACGGATCAGCTCTCGCTTGATCGTTTCAACCTGAGCCGCGCTCAAGGGGTTTGACCGCACGGGCAGCGGCACCGGGCCGATGGGCCAGTCCTGGGTCGGGGTCTGCCCCTTCGGCTGCCCCTCAGGACACCGCCTTCGCGGCGGCCCGGCCCGCCGCCCGGCCCGAGAAGATGCAGCCGCCGAGGAAGGTGCCCTCCAGGGAGCGGTAGCCGTGCACGCCTCCGCCGCCGAACCCGGCCGCCTCCCCCGCCGCGTACAGGCCGGGCAGGGGGTCGCCGCCCGCCGTCAGGGCCCGCGAGGAGAGGTCGGTCTCCAGGCCGCCGAGCGATTTGCGGGTGAGGATGTGCAGCTTGACCGCGATCAGCGGGCCCGCCTTCGGGTCGAGGATGCGGTGCGGCGGGGCGGTACGGATGAGTTTGTCGCCGAGGTAGTTGCGGGCCCCGCGAATCGCGGTGATCTGGAGGTCCTTGGTGAACGGGTTGGTGATCTCGCGGTCGCGGGCCACGATCTCGCGGCGCAGCGCGGCCTCGTCGATGAGGGGCTCCTTGGTGAGCGCGTTCATGCCGCGCACCAGCGAGGCGAGGTCCTTCTCCACCACGAAGTCGGCGCCCTGGTCCATGAACGCCTTGACCGGCCCCGGCACATCGGCCCGCGCCCGCCCGATGACACCGCGCACGGACTTGCCGGTGAGGTCGGGGTTCTGCTCGGAGCCCGAAAGGGCGAACTCCTTGCCGATGATCTTCTGGTCGAGCACGAACCAGGTGTAGTCGTACCCCGTCTTCATGATGTGGTCGAGCGTGCCGAGGGTGTCGAAGCCGGGGAAGAGCGGCACGGGCAGCCGGCTGCCCCGCGCGTCCAGCCAGAGCGAGGAGGGGCCGGGCAGGATCCGGATGCCGTGCCGGGCCCAGATCGGGTTCCAGTTCTGGATGCCCTCGGTGTAGTGCCACATCCGGTCGCGGTTGATGTGGTGGGCGCCGGCCTCCTCCGCGATGCCGAGCATCAGGCCGTCCACATGGGCCGGCACACCGGACAGCAGGTGCTCGGGCGGGGTGCCGAGCCGCTGGGGCCACTGGGACCTGACGAGGTCGTGGTTGCCGCCGATGCCGCCGCTGGTCACGATGACCGCCTGCGCCTTAAGCTCGAAGGAGCCGGTGACGGTACGGGTGGAAGCAGTCCCGCGCCGGGCGCCGGACGGCTCCAGGACCTCCCCGGTCACGGTGTCGAGAACCCCGGCACTGCGGCCGAGACCCGTCACGCGGTGCCGGAACGCGAACCGCACGAGTCCGCGGGCGGCGGCCTCCCGCACCCTCCGCTCGAAGGGGGCCACAATGCCCGGTCCGGTACCCCAGGTGATGTGGAAGCGGGGGACGGAGTTCCCATGCCCGTTGGCGTCGTAACCGCCCCGCTCGGCCCAGCCCACCACAGGGAAGAAGCGGACCCCCCGGGCGTGCAGCCACGCCCGCTTCTCGCCGGACGCGAAGTCGACGTACGCCTCGGCCCACTGCCGCGGCCAGTGGTCCTCGGCCCGGTCGAAGCCGGCCGTGCCGTACCAGTCCTGGAGCGCGAGCGCCCGGCTGTCCTTGATCCGCATCCGGCGCTGCTCGGGCGAGTCGACGAGGAAGAGCCCGCCGAACGACCAGTGGGCCTGGCCGCCGATCGACTGCTCGGGCTCCTGGTCGAGCAGGATCACCTTCTTGCCCGCGTCCGCCAATTCGGCGGTGGCCACCAGGCCCGCGAGCCCCGCCCCGATCACGATCACATCGGCGTCGTACGCCATGGGCCGCTCACTCCGCTCGTCCGCCACGTCACCCGTGCGTCAGATCTTCGGTTCGCAGTCCACCCGCGTCAACCGGCCGGGTGCGGGCAGCCAACGGGCGGCCTCGCCCCCGGGGCGCTATCGTCGGCCAAGTCAACGGCCCCCGGCCGTACTTGAGGTGTACGTCGTGTCGGTACTGGTCCTCGTCCTCGCCGTGAGCGCAGCGTGCTGTCTGGGCTCGGGGTTCGTGCTGCAGCAGAACGCGGCGCAGCACGCCCCGATGAGCGACTTCATGTCGCCGCGGCTACTCCTCGACCTGGTGCGGATGCCGCGCTGGCTGGCCGGGATAGGCCTGATGGTGGCCGGCATGGTGCTGAGCGCGCTGGCGCTGGGCTGGGGCGAGGTGTCACTCGTCGAGCCGCTGGTGGCGACCAATCTGTTCTTCGCCATGTGGCTCTCCCGGCTCCAGACCCGCCAGCCGCTGGGCCGCCAGGGCTGGGCGGGGCTCGCGCTGCTCGCGGGCGGGGTGACCGCGTTCATCGTGGCGGGCCAGCCGCACGGCAGCGTCTCGGTGGCGGGCTCCCTGCGGCACTGGCTGATCGTGGGTCTGGTGGTCGGGGTCGCGCTGCTGCTCGCCGCGCTCGCCAAGCACGACCGGCTCAGCGTGGCGGCCCCGGTGCTGCTTGCCGTGGCCGCGGGTCTGCTCTACGGCCTCCAGGACGCGCTGACGCGGGTCAGCGGGCAGCGCCTGTCCAGCGGCGGCTGGCCGGAGCTGACGACGAGCTGGCAGCCGTACGCGGTGATCGCGCTCGGGGTGACCGGCCTCGTCCTGGTGCAGAGCGCCTTCGAGACGGCCCCGCTGCGGATGTCGCTGCCCGCCCTGACGGCGGCCCAGCCGCTGGCGGGGATCGCCTGCGGGGTCGGCTTCCTCGGGGACCGGCTGCGTACGGACGCGGGCGCGCTGGCGTGGGAGGCGGCCGGGCTCGCGGCGATCGTCACCGGCATCGTGCTGCTCGGGCTGCATCCGGCGATGCCGTCGGGCACGGCCGCGAGGGAAGAGGCCCGCGACCTCCAGCCGCACTGAGAACACCGCGTCGGCCGATCGTGGAGCGGTTCACCGGCCGGTGATTTCATGGCGCCATGAATCCGGCTGATGAAATCCTGGACATCGTCGACGAGAACGACACCGTGACCGGGCAGGCGCGGCGCGCCGACGCGTACGCGAAGAACCTGCGCCACCGCTGCGTGTTCGTCCTCGCCCGGGACGCGACGGGACGGATCTTCGTCCACCGCCGCACCCCGGACAAGCTCGTCTTCCCCTCCCTGTACGACATGTTCGTCGGCGGGGTGGTCGGCGCGGGCGAGTCCTACGACACCGCGGCGCTGCGCGAGGCGGAGGAGGAGCTCGGGGTGTCCGGGCTGCCCCGGCCCGTACCGCTGTTCAAGTTCCTCTACGAGAGGGGCGAGCAGACCTGGTGGTCGTCGGTGTACGAAGTGCGCTGCGAGCTCGCGGTGCACCCGCAGGTGGCGGAGGTCGCCTGGCACGACTTCCTCCCGCTGAGCGAGCTGGAGCGCCGGATCGAGGAGTGGGAGTGGGTGCCGGACGGGCTCGCGGCCTGGCATCGGCTGCGGGCGTCGGGGCTCGGCCTGTCCTGAGAGGGTGCCGGGTAGGGTGCGGCGGGTGATCACGATCATGCGGACCCTGCGGCTGTGGTTCACGCCCCAGCGCATCGACGAGGAGGGCGAGACCCCCGACTACCGGTTCTCGCTCGCCAACGAGCGCACCTTCCTGGCCTGGATCAGGACCTCGCTCGCGCTGATCGGGGGCGGTTTCGCGGTCGACCAGTTCCTGCCGCAGCTGCGGTGGGGCGTCCGGGTCGGCCTGGCGCTCGCGCTGCTCGGCGCGGGGGTGCTGTGCGCGCTGCGCGCGGTGAACCACTGGGTGCGCTGCGAGCGGGCCATGCGACGCGGCGAGGACCTGCCGGTGTCGCGGTTCCCGACCCTGCTCGGCCTCGCCGTCGCGGTCGTCGCCGTGGTGATGGTGGTGGTCGTCCTGTTCGGCTGGGCCGGCTGATGCCCGCGCCCGCCCGGGACCCGGGGCTCCAGCCGGAGCGGACCCGGCTCGCCTGGCGGCGTACCACCCTCTCCTGCACGGTGGCCGCGCTGCTCGCCGCCAAACAGGCTCTGCACAAAGGGAGTTCACCGCTCGCGGTCACCGCGGTGTCGCTCAGCGGGCTCGCCTGGCTGGGGTTCCTGACCGTCGCGCACCGCCGCATCCGGGCCCTGAGCGGCGCCGCGCGGCCCGGGGTGCTCGGGGTGCGCGCCGCGATCGGCGCGACCGCCTGCGCGGTGGCCCTGGCCTGCTTCGCCGTCGCCATACTGTTCTGAGCCCCCCCCCGAAAGCGCGACCTCAAATCGATGTCCGCTCTGGACGGCATACCGACTGGTCGGTAGCGTGACCCCGGACAGCGTGACCATCCCCGTTCCGGAGGTGCCGACCATGAGCACAGTCCCCCCGCCAGGCCTCGACCCGGAGCGGCTGCGCGCCCACCTCGACCGCGCGCGGCCGGGACTGGTGAGCGGACCGCTCAGGGCCCGGCTGATCGAGGGGGGCCGGTCGAACCTGACGTACGTCGTCACGGACGGGACCGGGCAGTGGGTCGTACGCAGGCCACCGCTCGGCCATGTGCTCGCCACCGCGCACGACATGAAGCGCGAGCACCGGGTGATCAGCGCGCTGCACCCGACGGCCGTCCCGGTTCCCGAGCCGGTGCTGCTGTGCGAGGACGAGTCGGTGCTCGGCTCGCCCTTCTACGTCATGGAGTACGTGGCCGGGACGCCGTACCGCACCGCCGGGCAGCTCGCCCCGCTCGGCCCCGAGCGCACCCGGGCGGCCGTGCTCGGCCTGGTCGACACGCTCGTGGAGCTGCACGCCGTCGATCCCGAGGCGGTCGGCCTCGGCGACTTCGGGCGGCCCGAGGGCTTCCTCGGCCGGCAGCTGCGCCGCTGGGGCAAGCAGCTCGACGCCTCCCGCAACCGCGAACTGGCCGGCATCGACGAACTGCACGCCGCCCTGGGCCGCGAGCTGCCCGCCTCACCCGCCCCCACCGTCATCCACGGCGACTACCGCCTCGACAACGTCCTGATCGGCGACGACGACCGGATCAAGGCCGTACTCGACTGGGAGATGTCCACCCTTGGCGACCCGCTGACCGACCTCGGCCTGCTCGTGATGTACAGCGCGAGGCTGGAACTCCCCAACTCGCCGATCTCCACCACGGCCGGCGCCGCCGGGCACCCCTCCCCCGCCGAGCTGATCGAGCGGTACGCGGCCCGCTCCGGCCGCGACACCTCCGCCATCGCCTGGTACACGGCGTTCGCCTGGTTCAAGCTCGCCGTGATCCTCGAAGGCATCCACTACCGCTACACCCTCGGGCAGACCGTCGGCGCCGGCTTCGACCGCATCGGCGAGCTGGTCCCGGTCTTCATCGAGCACGGCCTCACGACCCTTCAGGAAGGCTGAACTCCCGTCATGGACTTCGCATTCGACGCCCGCACCGAAGAACTGCGGACCAGGCTCCTCGCCTTCATGGACGACTACGTCCACCCCGCCGAGGCCACCGCCCACGAGCAGCGCGCACGGCTCGCATCCCCCTGGGACACCCCGCAGGTGGTGGCGGACCTCAAGGCGGAGGCACGCAGGCAGGGCCTGTGGAACCTGTTCCTGCCGGACGCGGAGTACGGCGCCGGCCTCACCAACCTCCAGTACGCCCCGCTCGCCGAAATCACCGGCCGCTCCCCGCACTTGGCGCCGACGGCCCTGAACTGCGCGGCCCCGGACACCGGAAACATGGAGGTCCTGGCGCAGTTCGGCTCGGACGACCAGAAGAAGCAGTGGCTGGAGCCGCTGCTCGCCGGTGAGATCCGCTCGGCGTTCGCGATGACCGAGCCGGAGGTGGCCTCCTCCGACGCCACGAACATCGAGACCCGCATCGAGCGCGACGGCGACCAGTACGTCATCACGGGCCGCAAGTGGTACATCTCCGGGGCGATGAACCCCGACTGCAAGATCTTCATCGTGATGGGCAAGACGGATCCGGGCAACGCGGACGTGCGGCGCCAGCAGTCGATGGTCCTGGTCCCGCGCGACACCCCGGGCGTCGAAGTCCGCCGCGCCATGCAGGTGTACGGCTACGAGGACCACTCCCACGGCGGTCACGCCGAGGTCGTCTTCCACGGCGCCCGGGTGCCCGCGGGCCATCTGGTCGGCGAGGCGGGCGGCGGCTTCGCCATCGCCCAGGCCCGGCTCGGCCCCGGCCGGATCCACCACTGCATGCGGCTGATCGGCATGGCCGAGCGGGCGATCGAGCTGATGTGCCGCCGGGCCGTGTCCCGTACGGCCTTCGGCAGGCCCATCGCCCAGCAGGGCGTGGTCCAGGAGTGGATCGCGGACGCCCGCGTGGCGGTCGAGCAGCTGCGACTGCTCGTCCTGAAAACAGCGTGGCTCATGGACACGGTGGGCAACCGCGGGGCCCACACCGAGATCCAGGCCATCAAGATCGCCACCCCGCGCACGGTCGTCGACATCATCGACAAGGCGGTCCAGCTGCACGGCGCGGCGGGCGTGAGCCAGGACACCCCACTGGCCGAACTGTGGGCCGCCGCAAGGACGTTGAAGCTCGCGGACGGCCCGGACGAGGTGCACCAGCGGTCGTTGGCACGCCGGGAACTGAAGAGGTACGTCTAGCAGGGGCCGGCGAGGAAGGCCCCCCGCGGGGTCCGGGGCGCAGCCCCGTGAGGGGGCCGGGGGGCGAAAGCCCCCGGCCCCAACCTTCCAAGAAGCCGCTACGGCCGCAGCGCACGCAGCAGCAGGTCCGCCAAGTGGTCCGCGACCTGCTGCTGGGTCAGCGGGCCACCCGGGCGGTACCACGTCGACAGGTGGTGCACGGAGCCGAAGTGGTAGTCGACCACCAGATCGGCCGGCGTGGCGGTGGAGAACACCCCGGCCGCCTGCCCCTCCTCGATGAGCGCCCGGAACCGCTCGTGGTACCGGCGCCGCTCCGCACGGACCTGCTTGTTCTTCTCCGGGCTGAGGTGATGCATGGACCGGAAGAAGATTGCCGCGTCGTCCAGATTGTCGATGGTGGTCACCACCACGTCCGCGGCCGCCTCGCGCAGCCGCCGCTCCACCGGCTCGTCCGCGTCGGCGAACGCGTCGAGCCGTTCCTGCTGGAGGCGCAGCACCCGCGCGTACACCTCCTGGAGGAGGTCCTCCTTGGAGCCGAAGTAGTGGTAGAGCGCCCCCTTGGTGACACCCGCCGCCTCGACGATCTCCTGTACGGAGGTCCGGTCGTATCCGTTCTCCGCGAAGAGGCGGGTGGCGGCGGCGAGCAGCCGCTGGGGGACGGGGGTGGTGCCGTTTCCGTCCGTCGCCTTGGCCATCGCCGCCACCTTTCTCATACGTGCGCCACGTGCCGCGCACACCGTGCTGTGCTGGTCGTTCCTGCCGGTCAGCGCCCCTGTGAGCGCAGTTCCCGCCTGAGGATCTTCCCACTCGTGGTCTTGGGAAGCTCGGGCAGGATCTCCACCTCGCGCGGGTACTTGTAGGCGGCGAGCCGCTCCTTGCAGTACGCGGCGAGTTCGGCCGGGCCGGTTTCGGCGCCAGGGCGCAGGCTGACGTACGCCTTGACGCTCTCTCCCCGGTAGGCGTCGGGGATGCCCACGACGGCCGCCTCGCGGACCGCCGGGTGGGTGTACAGGACGTCCTCGACCTCGCGCGGCCAGACCTTGAACCCGGACGCGTTGATCATGTCCTTCATCCGGTCGACCACGTAGAGCCAGCCGTCCCGGTCCATGAAGCCGATGTCGCCGGTGCGCAGTTCGCCGTCGGGGAACGCCTCGGCGGTGGCCTCGGGGCGGCGCCAGTAGCCGGGCACGACCTGGGGCCCGCGCACCACGATCTCGCCCTGCTCGCCGAAGGGCACCTCCTCGCCCGCGGGACCGACGATCCGTACCACCGTCTCGGGCCCGGGTACTCCGACGGAGAGCGTGCCGGAGACCGGGTCGACGGGCGCCTCCCTCTCGGGCGGCACCGAGGCACAGGGGGCGGTGCACTCGGTCAGTCCGTAGCCGTTGCGGATGTACGGTCCGAAGCCCTCGCGGAACTTCTCGACCAGCGCGGGCGGCAGCGGGGCGCCGCCCGAGGAGATCACCTCGAAGGAGGCGAAGTGCTCCCGGGTGACGCCGGGGGTGGCCGCGAGCGCCATGAAGGCCGTGGAGGGGCCGACCGTGTAGGCGGGGCGGTGCTCGGCGAAGGCGTCGAGGACGACGCCCGGGTGGAAGCGGTAGGCCAGGACCAGGGTGCCCGCGTTGGCGACACAGGCGGCGAGTTCGCAGACCATGCCGGTGATGTGGAAGAGCGGCGCGAGCGCGAAGTAGCCCGAGCCCTCGGCTATCGGATGTCCGGTGCGCTGCCTCTCCGCGTTGTAGGTGATGCCGCGATGGGTGTTCATCGCGCCTTTGGGGGTCCCGCTGGTGCCGGAGGTGTAACTGATCAACGCCGTGTCGTGGGCCGAGAGTTCCCGCCCCGAGGGGGCCCTCAGACCTTGCCGGGCGACGGCGACGAGGTCGTCGGTGTCGGCGGGGCGCGGCAGCCGCTCGAAGCCGAGGACCCGTTCGTCGTTCCGCGTCTGGAGGTCGAGTTCGCAGGCGGTCAGCGCGATGCGTACCGGGGAGCCGGCCGCGGTGTCGCGCAGGTACTCCTCCCAGGCCCGGTCGGAGCAGATCAGCGCGGCGGCCTCGGAGTCCTTCAGTACGTGGGCGACTTCGGCCGACTTGTACATCGGGTTGAGCGGGACGACGGTGGCCCCGGCCTTCCAGGCGCCGAGCAGGGCGATCACGAAGTGCGGGGTGTTCTGGAGCATCAGCGCGACGCGGTCGCCGCGGACCAGGCCCCGGGCGGCGAGGTGACCGGCCACGGAGTCGGAGAGGACGTCCGTCTCGCGGTAGCTGAGCCGCCCGTCGAAGTAGGCGAGCGCGGTCCGGTCGGGCGCCCGCTCGACGGCCGCCCGGAAGGAGTGCAGCACGGTCTCGGGCGGGCCGATCGGAGCCCGCTGGGCCTCGCTGAGCTGGGCGAGCCAGGGCTTCGCCGCGTAGATCGAGGTCATTCGGCGTCCGCCTCCCACTTCTGCTGGAGGTGGTTCATGCCGGCCAGCCAGCGGTCGGGGGTGGCCGCGCGGGCGGTGGAGTAGTCGGCGACCTCGGGGTGGGGCAGCACCAGGAAGCGGCCGTCGGCCATCGCCGCGAAGAGCGCGTCGGCCACCGCGTCCGGCTCGATCGCGGTGGGCTTGAGCACGAGGTCGCCGGCCGATCCGGTGGCGGCCAGCATGTCGGTGCGCACCCCCTGCGGGCAGATGGCGTGGACCCGGATGCCGCGGTGGCGGTAGGTCAGCGACAGCCATTCGGCGAAGGCGAGCGCGCCGTGCTTGGTGACGCTGTACGGGGCCGCTCCGATCATGGTGAGCAGGCCGGCCGCCGACACGGTGGACACGAAGCGGCCGCTGCCGCGCTCCAGCCAGTCGGGCAGCAGCTCGCGGGCGGCCCGCACATGCGCCATCACATTGACGTCCCAGGCCGCGGCCCACACGTCCTCGGGCGCGGCCTGCGAACCGCCGGAGCCCAGGCCCGCGTTGGCGCAGTAGACGTCGATGCTCCCGCCGAGCGCCTCGCGGGCCGGTGCGACGACGGTCGACGCGTCGCCCGGCACGGCGATGGCGCCGATCTCCTCGGCGGTCCTGCGGGCCTTGTCCGCGTCCAGGTCGTTGACGACGACGCGGGCACCCTCGGCCGCGAATCTGCGGGCGAGGGCGGCGCCGATGCCGCCGCCCGCGCCGGTGACCACCACTGCGGCGCCCTGGAATCCCTGGACCGTACTCATCGAGACCCGCCTCTCTGCGTGCCGAATGCTACGGCAGACTAACCAGTCGGTATGTCGCGAGGGAAGGGGCCCGCCCCGGGCCCGCGCCCCAGCCCCCACCTTTCGGCCCGCGGACCGCGCGTGGCCGCTCGCGCAGTTCCCCGCGCCCCCGGCGGGGCGCGGCCCAAGGCACACCCGGCCGCCTCGTTCCCCGCAGGCCCTCCGCCCGCTAGCGTGCGTGGCCATGACAGCCGGTACGAACGCGGAGGTGTGCGGATGAGCCTGTCCAGACGAGGCCTGCTCGCGGGCACGGTCGCGGCCGGAGCGCTGGCCTCCGCTCCTCCGGCACATGCCGACGACGACCGGAGGCATCCGCTCCGCACCGGCTTCGACCGGCTCGCGGCCGACGGCTACGCCGTCCTGTCCGGCCAGAGGGTCGGGGTGGTCACCAACCCGACCGGGGTGACACCGGACGTACGCCACATCGTGGACGTCATGCACGCCGACCACCGGGTGAACCTGGTGGCCGTCTTCGGCCCCGAGCACGGCTTCCGCGGCACGGCCCAGGCGGGCGGCTCGGAGGGCCGCTCCGTCGATCCGGCGACCGGCCTTCCGGTGTACGACACGTACACGAAGAGCGGGCAGCCCCTCGCCGACATCTTCACCGCGTCGGGCGTGGACACGGTGGTCTTCGACATCCAGGACGTGGGCGCGCGCTTCTACACCTACATCTGGACCCTGTACGACTGCATGGAGGCGGCGGCGCTCGCGGGCAAGCGGTTCGTCGTCCTGGACCGGCCCAATCCGGTGACCGGGCGGGCGGCGTACGGCCCCGTGCTCGACCCGGCGTTCGCGACCTTCGTCGGGCGGCAGCCGATCGCCCAGGCGCACGGGATGACGGCGGCCGAGCTCGCCGGGCTCTTCAACGCCCAATTCCTGGGCGGAAAGGCCGAGTTGACGACGGTGCGCATGACGGGGTGGCGGCGCTCCGACTTCTTCGACGCCACCGGGCTGCCGTGGGTGCCGCCGAGCCCGAACATGCCGACGCCGGACACGGCTCTGGTGTACTCGGGCAGCTGCCTGTTCGAGGGCACGAACCTTTCGGAGGGGCGGGGCACGACGCGGCCGTTCGAACTGCTCGGCGCCGAGGGCATCGACGGCCGGTGGGCGGCCGCGCTCAATGAACTCGCCCCGGCCGGCGTCCGGTTCCGCGAGGCGTACTTCGCGCCGGCGTTCTCCAAGTTCCAGGGGAAGACCGTCGGCGGGGTCCAACTGCACGTCCACGACCGGGAGCCCTACGATCCGGTGCGCACCGGGATCATGCTCCTGGTGACCGCCAAGCAGGTGTGGAGCGGTTTCGCCTGGCGTCCGGACCACTGGATCGACAAGCTCACGGGTTCGGCGCTGGTACGGACGATGATCGACGCGGGCGCCACGACCGACGAGGTGGTGGCCGCCTGGCAGCCCGGCCTGACGACGTTCCGCACGGTGCGCCGGGAGCATCTGCTGTACGGCTGAGGCGGACCGCCGGACGACCGCGGCAGAGCGGCTCCGGTCTTCTCCGTCACGCGTATGGCCGGCTCCCACGGTCCGGCGGGACGATGGGCTCGCTCATCGTCGAGCGGACCGGAGGTCGGGCCATGGCGGACATCGGTGTCGAGCCGTACCAGGAGATCACATTCGACGCGGACGGCGACCCCGATCCCGCACAGCGGGCGGCCCTGATGGGGGTCCGGGCGACGGACCTGGTGATGTTCGCGCACGGCTGGAACAACACCCCCACGGATGCCAGGAACCTGTTCCGCGGCTTCTACGCGGCGTTCCCGGGGCTGCTCGCGAACGCGCCGGGGGTACGGCTGGGATACGGGGGCGTGATCTGGCCGTCGATCCGCTTCACGGACGAGACCATCCCGACCTTTCCGCACACCACCGTGGCCGCCGCGGGCCCCGGCCTGGACGGCGCGACCGTGGACGCGCTCAAGGGGGTCTTCCCCGGGCAGGGGCCGGCCCTCGACCGGATCGCCGCGCTGCTGTCCCAACAGCCGGACTCCGAGGAGGCGTTGAACGAGTTCGGGCGGCTGACCCGGCAGCTGGTGACGGCCTCCGGCGGCGGGTCCGGGGCCGTCGGGGACCTGACGGCGGAAGACGCCCCCGGCGCCTCGCCGACGCTGCTGACGGACGACACCCTGGGTCTGTGCCAGCAGTTCACGGACGCGCTGGCCGACACCGGGACGGCGGCACAGCCGGGGCCGCCCGGTCCCGCGTTCTCCATCGGCGGCTCCCTCAAGCACCTGTGGAACGGCGCGAAGGAGCTCCTGCGGCAGACGACGTACTACGAGATGAAACGCCGGGCCGGAAAGGTCGGACAGCTCGGGCTGGGCCCGCTGATCGGTCAACTGGCCGCTGCACAGCCCCAGTTGAGGATCCACCTCGTCGGACACAGCCAGGGCGCACGGCTGGTCGCCTTCGCGTTGAAGGGGCTGCCCGCCTCGGCGCGCGCGGTGAAGTCGGTGACGCTGCTCGAAGGGGCCTTCTCGCACTACGCCTTCGCCGAACGGCTGCCGGACGGCCTCACGGGCGCGGGCGCGCTGTGCGACGCCCAGCAGCGGGTCGACGGCCCGGTCGTGTCCTGCTACTCGCGTTTCGACACCGCGCTGGGCGTCTTCTACCCGCTGGCGTCGGCGCTGTCCGGGGACTGCGCGAGCGAACTCCCCGGCCTCGAAAGGCGCTGGTGGGCGATCGGCCACGACGGGATCCAGGCCGTCACCCCGTGCACCACGCTGACGCTGGACGAGGCGCTGCGCGACGGGGTTCCGGACTCCGGCTGCGTCAGCGTCGACGCGTCGTCGGTGGTGAAGGACGGCGGGCCGCCGGCCGGCGCGCACAGCGACATCTGCCATGAGCAGCTGGCGCGGGTGGTACTGGCCGCGGGCCGGATCGGCAGGGTCTGACCCGCGGCCGTTCACCGCCAGAAGGTGTCCGATGACCACGGACCGGGGCGCCCCGGTCCACCGGACACCCCCTAGCGGTGGCTCGGGAACTCGACGACCTGCTGGTAGGTCGGCCGGTTCTGCCAGTTGATCGGGGACTGGGTGATGCCGCCGAGCGGGCGCTGCACGATGGTGTCGGCGCACCACTGGTCTCCGGCCCGGCAGCCTCCGTCGCCGGGGTAGACCTGGGCCGGGGTCTTCGCGGCGGCCTGCTTGAGCGTGCCGAGCAGGCTGTCCCGGCAGGCGGCCAGGCTGCCGCCTCCGCAGTAGGCGCGGGCCAGCGGACCCTGCACCGGCCGGCCGAGGACCGTACGCAGATCCTTGTCGACATAGCTCCACCAGCCGTACTGGAAGGCGGAACCGGCGTGCGCCCCGGTCGGGCCGTGTCCGGCCGAGGGGGATTCGTCGGTGCTCAGATTGGCGGTGAGGGCGTTGTAGAGCGGGTCGCCGAGTCCGGGCCTGAACTCGTCCTCAACGAGCAGCGGCCACCAGGCGTCCATGAGCCGCACCGCGTCGGGGTGGGTGTAGGTGTGCGAGCCCCGGGCGCTCTCGCGACGCTGGGCGCCGTCCGCCTTCCAAGACTCCAACTGCTCTACGGCCGCCTCCAGTTGGGGGTCGGCGACGGGCGCGCTGCGCAGGACCTTCAGGACATCGGGCAGGACGTCCTCGCCGCGCAGATCGGTGACGGCGGCCTGGGCCATGGCCCGGGTGAGCGAGGCGCGGGTCACGCCGCCCTGGGCGACCAGTGCCTTCACCCGGTCGTCCAGGAGGTTGGCGCGGTGCACCGAGCCGTCGCCGAATCCGGCCGCCGAGTAGTCCTTGGCCTGCTTGTTGTTCCAGGAGACGTAGTAGTCCTGGCCGGTCGACTGCGGGTGCTGGGCGGGCGGGGTGTAGCTCGCGGTGTTGTACGCGGGGTCGAAGCCCTGCCACTCGTAGGCCCGGTCCGCCTTGACGGGCAGGGCGGGGTCGACGTTCGGGTTGCGGACCGGGTTCAGGCCGCTGTTGTAGTAGGCGGCGGTACGGGAGTCGGCGTAGAACCAGTTGAAGGCGTAGTCGATGGACTGGGCCGCCTGCTGGAAGGACCGGGCGTCCTTGACGTAGGACGGGTCGTTGAACATCTGGAAGCCGATGATCGAATCGGCCTCGTGGCGGTAGGTGGAGCGCAGCGAGGTGTAGGCGACGGGCTTGCCGCCGACGGTGGCGCGGGCGGTGACGATGCCGTAGTCGGTGCGCCAGACCTGCATCCGGTAGGAACCGGCCGCGGTGGTGTCGGCGACCGTCGGCTGCCAGGAGTTGGTCCTCTCCAGCTTCTCCATGGGGGTGCACACGCCCCGGTAGAGGTAGTGGCTGGCGTCCTGGCACAGCTCCACCGCGTAGGTGTCGGTGATGTCCTGGCCGGCCGAGGTGGCGGACCAGGCGTAGTCCTGGCCGCGGCCGAGCTGGACGTACATCCCGACGCCGGCGAAGGAGGCGCCGCGGGCGCTGATGCCGGGGCCCTGGATCTCCTGGAGCATCAGCAACTGCGGTGCGAAATAACCGGTTTGGGGCCCGAACACCGCTACCGGGTTGCCGCTGGCGGTGTGTGAGCCGGACACCAGGAGGGCGTTGGACATGCCGCGCGGCTTGCCGATGTCGAAGCCGGGCAGCACACCGTTGTCGTACACGCCCTTCAACTGCTTGAGCTGCTGGGGAACTGTCACGCTCGCCTTGGCACGGGTGTTCGCCGAGCCCGTACGGTCGTAGACGAGCTGCTCGGGGATGACCGAGCCGGGGTCGGGCAGCGCGGTGCCCCGGGCGTTGGCCGGCTTGCCGGCGTAGGGGAAGCTCGTGCCGTCGTGGACGGTGAGCGCGGCCTCGGGGTCGTTGCGCTCGCGGAAGGACTCCCAGACCTTGGTGCCCTCGGCGACGCCGTACTTGGCCTGGGCCGCCTGGAGGGAGAGCGCGGCCTGCACCTCGCCCCCACCGCCCCCGCCGAAGAGCCCGCCGACCACCGAGGCCAGCGCGATCAGATCGGTGACCTTGAAGGGCTGGATCTCGCCCACGTTCGTAATGGCGTCGATCTTGCCGGTGAGGACGTACTCGCCGGGGAAGTAGCGGCCGTCCTTGGACTGCTTGGCATAGGCGTTGATGCCGTCGACATAGGCCTGCGCGTCGGCCATGGCCTGCTCGCCGCGGGGGCCCTTGGTGGCGCGGATGCGGTCGACCTGCGACTGGAGGTCGGCCTCGGTGTACGGGGCCTGCGGCCAGAACTCCTGCTCAAGGCCCTGGTTGGCGAGGGCGCCGCCCGCGAAGGAGGTGAGCTCGCCGCGACCGATGTGCCTGAAGAGGTCCATGAGCCAGAGCCGGTCCTGACCGGCCGCGTACCCGGCGCCGTATTCGGTTCCGTACCGCGTGGTGCCCTTGATGTGCGGTACGCCGGTCGCCCTGTCGCGGGTGATGGTGACGTCCGGGCGGGGTGAACTGGTCGACTCCGCCTGCCCGTTCGGCACGCCGAAGGAGGCGTCGTCGAAGAAGCTGTTGAGCTTGTCGTCGGTGAGCGAGGACTGCCCGGCCACCAGGGCGTCGTACTTGCCGAGCTGGTCGTCGCTGTGCGCGGGGTGGGTCCCGAACGCCTTGTTGCCGAGGATCTCCACGAGGGTGGCGTTGCCGTTGGCGCCGGGCGGCAGGATGTCGGAGCACTGCCCCTGGCAGTGGTCGCCGTCCGTGGCTTCGGCGGGGGCGGCGGCGCCGGCCGGGATCGCGGGGCCGAGCAGCGCGGCGGCGAGAGCGAGGACGGTGGCGGCGGTGGCGGCAGCCCTGCCCCGCCCAAGGCCCTTGATGAGCGGGAGTGTTCGGGGTTTCCTGCTGCTGGATCTGAGGCTTGCGGTGCGTCGTCGCATGCGAGCTCCTAGTGGGGGGCCGATGCGCGGAGGCTACTCAGGGGTACGGCACAACGTAAGGTGAACATGCGTCACCTTTTCCGAATCGCCACACGCCCGCCCGACCGGCTCCGCGATCACCGTCGCGCCCGCACCCTTTTCGGCCTCGGCCGACGCGAGTAATTCTTCCGGGCCCCGCAGGGATATGTGGTGCGGGCCAATACCGCTCGTGCCCGTGGTGACCGAGTGGCCATGGGAACAAGACCGGTTGAAGAGGTTCCGGATGTGTCGAGCGATCGGATCCCGCCGTGGCCCCAGCACGGCGCTTTCCCCCTCCCCCGCCCGGACCTCGGGCCGTTCCGGCAGGTGGGCGGGGAGGCGGAGCCATTTGGGCCAGCTCCTGAGGAGTTCATGAGAATCGGATTCCCGGGGACCGGACAGGGTAGGCGAATCCCCCGTAATGGACGCCATCGGAATTTCGATGGAGCCGGATGGGCTTCCGGTACGTCCATTCCTCGACGCCGAAGTACGAGCGACGGAGGTGGCAGGGCCATGGCTGGTTTCCGCAGTCTGGCGAGACAGGTGCGCGACCCGGGGAACGATCTCGCGTTGCGGCGGTACTCGCTGCGCAAGTGCCTGGAGCGGTTTGCCCCTTATGGGCACCGGGCGACCTGGGACCATCTGTGCGGCAGGCACCGCATCGGGCCCGAGGACCGGGCACCCGATCCGGCACGGCTGGTGGCCGCACTGGACGAGTTGGAGGCGGCCAGGGCCGTCTGGCTCGCCTACGAAGTGGAGTTCGCCCAGCGCAGGAAGCGCGAGAAGCACGAGGGGCTGCGGCGGCCGGGCTCCTTCGACGACTGGCACCGGCGCACCTGGGGCGGTTTCGGGGTGGCGTGGTGCGACGATCCGGCGGTGCATCCGGACGGACCGATGGCCGAGGTGCTCGGCCGTATGATCTCGGCCCTGAGGGGGGCGCCCGGGACGGTCTGCCCGGCGTGCGGAGGGAGCCTGCTGGTGTGGAAGCAGGACCTGGCCCATGAACCGTGGTTCGGACCGGTCTGCTCGGGGTGCGGGATCCTGGTGCCGCAGCCGGTACTGACCTCCGAGTCGCTGGCCCGTGCCAAGGCGGTACGGCGCGGAGAGCTCGCATCGGTCGCGTGAGCGGCGCGGGGGCGAGCCGGCTCACCCCCGCGTTGTCAGTGCCGCCGCCCGGCGGGGCCGTCAGCCCTTGCGTTCCCCCAGGAGGCGGGAGCCCGTCAGGCTGGTGCCGAACACGTCGTCCGGGTTGGACAGGACGCAGGTGTTCAGCGACAGACAGCCGCAGCCGATGCAGTCCGTGAGGTGGTCTCGCAGGCGGCTCAACTGCGCGATCCGCTGGTCGAGTTCGGCGCGCCAGTTCTCCGAGAGGCGGGCCCAGTCCTCCCGCGTCGGGGTGCGCTCCTCGGGGAGTTCGGCCAAGGCGTCGCGGATCGTGGCCAGCGGAATGCCGACGCGCTGCGCGGCCCGTACGAAGGCGACGCGGCGCAGGGTGTCGCGGCAGTAGCGGCGCTGGTTGCCCGCGGTCCGGCGGCTGGTGATCAGACCCTTGGACTCGTAGAAGTGCAGGGCGGACACGGCGGCCCCGCTGCGCGCGGACAGCTGGCCGACCGTGAGTTCGTGGATCTTCTCTGGAATCTGCGGCACTCCTCGAACCCTACTGGGCCCCGGCCGGTACGTCGTTGACAGGACCGGCGCCCCCAACCATGCTGGCCTCGCTGAGCAAGCGCTTGTACATGACCGCGAGAGCGTCGCGAGAGGCAGGGATCAAGGACATGGCAGAGCCGAGGATCTTCACGTCCGCCGAAGAGCTGAAGTCCGGTGTGGGCGAGCAGCTCGGGCACAGCGACTGGCTGGAGATCGACCAGAAGCGGATCGATCTGTTCGCCGACGCCACCGGCGACCACCAGTGGATCCACGTCGATCCCGAGCGGGCCGCGGCCGGCCCCTTCGGAACGACCATCGCGCACGGCTATCTCACCCTGTCGCTGCTGCCGGCGCTGGTACCGCAGGTCCTGCGCGTCGAGGACATGAAGATGGGCATCAACTACGGCACCGACAAGGTGCGCTTCCCCGCCCCCGTGCCGGTCGGCTCGCGGCTGCGCGCCACCGCGGTGCTGACGGAGGTCGTGGAGGCGGGCGGCGGCGTCCAGGTCACCGCGAAGGTCACCGTCGAACGCGAGGGCGGCGACAAGCCGGTCTGCGTGGCGGAGTCGGTCTCCCGCTACTTCTTCTGAGCCCCCACCATCCGCAGCACGAGGTCGGCGTAGAGCGCGCCGACCTCGTCCGGCGTCCGGCGCCCCTGGGTGTTGAACCAGCGCGCCACGTCGATGCAGAGCGAGAGCACGGCCAGCGTGGTGCCCGGCACGTCCGGGACGTCGAACTCCCCCGTCGCCACCCCGTCGTTGAGGATGCGGCGCACCGCGGCGTCGCTGCGCCTGCGCAGTTCCACGATCTCGGCGCGGTGCTCGTCGCCGAGCGCGTCGAGTTCGTACTGGACCACGCGGGCCGTCATGTGGTGCCCGGCGTGCCAGCGGACGAAGGAGCGCACCGCGTCGGAGAGCCGCTCGACGGCGGTGCCTTCGCCGTTCGCCGCGGACTCCAGGATCTCCAGGGCCTTGTCGTGGCCGATCCTGCTGATCCGGTGGAGCAGCTCTTCCTTCGTCTTGTAGTGGATGTAGAGCGCGGCCGGGCTCATACCGGCCCGGCCCGCGATGTCACGGGTCGTGGTGGCGTGGTAGCCGCGCTCGGCGAAGGCCTCGACGGCGGCGACGAGCAGCCTCCTGGCGGCCTCGGGCGTGACCTCGCCCCACGGCTTCTCCTCGCCGCCGGCCGTCTCCTCAACCACGTCTGCCGTGCCCATCGCTCGCCCCTTCCGTCCGTCCGCGCTTCAGTTCAGCAGGACGAACACCATACCCCGAGGGTGAGCAAGCGCTTAGGGTGTCCGGTGGACGGCGATGGCGAGGATGTGGCGCGCGCCACACCCGTTCCCGTACTCAGTGCGTACTCAAGGCGGCCGAGGGGTCAGAAGGCCGAAACCCCGGTCTCCGCGCGGCCGATGATCAGCTTCTGGATCTGGCTGGTGCCTTCGTACAGGGTCATCACGCGGGCGTCCCGCAGCAGCTTCCCGACCGGGTACTCGTCGATGTAGCCGTAGCCGCCGAAGACCTGGAGGGCGTTGTTGGCGGCGCGCACCGCGGCCTCGGAGGCGAACAGCTTCGCCTTGGAGGCGGCGGTCGCGAACTCCTGGCCCCGGTCGACCAGATCGGCGACCCGCCAGGTCAGCAGCCGGGCCGCGTCCACGTCCACCGAGATGTCGCTGATCAGTTCCTGGACGAGCTGGTAGTGGGCGATCGACTTGCCGAACTGCTCGCGTTCACCGGCGTACTTGACGGCCGCGTCCAGGGCGGCCTGGGCGATGCCGACACAGCCGGCCGCGACCGACATCCGCCCCTTGGCGAGCGCCGACATCGCTATGGAGAAGCCCTTGCCCTCGGGGCCGAGCAGGGCGCCCGCCGGGACCCGTACGTCCTCCAGGACCAGCTCGGCGGTGGCCTGACCGCGCAGGCCGAGCTTGCCGTGGATGGCGCGGCGGGTCAGCCCGGGGGTGTCGGCGGGGACGAGGAACGCGGAGACGCCGCGATGGCCGGGGGCGTCGCCGGTGCGGGCGAAGAGCAGCACCACATCGGCCCACGTGCCGTTGGTGATGAACATCTTGGTGCCGTTGATCACGTACTCGTCGCCGTCCCGGACGGCCCGGGTGGACAGGTTCCCCGCGTCCGATCCGGTGCCCGGCTCGGTGAGGCCGAAGCAGCCGATGGCGTCGCCGGAGGTGAGCCGGGGCAGCCAGGCCCGCTTCTGCTCCTCGTCGCCCCAGGCCGCGATGGTCTTGGTGACCAGGCCGAGCGAGACCGAGACGATGCCGCGGACCGAGGAGTCGCCGCGGCCCAGCTCCTCGGTGACCAGGCAGTAGGCGAGGTGGTCGCCGCCGGAGCCGCCGTACTCCTCGGCGACGGTGAGCCCGAGGAAGCCGAGCGCGCCCAGCTTCTTCACAATCGACTTGTCGATGTTCTCGGAGCGGTCCCACTCGATGACGTGCGGGGTGATCTCGCGGTCCACGAACTCCTCGGCGAGCTGCCGCACCGCCGCCTGCTCCTCGCTCAGCTCCAGGTTCATCTTCCCTGCACCCCAGTTTTAATTACCACTGCTAGTTTTTGGTTGGCAGGCCCTACTATGTGCCGCATGGCCCGACCGCGCAAGCCCCTGCTGAGCACCGACCGCATCGTCTCGGCGGCGAGCGCGCTCGTGGACGCGGAGGGTCTCGCGGCGGTCTCGACCCGCCGGCTCGCCGCCGAACTGGGGGTCAGCGGCCCCTCGCTGTACAACCACTTCCGCACCAAGGACGCGATCCTTGAGGCCGTCGCTGACGCCACCTCCGCCCAGGTCGACCTGTCGATGTTCGACCCGGACGACGGCCGCGACTGGCGCACGTCGCTGCACGACTGGGCGGTCGCCTACCGCGCGGTCCTGACCCGCCACCCCCACATCGTTCCGGTCCTCGCCCAGGGCCCCGGCCGCCGCCCGGCCGGTCTGCGGCTCGCCGACGCGGTGTTCGGGGCGATGGTCGCGGCGGGCTGGCCGCCCGCCCAGGCGACCCGTATCGGCGCGCTGATGCGGTACTTCATCATGGGCTCGGCGCTCGGCTCGTTCGCGCGCGGCTTCGTGGCCGACGAGGCGGCGTACGACCCGGCGGACTATCCGCACCTGGGCCAGGCGCACCTCCTCGCCGAGCGTCAGCAGAAGATCGACGAGGGCGCCTTCGAGACGGGCCTGCGGGCCCTGCTCGACGGCCTGTCGATCCAGTACGAGGCGCTGGCCGGATGACCGGTACCGGTCGCAGTGACCGTTCGGCCGCCGCCGAACGGTGACCGCGCCATCCTGGACGGATGACACCCACCCAAGGAGCCGGTCTCGCCGCCCTGGCGGCGCTGCTCGCCGACGAGACCCGCGCCACCTTCTGCCTCGCCCTGCTCGACGGCCGGGCCTGGACGGCCGGTGAACTCGCCCGGCACGCCCGGGTCGCCCCGTCGACCGCCAGCGAACACCTCGGCAAGCTGATCGCGGGCGGGCTGCTCACCGAGGAGCGGCAGGGGCGGCACCGGTACGTGCGGCTCACCGACGAGCGGACCGCGCATCTCGTGGAGGAGCTCGCCTCGCACGTCACCCCGCTCGCGCCGGCGCCGCGCGGTCTGCGGGCCGCGAGCGCGAGCAGCGCGATGGCGCGGGGGCGCACCTGCTACGACCATCTCGCCGGGCGGATCGGGATCGCCATCACCGACGCCATGACCGCACGGGGACTGCTCAGCCAGGACACCGGCTTCGCGCTCACCGGTCAAGGGGTGTGCTGGTACGGCGAGTTGGGCATCGCCCTGGAGCGCAGGGGGAGGCGGCCGCTGGTGCGCGGCTGCCTGGACTGGACCGAGCGGCGGCAGCACCTGGCCGGGGTGGCGGGCGCGGCGCTGTGCGCGCACGCGCTGGATTCCGGCTGGTGCGTACGGATCGGCTCCGAGCGGGCGGTGAAGGTGACCGGGGCGGGCGAGCGGGCGCTTGCCGATGCGCTCGGCATCGACGCGGCCCGGCTCCGCTGAGCGGCCGGACCCGGGCGACGGAACCGGGCGGCGCGACCGGAGGCGCCCGGCGTCCGATAATTCGGCGAGCGCCGAACCGTACCCGGCCTACTGTCCTCGCATGACGAACTTCTCCCCCGACCGCCGCTCCGCCCGGCTCGCCATCGGCGCGGTGGCGGTCTCCGTCGTGCTGTGGGCCTCGGCCTTCGTGTCGATCCGCAGCGCCGGTGCCGCCTACTCCCCCGGCTCGCTCGCCCTCGGCCGTCTTCTCGCCGGGGCGCTGGTCCTCGGACTCTTCCTGCTCATACGCCGTGAGGGGCTGCCGCCGCGGGCCGCCTGGCCGGGCATCGTGGCTTCCGGCGTGCTGTGGTTCGCCTGCTACATGGTGGCCCTCAACTGGGGCGAGCAGCAGGTCGACGCCGGCACCGCCGCGATGATCGTGAACATCGGCCCGATCCTCATGGCCCTGCTCGCCTCGCGGTTCCTCGGCGAGGCGCTGCCGCCCCGGCTGATCGCCGGCATGGCCGTCTCGTTCGCGGGGGCGGTCACGGTGGGGCTCTCGATGTCGGGCGACGGCCACGCCTCGGTGCTCGGCGTGGCGCTGTGCCTGGTCGCGGCCGCGACGTATGCGGCCGGAGTCGTTCTGCAGAAGCCGGCGCTGCGGCACGGCAGCCCGCTCCAAGTCACCTTCTTCAGCTGCCTGGTGGGGGCGATCGCCTGCCTGCCGTTCAGCGGCCAGCTCGTCTCGGACGCCTCGCACGCGCCCGCTTCGGCGACCCTCAACATGGTCTACCTGGGCGTGTTCCCGACCGCGCTCGCCTTCACCACCTGGGCCTACGCGCTGGCCCGCACCTCGGCGAGCCGGATGGGCGCGACGACGTACGTGGTGCCCGCGATGGTCGTGCTGATGTCCTGGACGCTGCTCGACGAGGTGCCTGCCGCACTCACACTGGTGGGCGGCGCGATCTGCCTCGCGGGTGTGGCGGTGTCCCGCTCCCGCCCCCGGCGCGGTGCGTCGTCCGAGGGCGGGGGCGTCACCGTGGCGGCGGCGTCCCCGGCCGGCGCCGGGGGCGTGCCGCAGGAGACGGGCGAGCCCAGCTCCGGGGAGAAGGTGAACTGACCGCTCGGGGCGCGAAGCCCCCTCAGAAGACGACCAGCGCCCGGCCGCCCTTGCCCGCGATCATGTTGTCGAAGGCGGCCGGGATGCCGTCCAGGCCGATCCGCTCGGACACCATCGAGCCGAGGTCGAGGCGGCCGGAGCGGATGTGCCCGGCGAGGACCGGGAGGTCGGCCGCCGGGTCGGAGTTGCCGTACACGCAGCCCGCGAGCGTGCGGCCCCAGTGGAAGATCTCCAGCGCGTTGAAGGTGACCTGCTGGTCCTTGCCGCCGATGCCGACGACCGTGGTGCGCCCGCCGCGCCGGGTGGACTCCCAGGCGGTACGGATGGTGACCGCGCGGCCCACGCATTCGACGGCCACATCGGTGCCCTGACCGCCCGTGAGCCTGCGGATGTCCTTGGCGGTGGTCTCGGAGGCGATGACGAAGTCGGTGGCGCCCGCCTCGCGGGCCATCCCCTCCTTCTCCGCGGAGACATCGACCGCGATGATCTGCGCGGCGCCCGCGATCCGGGCCGACTGGAGGGTGGCCAGACCCACCCCGCCGACGCCGAACACCGCGACCGTCTCGCCCGGTTGGACCTTCGCCGAGTGGTGCACGGCCCCGTACCCCGTGAGGACCGCGCAGCCGAGCAGCGCGGCCTCGGTGAGCGGGATGCCCTCCGGGAGCGGCAGCAGGCAGTTCTCGGCGACGACGGTCTCCTCGGCGAACGCGGCGACGTTCAGGCCCGGGTGGAGCTCGGTGCCGTCGGCGGTGCGCGCGTACACCGAGGCCGCGCCGTTCAGCGCGTTGACGCAGAGCCACACCTCGCCGAGCGAGCAGGGGTGGCAACTGCCGCAGGACGGCGCCCAGTTGAGGACGACCTGAGCCCCGGGCGCGACCGAGGCGACGCCCTCGCCGACGGCGACCACCGTGCCCGCGCCCTCGTGGCCGAGGACGGCCGGCACCGGGACCCGCATGGTGCCGTTGGTGAGCGAGAGGTCGGAGTGGCAGACCCCGGCGGCGGCCAGGCGGACCCGCACCTGGCCGGGGCCCGGCTCGGGCAGGTCGATGTCGGTGATCTCCAGCGGAGAGCCGACGGCGGGCAGTACGGCGGCGCGAACCATGGCGTGCGTGACTCCTGAACGGTCGGAACGGATGAGGCGGCGGTACGGGACGGAAGGAGCGGCGGTCGGACGGGGAGGCTCGGTGGTCAGAACTGGAGCGACTTGGTCTGGAGGTACTCGGTCAGACCGTGCACACCGAGCTCCCGGCCCACCCCCGACTGCTTGTAACCGCCGAACGGGGCAAGGGGGTTGAAGCGTCCCCCGTTGATGTCGACCTGGCCGGTGTCCATGCGCCGCGCGAAGGCCACGGCCTCGGCCTCGTCGGCCGCCCAGACCCCGCCCGCGAGGCCGTACACCGTGCCGTTGGCGATCCGCAGGGCGTCGTCCTCGTCCTCGTACTTGATGACCGAGACGACCGGGCCGAAGATCTCCTCCTGGGCGATGGCCATCTCCGGGGTGACGTCCGCGAAGACGGTCGGCGCGACGTAGTAGCCCTGCTCCAGGGGTGCCTCGGCACCGCCCGCGACGAGCCGCGCGCCCTCCTGCACGCCCTTCTCGATGTAACCGCGCACCCGCGCCAGCTGCTTGGCATTGACGAGCGGGCCCACCCGGTCGCCTACGGTGTACTTGGCGGCGGCGGCCGCGGCCAGCTCGACGGCCTCCTCGTACCGGTCGGCGTGGACCAGCATCCGCGTCCACGCGCTGCACGTCTGGCCGGAGTTGCCCATGACGTTGGCCACGCCGACGTTGACGGCCTTGGCGAGGTCGGCGGAGGGCAGGATGACGTTGGCCGACTTGCCGCCCAGTTCCAGCGCGACCCGCTTGACGGCGGCCCCGGCCGTGGCGCCGATCTGCCTGCCGACGGCCGTCGAGCCGGTGAAGGAGACCAGGTCGACTCCGTCGTGCTCGGCGAGCGCCTGGCCTGCGACCGGGCCGAGGCCGGTGACCAGGTTGAACACACCGGCGGGCAGGCCGGCTTCGTGCACCGCCTCGGCGAAGAGCTGCGCGGTCAGGGGCGTGTCCTCCGCGGGCTTGAGGACGACCGTGCAGCCCGCCGCCAGTGCGGGTGCCACCTTGTTGACGATCTGGTGCAGCGGATAGTTCCAGGGCGTGATCGCCCCGACGACCCCGGCCGGCTCCTGGAAGACCGTGGAGTTCCCGATCTTCTCCTCGAAGCGGTACGAGGCGGCGAGTTCGGCGTACGAACCGGCGACCGCGATCGGCAACCCGGTCTGCACGGCCTGGGCGAACGGCAGCGGTGCGCCCAGTTCGGCGCTGATGGTCGCGGCGATCTCGTCCTTGCGGGCGGCCAGCCGGTCGCGCAGCGCGGCGAGCTTCGCGGCGCGCTCGGCCGGCGGGGTCACGGCCCAGGCCGGGAGTGCCGCGCGGGCGGCGCGCACCGCCGAGTCGACGTCCTCGGCGGTGCCGGCCGGAACATGGCCGATGACCTGCTCGTCGGCCGGGTTCACCACCGCGATGGTGTCCTGGCCTGCGGCGGGTCGCCACTCGCCGCCGATGTACATGCCTTCGTGGGCCTTCATCGCATTCCTCCCGGGCGGAGCCACTCTCGTCCGCCACTCAAACTAGCGTTGATAGTTTTTGAGCGCCAGGGGCGCCCTGCCGAACCGGGGCCCGGCCGCCGGTAATTCCCCAGTAACGCCATCCTCCTAGCCTGCGGCAGCAGTCCGCCACGCTCCCCCGCCCTCCCCCTGCTTTTCCGGCCAGGGCGGCGGACGACCCGTACCCGCCACAAGGACAAGCCCGCGATCCGCTTCTCCGGAAAGGCCTGACCATGAGAACTCCCCAGCGGGGCCTGCGCCTCGCAGCGGCGCTCGCCGCGGCCGGGCTCGCGCTGACCGCGCTGCCCGGGACCGCCGCCCTCGCCGACGGCCGCGGCAACGGTGTGCGCACCCTCACCGACGCCCAGGCCGGACAGCTCGCCAAGCGCCTCACGCCCGATGTGTACGACGAGGCGGGCACCCCGCCGCCCGCCGCGCCCGGGACCAAGGCCGGGCCGGGCCCCGCGGCACCCCAGGCACCCGGCGCCGCGGCGGCCGGTCCGCTTCCGCTCACCTCCAAGAACGTCACCGAGACCGTCCGCGGCGTCGCCGACACCACCCAGCTGCCCGGTACCCGGGGCGACTACCTGACGGTGCACAGCCTCGGAGACATCGCGCGCATCGACCGCACCGGCACCACCGTGTGGGAGCGCCACAACTACTCGCTGTACCAGGACTGGCAGGTCAAGAACGTCCAGCCCTGGCAGCCCGACCCGTACCCGGCACGGATCCCGATGGGCTTCAACGCGATCGGGCCGTTCGCGGACAACAGCGAGAGCGGCTACAGCGTCGGCGACCTGACCGGCGACGGCGTCGCGGACGTGGTGTTCAGCGCCGAGGTCGGCGTCAACCCGTACCGCCCGTTCACCGTCCCCGGCAGCAAGCTGCGCACCGGCACCTTCGTGACCGTGCTCGACGGCAGGACGGGCCGGACGCTGTGGAGCCGGCTCTTCGCCCACGCGCAGCTGGTGAAGCTGGTCGGCACGACGCTGGTCGTCGCCGACCAGCCGTCCGCCAACCAGGGCGCCCCCAAGGACGCCCTGGGCACGCTGTACGGATTCCGCTTCAAGTATGCCGCGGGGAAGCTCACCTCGGACAAGCCCTGGACGTACAACACCGGGGAGCACAACGCCCGTTGGGCCGCCGTCGAGGACACCGGCGGCGGGCTGCTCGCCGTCTCCTGGGACCGGCGCAAGACGAAGACCGCACCGGCGGCGGGCCACACCCTGCTCATCGACACGGCCGACGGCAAGGCGAGATGGACGGCCGAAGGCGCCCTGTACTCACGGCAGTTGCGCTACGACGCCGCGCGCGGGCGGCTGCTCGCCCTGGAGCAGACCGACTACACGGACGGCCTGACCTACGAACTGGCCGCGTACGACACCAGGACCGGCACCCGCACCGGGCTCGACCGGCGCGTGAACGCGGTGGCGCTCGGCATCCGGGTCGGCGACCTGGCGGGCGGCCGCACACCGCAGTACGCGGTGGCCGAGGCCACCCTCGACAGCTCGCTCTTCGTCGACGCGAGCACCGTGCGGGTGCTCGACGGCGGCGACGGCGCGACCGAGCTGTGGTCGCACACCACCAAGCGGCCCCCGGGCCAGGAGCGGGCGAACGGCCCCGTCGACTTCGGGCTGAAGATCGCCGACGGACGGCTGTACGTCTCCTCGTTCACCGGGGAACTGAAGGGCGCGGCGGGCTACGGCGGGCTGCGCTCGGCCGCGCTCACCGCGTACGACGGGCGCAGGGGCACGGTGCGCTGGGCGCAGCGCGGACCGGTCGCATCCGATCTGTACGCCGAGCCCTTCCGCCAGGGCGGCCAGAGCCTGATCCGTACCGTCGACGGCGACCAGAACGTCCGCACCTACCGGGCCGACAACGGCCGCCAGGTCGCGCTGAACCCGCTGCCGGGCGGTCTGTCCTGGGCGGCTGCCGTCGACATCAACGGCGACGGCGTGAAGGACGTGATCGCCGGCGGTGAGTCGCACGGGCTGTGGGCCTACGACGGCAAGGCGTATCTGGCGGGCCGGGCCAAGGTGATCTGGAAGTCGGTCATGCCGGGCGCGGTGCACCGCGTCACGGCCGCCGACACCCACGGAGACGGAAGGCCCGAGCTGGTGGTCGCCGCCGAGTCCGAGGCCGTGATCGTGAACGCGCGTACCGGCCGCATCGAGCAACACCTCGACGGGCACGGGCAGTTCGTGTGGTCGGTGGCCACGGCGCCGCTCGACGGGCGGCGCGGCGCCGAGGTGATCGTGCCGACCGACAAGGTACGGGCCTACCGGGGCGACGGTTCGCAGCTGTGGGAGTACGCGGGCCCGGCGGGCACCGTGTTCTCGGACGTGTCGGTCTCCGGTGGCACGGTGTACGCCTCGTACAACACGCGCATACCGGTGGGCTCGGCCGTGGACGCGGCCGATGTCGGCGAGGTGGCGCTCGACGCCCGCACCGGCAGGGCCCGCTGGACGGCGGTGCCCACGGGCGACGACGGGGCCAAGGCGGTGGCGGCCCAGCTGGTGGACGGCGTGTTCGCCTCGCCGGGGATCCCGTACGCGGACGGGCATGCGGTGGCCTTCGCCTCGGTCGTGCGCAACGGGCGGTTCCTGGAGCAGCGGGTGGACATCCGCGACGCCCGGACCGGCCGGGCGGTCCGCTCGCAGCAGTACGGCGGGCCCTGGGTGCACGGCAGCTGGCTGACGGGACCGGAGGGCCTGACCGAGGTGCGTACCGTCGTGTACTCCACGTACGGTCCGGGCGGCTCGCTGCACGAGGTGAACACGCTGCCGACGGTCACCTCGGGGGCGTTCGTCAGCGGTCCGGGCGGCAGGCGGCTGCTGCTCGGCACCGTGCAGAACGGCGTCTACCTGTGGGACCCCTCGATCCTGACGTCCGGCGGACCCAACTACCCGCCGCAGCTTGCCAAGGCGTCCGCGTACGAGGACGGCGCGAACCTGGTCGCCGACCTGAACGGCGACGGGGTCGACGAGATGATCCTGCTCAACCGGGACGAGCGGGGCTACGACCAGACCCTGGAGCTGTCCGGCGGCCGCAACCGCGACACCTCGCAGCCGGTCCACGGAATCGGGGTGGTGTCCTTCCCGAAGCCGTGACCCGGGGAGCGGCCCGAGGGCCGGTGCCCGAGGGCTCCGCCTCCCGCTGATCCCACCGGCCTCCGTGCGCATCGGCACACGGGGGCTGGCGGCATGCCCATGACCAGTGGTTAGAGTGCGGGCACATGGACGCCGTAGCTCCGCATGCAGCCGCCGGGGACGCCCCAACCGCCCCTCCCCTGCTGCGGCTGCACCTTTTCGGCGGGTTCCGGGTGGAGCGCGACGGCGGTCCGCCGCTCCCCGAGCGCTGGCCGAGACCCAGCGCCCGCGCCCTGGTCAAACTGCTCGCGGTCACCCCGGGCCACCGCCTGCACCGCGAACAGGCGATGGCCGTCTGCTGGCCCGAGGCCGACCAGCACAGCGCCACCGGGAGTCTGCGGGTCGCCCTGCACGCCGCCCGGCGCGCCCTGGAGCCGGAGCTCGCGCCGCGCGCCGCCTCCTCCTATCTCATCGGCGAGGGCGCGCTGCTGCGGCTCGACCCTCGGACGGTGTGGATCGACGCGGACCACGCCGAGAGCCTGGCCGAGACCGCGCTCGGCGGCGGCGGCAGTTCCCAACTCGCAGCCGCGCTCGACGTGTTCAGCGGTGAGCTGCTGCCCGAGGACCGCTACGCCGACTGGGCCGAGGGCCGCCGTGCACGGCTCTCGCTGCTGCGCGGGCGGGTGCTGCTCGCCCTGGCCGAGGCCCATCTGGCCGAGGGCGATCCCGCGAGCGCCGCGGTCGCCGCGGAACACGCGCTGGTCACCGCGCCCGCCGAGGAACCGGCCCACCGGCTCCTGATGGAGGCGTATCTGCGGCAGGGGCTGCGGCGGCGGGCGGCGCACCAGTACCACCTGTGCCGCGCGGCCCTCGACGCGGAACTGGGGGTGCGGCCGGGCCCGGAGACCGAGCGCCTGCACCAGGCGGCCCTGGACGACTCGGCCCCGGCGGCCCGCACCGCGGCCCCCGTGCTCCCGCCCGCGATCCGCACCGCGCCGCCCACTCCGATGCGCGGCCGGGACTCGGTGCTCGCCGCCCTGCTGCGCCCGGCGGGGCCGCCGGTCCGGCTGGTCGTCGGTGAGGCGGGTCTGGGCAAGACCCGGCTCGTCGGCGAGGCGGCCCGCCGGTCCGCGGCGGCCGGCGCGGCCGTGCTGTGGGGCGCGGGCCACGACGCCGAGGGGCACACGCCGTACGGCGCCTTCGCGGACGCGCTGGACGGCTGGCTGGCCGACCGGCCGCCCGCCGAACGCGCCCGCACCGGCGCCGAGTACCCCGAACTCGCCGCGCTGCTCCCCTCGTTGGGCCGGGTGCGCGGCGTCTTCGACCGCAGCCCCGAGGACGAGCGCGACCGGCTGTTCCGCGCGACGGCGGGCCTGCTCGCCGAGCTGGCCGCCGAGCGCCCGGTGCTGGTGGTGCTCGACGATCTGCATGCCGCCGACACCGGATCCTTCCAGCTCCTGAGCCATCTCGCCCGGCGCACCGCGGCGAGCGGTGCGGGCCTGCGGTTCGCGGTGACGTACCGCGAGGAGGAACTGTCCGCGGCCGATCCGCGCCGCACGGGCATCGACACCCTGGTACGCCAGGGGCTCGCCCGCACCGTGCAGTTGAGCCGGCTCGACCGCGAGGCCTGTCTGGCGGTGGCGGCCGATGCGCTCCGCCTGACCACGGGCGCGGCCGACGGCGGACTCGGCCGGGTGTGGGAACTCTCCCTCGGCAACCCGCTGTTCGCCGTCGAGCTGGCCCAGGTCCTCGGCGACGGCACCCCGCCCGACCGGCTCGGCGCGCCGGAGGGGGTGCGGCAGCTGGTGGGCGGGCGGCTGGCCCGGATCGGCGGGGCCGCCCGCCGGATGGTCGAGGTGGTGGCGGTCGCGGGCGGCGAGGCCCCGCTCGCCGAGGTGCTCGACGTCGCGGCGCACGGTCTGTTCCCGCCGCTCGGCGCGGCCCAGTCCGCCGAGGCGCTGGACACGGCGGTGGCGGCCTCGCTGATCGCCGAGCGCCGGGTGGTCATCGCGGGCCGCCCGGTGGCCGGTCTGGCCTTCCGGCACCCCCTGGTCCGGCTCACCTGCTACGAGCAGCTCTCCGCCGTGCGCCGCCGGCAGCTGCACTCCGCCTGCGCCGACGCGGTGCTGCGCAACCGGCCCGACGCGGTGGACGCGCTCGCCTCGCATCTGGCACGGGCCGACGACCCCCGGGCGGCCGCCCATCTGCGCGAGGCGGCCGAGCGGGCGGCCGCGCTGTACGCCAACGACACCGCCGACCGCTACTTCCGCGAGCTCATCGCCCGCCTCGGCACGCCGGACGACGGCATCGCGGGCGATGAGACCGATCCGGCGCGCGTCCGGCTCGCACACAGCCAGGTGCTGCGCAGAATGGGCCACTTCGAGGCGGCGGCCGAGACGCTCCGGGCCGCCCTCGCCGAGTTCGGGCGGCGGGGCGAGGCGGACCACGAAGTGCTCGCCGCGGCGCTGCTCGCGGACGTGCTGGCCAAGACGGGCACGCCGGAGCGCGGGGCCGAGCTGCTGCGGGCGCATCCGCCGGGGCCCGGCACGGCGCCCGAACCGGCCGCCCAGCACCACATCGCCCAAGCCGTGGTGCACTTCGTGCTCGGCCGTTACGACGACGGCCATGCGACGGCCCGCCGGGCCCAGGCGGCGGCCGAGCGGGCAACTGGGCTTTGTGGAACGGGACTTGTGGCCCGTTCGCTCGCCATGCAGGCCACCTGCCTCGGCCTCGGCGGCCGTCCCGATCAGGCCCGCGCGGCCGCGGACCGGGCACTGGCTCCCGCCGAGGCGTACGGCGATCCGACCCTGCTCGCCGGCGTCCTGTCGATCCTGCGCGAGAACGCGCGGCGCGAGGGGCGGCTGCGCGATGCCGTCGCCATCGGCGACCGCGCGCTGGAGCTGGCCGAGCGCTCGGGCGATCCGACGGCCACCTCCTTCGAGCAGGCCAATCTCGCCGAACTCCATCTGCTCCTCGACGAGTTCGAGGCGGCCGAGCGGCACGCCGAGGCGTCGGTGCGGGGCGCCGTGCCGGACGGCGCCTGGTCGCTGCCGTATGCGCTGGCCGCGCTGGCACGGGTGCGGATGCGCGGCGGGGCGCCCGCCGCGGCCGCGGATCTCCTCGAACGGGCGGGGCGGGTCGCCGCCGCCCACCACGACCGCCAGGCGCAGCACGAAGTGCGCACCGCGCTGGCCGAGTTGGCCGATCGCACGGGTCCGGTCAGATGACGCCGAACGGGATCCCGGCGGATGTCGCCGCCTGAGCAGTGAGCGCAGAACTCCGGGTCACGAGAGGGGTACGAGTTCGACCGGGAAGCCGTTGAGCACCGAGGTCCCCGACAGCGGGTCGAGCCGGGAGCCGTCGAGCAGCTGGTTGACGTTGACGCCGGGGCGGTCGGCGGCCACCGCCAGGCGGCTGCCGGGCCGGCTGTGTCCCCAGCCGTGCGGCAGGCTGACCACGCCCCTGCGCACGCTGTCGGTGATCTCCACGGGTGCCGCGACCGCTCCCCCGTCCGCCGTGATCCGCACCTCGGCTCCGTCGGCGAGGCCGAGCCGGGCCGCGTCCTCGGGGTGGATCTGGAGGGTGCAGCGGTTGGAACCGCCGTTCAGGGCGGGGATGTTGTGCAGCCAGCTGTTGTTGGAGCGCAGATGGCGCCGGCCGACGAGCACGAGCGAGTCGGGCCGCTCTTCGAGGGCGGCGCGCAGCCGGGGCAGGTCGGCGGCGATGGGCGCGGGGAGCAGTTCGATCCGTCCGCTGCGGGTCCTGAGGACCTGCGGGAGGCGGGGTTCGAGCGGTCCGAGGTCGATGCCGTGGGGGTGGGCGAGCACCCGCTCCAGGGTGAGCCCGTCCGGGTCGGCGCCGAAGCCGTCCCCGTACGGACCGAGCCTGAGCATGAGGTCGAGGCGGCGCTCGGGGCCGCCCGCGCCGGTGAGCCGGGCGGCGAGCGCCCCGGCGTCCTGGCCGTGCACGGGCGAGTGCGGGTCGGCTATCGCGGCGGCCAGCGTGCGGTCCACGATCATCGCGTCCACCGCGCCGGGGTCGGCGCCGTGCATGCCGCTCACGGCGAGCACGAGCCGGGCGTGGATCTCGCACTCGTCCATGCGCCCCTCGGCGAGCGGCAGCGCGGGCCGGGTGTAGCGGACCTGGTTGCGGACGGCGAAGGAGTTGAAGGTGAAGTCGAAGTGCGCGCTCTGCGAGGGCGGCGGCGGGGGCAGCACGACATCGGCGTGCAGCGAGGTCTCGTTCAGGTACGGGTCGATGCTGACCATGAAGTCGAGCCCGGCGAGCGCCCGGTCGAGCCGGTCCCCGTCCGGCGCGGAGAGCACCGGATTGGCGGCGCAGGCGATGACCGCGCGGATCTGTCCCTCGCCCGGCGTCTCGATCTCCTCGGCGAGCGCCGCGACGGGCAGTTCGGACTTCGCCTCGGGGTGTCCGCCGACCCGGCTGTGCCAGCGCCCGAGCGCGAAGCCCTTGCCGGGTCCGGCCGGGCGGGGTGCGCGGTCGGTGGCGGAGAGCGGGAAGAGCACGCCTCCGGGCCGGTCGAGGTTGCCGGTGAGGATGTTGAGTACGTCGACCAGCCAGCTGGCCAGGGTGCCGTGCTCGACGGTGCAGCTGCCGATCCGGCCGTATACGGCGGCGGTGGGTGCGGCGGCGAGTTCGCGGGCGATGACGCGGATGTCGTCCGGCGCCACGTCGCAGGCGGCGGCGACGGCCTCGGGCGTGAACTCGCCGACGGCGTCGGCCAGTTCACCGAGCCCTTCGAGCCGGCCGTCGAGGCCGCCCGGTGCGGTGAGCTTCTCCTCGAAGAGCACCTGGGCGATCGAGGCGAGCAGCAGGGCGTCGGTGCCGGGCCGGACGGCGACGTGCCGGTCGGCCAGCTTCGCGGTGCGGGTGCGGCGCGGGTCGACCACGGTGAGCGTGCCGCCGCGCCTGCGCAGGGCTTTGAGCCGGCCCGGGAAGTCGGGGGCGGTGCACAGGCTGCCGTTGGATTCGAGGGGGTTGGCGCCGAGCAGCAGCAGATGGTCGGTGCGGTCCAGATCGGGCACCGGGATGGCCATCGGGTCGCCGTAGAGCAGTCCGCTGGAGACGTGCTTGGGCATCTGGTCGAGGGTGCTCGCGGTGAAGAGGTTGCGGGTGCCGAGGGCGCGGAGCAGGGCGGTCGGGTAGAGGGCTCCGGCCATGGTGTGGACGTTGGGATTGCCGAGCACCACGCCCACCGCGTTGGGCCCGTACCGCTCGGATATGGCCCGCAGCCGGGCCGCGATCAGGTCGAAGGCCTCGGCCCAACTGGCCTCCTCCAGTACGCCGTCGCGGCGCACGAGCGGCGCGGTGAGCCGGTCGGGGTCGCTGTCGACCTCCCCGAAGGAGGCGCCCTTGGGGCAGATGAACCCCTGGCTGAACACGTCGTCCGCGTCTCCCCGGGCGCCGGTGATCCGGCCGCCCTCCAGGGTGAGGCTCAGTCCGCAGGTGGCTTCGCAGAGCGGGCAGATACGCAGGGCGGTGCGGGACATTCGTCCTCCCAGGGCGGCGGCGCGCGGGCCCTTCGAGCATACCGACCGGTAGGCACGTGGGGGAGGTCCCGGCCGGATCAGTCCAGGGTGCGGGCGAGGTAGGCGTGCAGCAGCTCCCGCGTCTCCGCGACGATGTGGGGGTCGCCCTGCGGGTCCGTGCGGAAGGCGAGGCGCAGGGTGGCGTCGGCCGCCTCCACCGCGACCAGGATGACCCGGCGCAGCTCCGCGTCCAGGGTGCGGCCGAACTGGGCCGGGAGGAGTTCGGCGAGGCGGTCGGCGAGGATGTGGTTGGCGTCCGACGCCGGGTCGGGCACCGGCTGCGGGCCGCCGAAGTCGACCAGATTGAATCCGGGCACCGTCTGTTTCAGGACCAGGTACTCGTCCAGGACCGCGTCGACGGCACCCCGCCAGTCGGCCGCGTCGATCGCTGCCAGGCGGGCGTTGATCATGCCGGCGTAGCGGTCGAGGTTGCGGGCGGCGAGCGCCTCGGCCATGGCCCGCTTGTTGCCGAAGAAGCGGTAGACGGACCCGATGGGCACGCCGGCGCGCTGGGCCACGGCCCGCGTGGACAGTTCTTCGTAGCCGGTCTCGTCGAGGAGTTCGGCGCAGGCGTCGAGTATCCGGGACAGCCGCTCGGCGCTGCGCTGCTGCACGGGCGCGCGACGGAGGTTCGCGTGGACATCAGGAGCAGGAGGCACGGGCCCATCATGCCCGGCCGGTCCGGATTTCCCGTTGACGCGTCCGCATCGTAATCCTACGGTTGAGCATAGGATTCCAGCACTGCAAGCAGGAGAGCGGACGATGACGACGACAACCGGCGAACAGGCGAGGAAGACCGCGGAGGGCCTTGCCTACTCCTGCGGCTTCGGCAACGAGCACAGCTCGGAGGCCGTCCCCGGCGCCCTGCCGCACGGGCGCAACACCCCCCAGCGCGCCCCGCTCGGCCTGTACGCGGAGCAGCTCAGCGGCAGCGCCTTCACCGAGCCGCGCGCCCACAACCGCCGCTCCTGGCTCTACCGGATCAGGCCCTCGGCCGCGCACCCGCCGTTCACCCGTACCGACAACGGCCACCTCCGCTCGGCCCCCTTCACCGAGACCACCCCCGACCCGAACCGGCTGCGCTGGAACCCGCTGCCCGAGCCCCCGGCGGGCACCGACTGGCTGGCGGGCCTGTGGACCCTCGGCGGCAACGGTGACGCCACCCAGCGCACCGGCATGGCCGTACACCTCTACCACGCCAACTCCTCCATGGAATCAAGGGTGTTCAGCGACGCCGACGGGGAGCTCCTGATCGTCCCCGAGCGCGGCGGTCTGCTCCTGCGCACCGAGCTCGGACTGCTCGCCGCCCGCCCCGGCGAGGTCGCCCTGATCCCGCGCGGCGTCCGCTTCCGGGTCGAGCTCCTGGACGAGAGCGCGCGGGGCTATGTGTGCGAGAACTATGGCCGGCCCTTCCAGCTCCCCGACCTCGGCCCGATCGGCGCCAACGGCCTCGCCAACGCACGGGACTTCCGGGCGCCGCTCGCGGCGTACGAAGACCCCGAGGACACAGCGGGACCGGTCGAGGTCGTCAACAAGTTCTGCGGCAACCTCTGGACCGCGACATACGACCACTCCCCGCTGGACGTGGTCGCCTGGCACGGCAACCACACGCCGTACGTCTACGACCTGCACACCTTCAACGTCATCGGAACCATCAGCTACGACCACCCCGACCCGTCGATCTTCACGGTGCTCACCGCGCCGTCCGACACCCCGGGCCTGGCCGGAGTCGACTTCGTGGTGTTCGCGCCGCGCTGGCTGGTCGGCGAGGACACGTTCCGGCCGCCGTACTTCCACCGCAACGTGATGAGCGAGTACATGGGCCTCATCGAGGGCGCCTACGACGCGAAGGCCGAAGGCTTCGTGCCGGGCGGCGGCTCGCTGCACAACATGATGTCGGCGCACGGCCCGGACCGGGAGACCTTCGACCGGGCGAGCACCGCCGAGCTGAAGCCGCAGAAGATCGACGACGGGCTCGCCTTCATGTTCGAGACGCGCTGGCCGGTCACCGCCACCGGGCAGGCGGCGACGGCCGGACACCTCCAGCAGGGCTACGACGAGGTGTGGCAGGGTCTTCAGCGCCACTTCCGCTCCTGAGCACCACCTGATACGGATCCCCTGTGACCTCCTCCTTCGCACCCGACTCCCTGGTCCTGAACCGGAAGCTGCCGCTCTGGTACCAGGTGTCCCAGTCGCTGCGCGCCTCGATACTGGGCCGCTCCCCCGACGCCTCGCTGCGGCTGCCCACCGAGGAGCGGCTCGCCGAGCACTACGGGGTGAGCGTGCTCACCATGCGCCAGGCGCTCAAGGAACTGGAGGAGGAGGGCCTGATCAGCAGGCACCGGCGGCGCGGCACGTTCATCGAGCCTGCCGCCCGGCGGGCCTCCCCGGTCCGGCTGCTCGGCTCGATCGACGCGATCGTGGCCCAGCAGTCGGGCGAGCGGACCACGATCCTGGGCCACGGCCCGGAGCCGGTGCCCGGCGATCTCACCGAGTACTTCCCCGGACGCGAGGAGGTCGTGACGTACCGGCGGCTGCGGTGCGACGGCGAGAGCGGCGAGCCCACCAACTGGGCGCACAACGCGGTGCGTCCGGAGGTGGCCGCCCGCATCGACCTCGCCGATCTGGAGCGCTGGCCGATGACGAAGGTGCTGCGGGACGCGGTCGGGGTGGACATCAGCCGCATCACGGACACCGTGGAGGCCCGCCTGGCCGATCCGACCACCGCCGAACTGCTCCAAGTGCCGCTGCTCTCCCCGATCCTGCACTACACGGGCGTCACCTACGACAGCTCGGGCCAAGTGGTCGATGTCGCCCGGATCCACTACCGCGGTGACCGCTTCGCGTTCTCGGTGACGGTCGAGGCCAACTGATACGGGGGCATCCGGCTCACTAGCATGCTGGCTGTGAGCGATGACGCGCCTCTCCTGGCGGACCTGATGCCCTGGTCGGTGGCTCCGCTGCGGCTGGGCCGCGACTGGGTGGTGGCACCCGACGAGCGGACGCTGCGCTCGCGCTGGGATCTGCTCGTACGGTCCGAAGGGGCCGAGCGGGAGCGGTTGTTCGGCCCGAGCCGGGCCCGTACGCTCCGCTCCGCCGTCGCCGCCCTGCCCGGCCGGGCCACCGGCACCGGCCCGTTCGCGCTGGAGCGGGGCCCCTGTCCGGCGCCGGTCCGCATCCAGCACGGCCCCTTCGACGAGCAGTGGCTGATACCGGACCAGCGGCTGATCGACGCCGCCCGGCCCGAGCTGTGGCGGGTCGCGGACGAGCGGCAGCTCTTCGTGGTCGAGCTGGGGTATGTGCCGAAGGAATCCGGTCCCGCGGTGACCGTCTCGGCGGTGCTGCCCGACGGCCGCTCCCCCGCCGGGCGTCCGGGCCTCATCCGCCCGCTGCACCGTCGCCCCGGCGGCCTCGAACCGAACCTCGCCCCGGGCCTGCTCGCCTTCCTCCGCGAGACGTACGGGAGCGGTGTCGCGGCCGCCGATGTGCTCGCGTGGATCGCGGCGGCCGCCCGGCCGGGCGCCGCGGGCTGCTCCGTGCCGCTGACCGCCGACCCTCAACTCTGGTCCAGAGGCGTCGAGTTGGGGCGCAGGTTGTGCGCGGTGATGGTGCGCGGGGCGCGCGGCGGCGAGAAGCCCCGACTGCCCGGCGGCCGGCGCCCCTATGTGCGGGCCGCGCTCCCGGCCCGCCCGCGGGAGCTGCGCTACGACGCCGAGGAGGAGACCCTGCGCGTGGGCGACGGCGGCCGGATCTCACCGGTGCCGCGGCAGGCCTGGGAGTTCAAGGTGGGCGGGGTGCGAATGCTTGAGCTGTGGTTCCAGCGCCGCACGGAGCCCGCCGAGCCGGGCACGCCGGCCGCCGTCGGGCCGGCGAGCTGGCCGCAGGAGTGGACCTCCGACCTGCTCGAACTGATCACGGTGCTCGCTCTGCTGGCCGAACTGCGCCCGGAACAGGCCCAGTTGGCGAACGGACCGGCCCTCACCCGCAAGCACCTGGCCGCGGCCGGGGTGCTGCCGGTTCCGGATGCCGCGCGCCGCCCGGCCTCCGTGTTCGACCACCACGAGGAGGGTCCGGGCGGGCAGTTCGCCCTCATCTGAGGACGCGTCAGGCGGTGTATTCCGTGAGGTCGATGGTGTGGATGTGCTGCGGGGTCCTGTACACCGGGTGCGTCGTCTCGCTCGCGAGGTCCATGCCGAGCTTGCGCGAGACGTTCTCGGACGCGGTGTTGCTCAGGTGCGTGATGCTGATGACCCCGTCGAGCCCGCGGTCCTGAAGGGCGAACTCCAAGGTGGCGTGGGCGGCTTCGGAGGCGTACCCCTGACCCCAGAACGGCCGGCCCAGGCGCCAGCTGATCTGCACGTCGGGCACGCCCTCCGGCTGGAACTCGGGCACCGAGAGACCGGCGAAGCCGATCAGCTCACCGGAGGCGAGCAGTTCGACGGCGAACAGCCCGAAGCCCTCCTCGTCCCACTCCTCCTCCCAGCTCTCGATGTCCTCGGCGGTCTGCTCCAGATCGCGGACCGAGCCGTCGCCGATCCAGCGCATGACTTCCGGGTCGGCGTTGATCTCCGCCATGGGGACGAGGTCGTCGTCGGTCCATCGGCGCAGGACGAGGCGGGGGGTGCGGATCTCGGTCATGGGGCCATCCTGCACGGATCGGGGTCCGAGCCGGAAATCGGCGACCAGCGGGTGTCCGGCCATGATCAGCCGGACGCCCCCTGGCGTTCGAAACCGTCGAGCGTCCTGGCCAGCGCCCTGTCGAACACCGCGTCCAGGTCGATCGGGCCCGAGTCCTCCGCGAAGGCGGCGGCCAGACGGGGGTATCGGCCGGTGGAGACCTGGCTGAAGAGGTAGGCGATCCGCACGCCCTGCTCCTGCTCCTCGGACCACGGCAGCGAGCGGGTCCGCTCCGCCGTGGCGATCTCGTTGGCGACGTACGCGGTGACGACGCCGTTCACCGAGGCGATCAGCTCCATCTTCGTGCCGGACCTCGCCTCCAGCGGGTCGAGGCAGTCCATGCAGTGCTCCAGGTACCGCAGCGCGTTCGGGCTGAAGCCGTACACCGGGGACATCAGCCGCGGCACCCACGGGTGGCGGTGCATCAGCGCCCGGGTCTGGTGCGCGAGACCGAGCATGTCGGCCCGCCAGTCCCCCGTCGGCGCGCTCAGCTCGTACTCGGCGCTGACCGCGTCGACCATCAGCTCGTACAGGTCCTCCTTGCGCGGGACGTAGTTGTACAGCGACATCGTTCCGCAGCCCAGCTCGGCCGCGACCCGGCGCATGGAGACCGCGTCGATGCCGTCGGCGTCCGCGATCCGCACGGCGGCGGCCGCGATGTCGGCACGGCTGAATGCGGGCCTGGGGCCCCGTCCGGCGCGCTCGGGGCGCGCCCAGATCACTTCTGGTTCAGCAGGTCGCCCTGCCATGGATCATCACCTCGCCCCCCATCGTAGTTACGTACGCCGTACGTAGTGCGGTACGGTGGGCCGCATGACAACTACGTACGCTGTACTTAGTGAAGGTCTGGAGAAGCGCTTCGGCGCGGTCCACGCGCTGCGCGGCCTCGATCTGGCGGTCGCGGAAGGCACCGTCTGCGGGGTGCTCGGCCCCAATGGCGCGGGCAAGACGACGGCCGTACGGCTGCTGACGACGCTGCTCGCGCCGGACGCCGGCTCCGCGCGGGTCGCCGGGCACGACGTGGTGCGCGAGCAGGACGCGGTGCGCCGGGCGATCGGCGTGACCGGCCAGTCCACCTCCGTCGACGTCGAACTCACCGGGCGGCAGAACCTCCAGCTCTTCGCCAAGCTGCACGCGATGCGCGGCGCGGCGGTCCGCGTCCGCGCCGCCGAGCTGCTGGAGCAGTTCCGGCTGACGGACGCGGCCGACCGGGCGGCCGGCACGTACTCCGGCGGCATGCGGCGTCGGCTCGATCTGGCCGCGAGTCTGCTCACCCACCCCCGCGTGCTCTTCCTCGACGAGCCGACCACCGGGCTCGATCCGCAGAGCCGCAACCAGATCTGGTCCGCCGTGCGCGCCCTGACGGCCGAGGGCACCACGGTGCTGCTCACCACCCAGTACCTGGAGGAGGCCGATCAGCTGGCCGACGACATCGTGCTGATCGACCGGGGCCGGGCCATCGTCACCGGCACCCCCGCCGAACTGAAGGCCGGGATCGGCTCGTACGCCCAGGTGGTGGTCGCGAGCGAGGACGCACTGGCCCAAGCGGCCGCCGTACTGGACCAGTTGACCGGGGCCGAGCCCCAACTCGACCCGGCCGGACGGACGGTGGGCGCGGTGTCCGCCGACCCGACGCTCACCCTGCCCCGCATCGTCCGCGAACTGGACGCGGCCGGGGTCCCGATCCTGGACGCAAGTCTGCGCCCGCCCACCCTCGACGAGGTGTTCCTGCGCCTCACCGATGCCGCCAACTCCCGCAAGGAGGCTGTGACATGACCTCGCTCGTCCACGACAGCTCGGCCATGTTCGGCCGTCAGCTCCAGCGCATCAAGCACGCGCCCGGCGTGCTGATCCTCACCCAGACCATGCCGATCACGATGCTGCTGTTCTTCGGCTACGTCTTCGGCAGCGCGCTCGCCATGCCGGGCGGCGAGTACCGGGCCTATCTGGTGCCCGGACTCCTGGTGGCGACGGCCGCGGGCGGTCTGATGACCGGGATGTTCCAGGCCGCGCAGGACTCCCACCGCGGGGTGATGGACCGGCTGCGCACGCTGCCGATGAGCCGGGCCGCGGTGCCGGTCGGCCAGGCCGCGGCCGATCTGCTGACCACCGCGCTCGGCATGGTTCCGCTGATGCTCGTGGGACTCGCGGTGGGCTGGCGGATCGACAGCGGGCCGCTCGGCGCGCTCGGCGCCTTCGCACTGCTGATGCTGTTCCGCCTCGCGACCACCTGGACGGGCTTGTTCCTGGGGCTGCTGACGCAGAGCGAGGAGGCCGCCGGGCAGCTGGGTTCGGCCACCTTCATCCTGCCGCTGCTCTCGAACGCCTACATCCCCACCGGCAACCTCCCCGGCTGGCTGCGAGCGATCGCCGAGTGGAACCCGATCAGCGCGGTGGCGTCCGCCGTCCGCGACCTCTGCGGCACCTCCTCGCCCGCCGCGGACGCGGCCTGGCCGGTCGCCCACCCGGTCGCGGGCTCGCTCGCCTGGTGCGCCTTCCTGCTGCTCGTCTTCGTGCCGCCGGCCGTACGCCGCTACGCGAACTCCGGCCGCTGAGCTGCGGCGCGGGGTGACAAGAGCGGTCCGTACGCGATAGGTACGGCTGTCATGAGCACTCAGCCACTGCCCCTCGCGGGAATCACCGTCGTCGCCGTCGAACAGGCCGTCTCCGCACCGTTCGCGACCCGGCAGCTCGCCGACCTCGGCGCCCGCGTCATCAAGGTCGAGCGCACCGACGGCGGCGACTTCGCCCGCGGTTACGACACCGCGGCCCGCGGCCTCGCCTCGCACTTCGTGTGGTGCAACCGGGGCAAGGAGTCGGTGGCCCTCGACCTGAAGGACCCGCGCGGCCTGGACGCCCTGCACCGGCTGATCGCCCAGGCGGACGTGTTCGTGCAGAACCTGGCGCACGGGGCGGCGGCCCGGCTCGGCCTGGACGCGGCGACCCTGTGCGCCGAGCATCCCCGGCTCGTCGCGGTGGACATATCCGGGTACGGAGCCGAAGGACCGTACGCGCACAAGCGGGCCTACGACATGCTGGTGCAGTGCGAGGCGGGTCTGGTGTCGGTCACCGGGACGCCGGAGCGGCCCGTCAAGGCCGGGATCCCGGCCGCCGACATCGCGGCCGCCATGTACGCCTTCTCCGGCGTCCTGGCGGCCTTGGTGCGGCGCGGCACGACCGGCCGCGGCGGTCCGGTGGAGATCTCGATGCTGGAGGCGCTCGCCGAATGGCTCGGGCATCCGCTGCACCACGTGATGCACGGAGGCACCGAACCGGCGCGCACCGGCGTCGCGCACGCCGTGATTGCGCCCTACGACGCCTATCCGACGGCCGACGGCGGGCAGGTGCTGCTCTCGGTGCAGAACGACCGGGAATGGCGGCGGCTTGCCGAACTGGTCCTGGAACGGCCCGAGTTGGCGGACGATCCGGCGTACGCGAGCAATGCGGAGAGGGTGGCGAACCGGGCGGAGACCGATGAGCTGGTGGCGCGGGCACTGGCCGGTCTCACGGCCGCCGAAGCGGTCGGCCGTCTGGAGTCGGCGGGGATCGCCTGCGCCCGGCTCAACACGGTCGGCGATGTCGCCGGGCATCCGCAGCTGGCGGCACGCGACCGCTGGCGCGAGGTGGAATCACCGGTGGGGCCGCTGCGGGCCCTGCTGCCGCCCATCAATCTGGGCGGCGCTCAAGAAGCTCGGATGGGTGCGGTACCCGCGCTCGGCGAGCACACCCGCGCAACACTGCGAGCCCTGGGAATGACGGACGAGCAGTTGGCAGAGCTGCGCCGGGACGGCGTGATCGCCTGAGCGCGGTTCGTTGTCGTTGGGGAGTGGGTTCAGCCGCGGCTGCCGAAGAGCGAGCGGCGCAGCCGCCGCAGCGGCGCGAAGAGCGAGACGCGAGCGCTCTTGCTCTTGCGGGTGTGCGCAATGTCACGCGAGGTCAGCTCGCGCATCAGCAATGTGGCCTCGGCCGCCTCGCGCTGCGGGACGGCTGGACCGCCGAGCACCGAGAGGTGGCGGTCGAGCCGCGAGCTGGTCGCACTGCTCCCGCAGGTGATGGCAGGGACTCGCGCCCTGCTGCGCACTGTTATCTGTTCCATGTCACTCCCCACCCGTACGAGGGCACCCGGCCCCGGGCAGGGTAACCCTATCGCCCCTCCCTCACACTCGTGTATCCCGGTGGCAGGATTCACCTTGAGGGGCCCTAGGTTGACGACCACTCTCCGAATATGCCTGATTCCAGGGCGAGTTGGACAGATCCCTGACTTCCCGTCACGCAGCGTGGCGACCCGTGTTCGTACTGACTGCGGATTGCCGTTCAAGGGGGCGGCAGCGGCGCGGCCCTGAGCTAACTTGGAAGGGTTTCTCCGCCGCGGACGGGAGGCTCGCCGGTGAGCGAAGTGCCGGGCAGTGAGCAGCGATTGATCGCGGGACGCTACCGGCTCTTCGCCCCGCTGGGCCGGGGCGGCATGGGTGTGGTGTGGCGCGGGCGGGACGAGGTCCTGGGGCGCGAGGTCGCGGTCAAGGAGGTCCTGGCACCGGCCGCGCTGGACACCCCCGACGTCCGGCGGCTGTACGCGCGCCTGGAGCGCGAGGCCTGGGCCACCGCCCGGATCTCGCACCGCAACGTGGTGACGGTGTACGACGTGGCCACCGAGGACGGCCGGCCGTGGATCGTGATGGAGCTCGTGCGCGGCCTCGCCCTGTCCGACGTGCTGGACTCGGAGGGCCCGATGGGACCCAGACGCGCCGCGCACATCGGTGCCGAGGTGCTCGCGGCACTGCGCGCCGCGCACGAGGCGGGGGTGCTGCACCGCGATGTGAAGCCGGGGAACGTGCTGCTCGCCAACGACGGCCGGGTGGTGCTGACCGACTTCGGCATCGCGATGGTGGCGGGGACCTCGACGCTCACCCTGACCGGCGAGGTCGTCGGATCGCCCGAATTCCTAGCCCCCGAACGGGCGTTGGGGCGCACGCCGGGTCCGGCTTGCGACCTGTGGTCGCTCGGTGTGCTGCTGTACGCGGCGGTCGAGGGCAATTCGCCGTTCCGGCAGGAGACCCCGCTGTCCACGCTGCGGGCGGTGGTCGACGAGGAGCTGCCGCCGCCGCGCCGGGCGGGTCCGCTGACCCCGGTCATCGAGGGGCTGCTGCGCAAGGACCCGGCCGAGCGGCTGCCGGCCGGGCAGGCCGAGCATCAGCTGCGGGTGGTGGCGGCGGGCGGCACGGTGCGGGCCCCGTTGGGGCAGTCCGGGGCGACGACGGTCGATGCCGGGCCGCCGGGAGCGCCGCCGACCCGGGTGCTGCCGCTGCCCGCGGCCCCGCCCGGCGGCGGCACGGCCACCCCGGCGCGACCCCCCGGGCGGCCGCGGCACACCGGGGTCGTCCTGCTCGTCGGGATCCTGGTGCTGCTGCTCGCGCTCGGCTGGCTCGTCTACGCGCTGGTGCGGTCCAACGAGCGAGCGGGCAAGGCGAGTTCATCGACCAGCGGCTCACCCGCGCCGTCCGTGTCGCACTCGTCCGGGGTGCCGCAGACGTCCGGCGGCGGGAGCTCGCCCGCCACCTCCTCCGCCGGCACCGGCGGAAGCCCCTCGCCGTCCCCGTCCGCCCAGTCGGTGGAGGTCATCCTGCAGGCGGTGCGCGGGAGTTACGACGGGCTGTGCCCGGCGCCGAGCGCGTCGGCGCCCGCGATGGTGGCCGTCTTCACCGTGGGGCGCACGCCGGCGGACGTAGAGTACCGCTGGGTCACCCGGGACGGCCGGTCCTCGGACCCCGGCTGGAAGACGCTCTCGTTCGCCTCGGGCGGGCCGGGGACCCGGCAGGTCGCGCACACCGAGTCGCCGGCGCAGAGCACCTCCACCGAGCTCCAGGTCGAGGTGCGCTCCCCGGTCCGGATCACGTCCAACTCCGTTCCTTACACGGTCACTTGTGAGAAGAAGACCCCGACGGGCGGGGCCTCCTCCTCGCAGGGGCCGACGGGCGCGGCATCCTCGCCCGCCGGCTGAGCGGCGTCAGGCCGCGTTGGCGAAGGTGGGCAGGTAGGCGCCCGACTGTCCGGCGGCGGTGGGGTGGTAGGACTCGCTGATGTTGGTCCACACGACGCTGTTGAGCCACGGGCTGCCGGAGCAGATCTCGTGTCCGGTGAAGGCCGGAACGACGTCCGCGAAGGTGAATCCGTGGTCGGCGGCGCGCTTCGCGGTCACCGAGTTGAGCTCGTCGGCTGCGTCGTTGATCGCCGAGCGGGAGTTCTCACTGAGCCCGGCGATGCAGTTGCCGCCGATCTTGTAGAAGTGCGGGTAGCCGATGACGACGACGTGGGCGTTGGGCGCCTTGGCTCTGATCGCCGAGTACACCGAGTCGAGCAGCCCCGGCAGTGTCGAGTCCACGTAGTCGCGGGCCGACGCCACCTTGCTGAGGCAGGTGGACTCCGAGTACAGGACGCAGTTGGTCATGACGTCCGAGAAGCCGGCGTCGTTGCCGCCGATGGTGATGGAGACGAGGTCGGTGGCGGAGTCGAGCGGGTCGAGCTGGCTCGACGTCACATCACCCGTACGAGCGCCGGAGCAAGCGGTGAAGTCGAACGAGGCGGGTGAATTCGCTGCCGCCCACAGTGCCGGGTAGGCCCTCGTGGAGCGTTTGCAGCTGCCGCTCGAACTGTCGTAGCTGCCGGCTCCGACGCCGGACGAGTACGAGTCGCCGAGGGCCACGTAGTGGGATCCGGCCGTCTGGGTTGCTGCTGCGGCCACGCCGGCCCCGGTGAGGGAAAGCGCGACTGCCAGCACGAGCGCCCATGCATATGCCGCGATTCGGGACAGTTTCATGGAACCTCCTTTAGCGGGGTTTCCGCCACGGCAGTGGTACCAGCCACCACAGGCCGCGGGAAGTGTCCATGCCAAGAACGCCGGACGGACATCTGCGCGTATCTGGCGATCCGTCAGCAACCCACGAGTAATCCTTCACCGGAGCACCACACTCCGCTGACCCACCGTCAACACCCGTTCACCGCAAGCGAATCGGTGTCTTGACGGGACTGTCCGGACTGCGCCACATTGAAGCCCCGCATCCGGCGCATCGGGGGGAACCGTCGCCAATGCAGACCATCAGTGACAGACCGGCGGTACACACCTCGGTGGGTGCCGATCTGCTGCCCGTGCTCGCGGGAGCGACGCTGGCCGTCTCGGCCGCGGGCGCCGTCCTGGCCATCACCGGCCTCGACTCTCCATTGCGCGCACCGCTCGCGCTCTTCTTCCTGATCGCCGCGCCCGCCGAGGCGGCCGCATTCGTCCTGCGCCGGCTGGAACCGCTCAGTCGCGCGGTGGCGTCGATATCAGGAGCAGTACTCATCGATCTGCTGACCGCCGAAAGTATGGCGGCTCTGCATCTGTGGTCGATCCGGAGCGGCGTCACGGCAGTTGGCGTGATCAGCCTTCTCCTATTCCTGATCGGAACGGGAGCGAATCGCTCCGGATGCGATCGTGAAAGTACGGCCAAAAACACGGAAACGCCAGGCCTCGCTTGAGGTCTTGCCCTACAGTTCCATCCATCAATACCGTCTTACATCCACCCGCATCGGTCCATCAGGTATAGCGACTCTAGGGGAGGGCTCAAGCGTCGCGATGGGTGCCGGAGCGGGGCGCGGTAGGGGGGTGCCGTGCTCGGCCTTCGCCATGCGGGGACCGGAACACGGGCCGCGCGGCCAGCAAAGCCAGCTCACCCGATGAGTACGGTGTTTCATGCCGTCATGACCGGGGTGAGAACCCCCCTTTCGTAACCGGAAACTCATCCGGACCACCCGGGGGCGGGCGGTCCACCGGACGAGAGGGACAGAGACTCATCATGACTTCTTCGGTGCGCCCGGCCGTGCCGGGCCAAGATCAATCAATCTCGGATTCGCCGAATGCCCACGCGGCGATCGGCTCGGAGAGCCGAATACCAGCTGAGTACCGGCCGGTTTCGGCGAATCTCGCCATTGCACCGCCGGTGAGCGTGGTCATCCCAGCCATGAATGAGGCGGAAAATCTTCCGTATGTGTTCAAGACACTTCCGGACTGGATCCACGAAGTGGTCCTGGTCGACGGTAATTCCACCGACGACACCGTACAAGTCGCCCGCGAACTCTGGCCCGAAGTCAAGGTCGTCAAGCAGGTCGGAAAGGGCAAGGGCGACGCCCTCATCAGCGGCTTCGCGGCCTGCACCGGAGACATCATCGTCATGGTCGACGCGGACGGCTCGGCGGACGGCGAGGAGATCGTCAGCTATGTCTCCGCACTGGTCGGCGGCGCGGACTTCGCCAAGGGCTCCCGCTTCGCCAACGGCGGCGGCACCGACGACATGACGCCGATCCGCAAGCTCGGCAACGCGGTCCTGTGCGGCATCGTCAACCGCAAGTTCGGCGCCCGCTACACCGACCTCTGCTACGGCTACAACGCCTTCTGGCGGCACTGCCTGGACAAGATCGTCCTCGACTGCTCCGGATTCGAGATCGAGACCCTGATCAACATCCGGATCGTCAAGGCGGGCCTGCGCGTCCAGGAGGTGCCGAGCTACGAGTACAACCGGATCCACGGCGTCTCCAACCTCAGCGCGGTGCGTGACGGCATCCGCGTCCTGAAAGTGATCCTCAAGGAGAAGGCGGTGCCCCGCGCGCACCGCCGCACACAGGCGGTCTTCCTGAACACACGGCGGGGAGAAGTGTCTTGACGGAGCGTCACTTCTCCGTGGTGATCTGCGTGTACACCGAGGAGCGCTGGGAGGACATCCTCGCGGCGGTCTCCTCGGTGCGCACGCAGTCGCTGCCCGCCCTGGAGACGCTGCTCGTGGTGGACCACAACGAGCGGCTCCTGGAACGGCTCCGCACGGAGTTCGAGAACCTCGCGGCAGCCGGGGAGGTGCGGGTGCTCGCCAACGCGGGCCCCCGCGGCCTCTCGGCCGGCCGCAACACCGGAATCGCCGTCGCCCGGGGCGAGTTCGTGGCCTTCCTGGACGACGACGCCGTGGCCGAGCGGGACTGGCTGCGCCACTTCGCCGAGGGGTACGACGATCCGCGGGTGATGGCGGTCGGCGGCCGGACGATGCCCGCCTGGGCCTCGGGGCGCAGGCCCGCCTGGTTCCCGGAGGAGTTCGACTGGGTCGTCGGCTGCACGTACCGGGGGCTGCCACCGGGGCGGGTGGCGGTGCGCAACGTGCTCGGCGGCAACGCCTCGTTCCGCAAGTCGGCGTTCGACGCCGCGGGCGGCTTCGCCACCGGCATCGGCCGTGACGGCGACAAGCGGCCGCTGGGCTGCGAGGAGACCGAGCTGTGCATCCGGCTCAGCAAGGCGCTGCCCGGCGCCGTGCTGCTCATGGACGACCGCTCGGTGATCCACCACCGGGTGCCCGCGGCCCGCGAGCGCTTCGGCTACTTCCGTACGAGGGCGTACGCGGAAGGCCTCTCCAAGGCCCTGGTGGCCCGAAGTGTCGGAGCCGGCAAGGGACTTGAGTCCGAGCGCCGCTACACGACCCGGGTCCTACCGGCCGGTGTGGTGCGCGGGGTGCGGGACGCGGTGCTCGGCCGGGCCGGTGGCGCGGGCCGCGCGGGCGCGATCGTGACGGGCGTCGCGCTGGCGGCCGGCGGCTATCTGCTCGGCACCGTGCGGGCCCGCCGGAGCGGGGTGAGCTTCCAGGTGGCCCCCATCGAGGGCGTACGGACCGGCGAGAGCGCGAAGGAGGACGAAGCGGCATGACGGCTACGGGAACGGGGCCCGTGCCCATCCTGATGTACCACGCGGTGGCGCACAGCCCCGCGAAGGCGGCGTACGGCCTCTCCGTCTCGCCGGACGCCTTCGCCGACCAGATGGAGCTGCTCGCCGAGCTGGGGTTCACCCCCATCACCACGGCGCAGCTGGCGCACGCCTGGCGCACGGCGGGAGCGCTTCCACGCCATCCCGTCCTGATCACCTTCGACGACGGCTACGAGGGCGTGCACCGCCACGCCCTGCCGGTCCTCGCCAAGTACGGCTTCGCCTCCACGCTCTTCGTGTCGACGGGCTGGCTGCGCGGCGCGTACGACGCGGGCGGCGCCCTGGACACCATGCTCGACTGGGACCAGGTGCGCGAGCTCGCCGCGGCCGGCACCGAGGTCGGCGGGCACAGCCACAGCCATCCGCAGATGGACCAACTCAGCGACAAACAGCTCTGGTTCGAGACGCTGCGCTGCAAGGAGATCATCGGCGAGGAGCTCGGCGCGCCTCCGGTCTCCTTCGCCTATCCGTACGGCTACTCCAGCCGACGGGTGCGGCGCACCGTGCGGGCCGCGGGCTTCGCGCAGGCGCTGGCCGTGGGCAACGCGCTCGCCCGGCGGCGCCAGGGACCGTACGCCCTGGAGCGGGTGACGGTCCGGCGCGCCACCGGCATCGACGAGTTCGAGCGGCTCGTCGCGGGCACCGGTCGCGCCGTCGCGCGCGACTTCGCCGCGGACCGCGCCCTGACGAAGGGGTACGCGATGGTCCGCAGGGCCCGCCAGGCCGGGCGCAGGCTCGTCGGCGACTGAGAGTCCGGGTCCGAAGACCGACCAGAAGGTGAGCGGTACTCGTGACTGACGTGACCACCACCCGGGACCGAAGGGCACCGGCCCGGGGCAGACACCGGGGCGGCACCCCGCTCTTCCGCAACGCCTACGCGCTGATGCTCAACACGGGCATCAGCGCGGTGCTCGGCCTCGGCTTCTGGCTGATCGCGGCCCGGTACTACACCGATGACGCGGTGGGCCAGGGCTCGGCGGCGATCGCCGCGATGAAGTTCCTCGCCGGGATCACCGCGCTCACCCTGACCGGGGCGCTGGCGCGCTTCATCCCGGTGGCGGGCGCCGCCACCGGGCGTCTTGTCCTGCGCACCTATGCGCTGAGCGCGTGCGTCGTCGGCGTGGCCGCGCTGGTCTTCATGTCGACCCTGGACTTCTGGGGCCCCTCGTACCGCTTCCTGCACGGCCCGTTCAAGGGGCTCGGCTTCATCGCGGCGGTGATCGCCTGGTCGGTGCTCACCCTGCAGGACGGGGTGCTCACCGGGCTGCGCAGCGCGTTCTGGGTGCCGGTCGGCAACACCGCGTTCTCCGCGGTCAAGCTGCTGCTCCTGGTGGCGATCGCGGCCTCGCTGCCGACCAGCGGCGTGTTCGTGTCCTGGGTGGCGGCCATCGCGGTGTCCGTACTGCCGCTGGGCTGGCTGGTGTTCCGGCGTCTGGTGCCCCGCCATGTGGAGCTCACCGTGCGCACCGCGCGGCCGCCGAGCTACCGCGAGCTGGGCCGCTTCCTGGCCGGCGACTACACGGGCTCGCTGTTCGCGCTGGCCGTCGTCTACCTGGTGCCCGTGATCGTCGCCTCGCAGGTCAGCTCGGCGGACAACGCGTACTTCTACATCACCGCGACCATCGGCGGCACCGTCGAGCTGCTCGCCATCAACATGGGCGCCTCGCTGACCGTGGAGGGCGCGCACGACCCCGACCGGCTCGGCCGCAACGCGCGCGCCGCACTGTTGCGGATGATCAAGATCGTGGTGCCGATCTGCGGGTTCATCTTCGCCTTCGCCCCGCACATCCTGCGGGTGTTCGGCGAGGGGTACGCCCGTCACGCCACCGGGCTGCTGCGCTGGCTGGTGGTCGGGGCGCTGCTGCGGGTGGTGATCGAGCTGTACTTCGCGGTGCTGCGCGCGCAGAGCCGGACCGCCGGACTGGCCTGTCTCCAGGGCGGGTTGTGCGTCCTGGTGCTCGGCGCGACGTTGGCCCTGCTGGGTCCGCTGGGGCTGACCGGCATCGGGATCGCGGAGACGGGGAGCCTGGCGGTGATCGCGGCGGTCGCGGCGGTGAAGCTGTTCGGGGTGCTGCGGTCGGCCGAGCGTCAGCGGGTCAGCCAGCGCACTTCGTAGGCGGCCAGCGTCATCGGCCTGCCGTCGGCCCTGGCGTCGACGGCGCGGCCGAGGGTGTTGACGACGAGCACGTCCTTGTCGCTCGCCAGCACCCGGACGCCGGCCGTCTCGTCGGCCTCCGCGCCGAACCGGGTGCCCGGCGGGAAGGCCGCGGCGAACTTGGCGATCAGCGCGTACATGGGCAACTCGCGTCCACCGTCGCCCAGTTGGGTCGGTGTCCACAGGCATCCCGGGCACGGGCCGCTCTGCTCCTGCGGGCTCCAGTAGAACGCGGTGCTGGTGCCGCCGCGCGCCAGGGCCATCATGCCGACGGCCTGGGTGGCCACCCGCCGCTGCTCGCTCCAGCCGGACCTGTCGGGCTCCACGTAGTACTCGGCCCACCACAGCGGCAGCCCGCCGCTCGCCTCGCGCACCCATGCGCTGACGGCCGTCAGCTTGTCGGTGGCGCCGAAGGCGTCGGGGAGCAATTGGTTGTCGCGGGTGAAGCTGGCACCGTCGACGACCACGAAGTCGGCGCCCGCCTTGTGCGCGTTCCAGTAGGTGAAGGCGTCGAGCACGCGCTGGTCGACCGAACCCCAGGGGCCCTTGAGACCGGACGCGTACGACTTGTCCTTGGGCCCGTAGCTGTCCATGACCAGGTAGGGCCCGCCGACCAGATCGTCCTTGTCGACCTTCTTCACCGCTTGGTAGACCTCGTTGTAGAGCCGGGTGTAGCCCTCGTAGTCCCAGCGCTGACCGGTGTCGTCGTAGAAGCCCTTGAGCTCGTTCCAGACGATGAAGTGCCGTACGTCCGGGTAGCGTTGGGCGACCTTGGCGGCCAGCGCGGCGAAGTCCTTGTAGTGGGTGGGGAGCGGCGCCGACTCCAGGGCCTGCACGCTCCAGTCCGTCTTGCTCGCCCCGGCCCGGCCGCCCTTCATCCAGTCGGGCGCGCAGCACAGCGTGATGACGGGGGTGGCGCCGGTGGACCGGATGTAGTCGACGCGCCGGTCGAGATCCGAGAAGTCGTACGTGCCCGGCGACGGCTCGGGGTTGCCCGCGCCCCAGCCCATCAGCGCCTGGTCCTGCGGCAGGCCCGGCGCGGAGAGCAGTTTGCGGGCGCGGGCCACGGCGTCGTCGGTTCCGGTGTCGGCGCTGTACTGGGTGTGCGTGAAGCCCCAGCCGAGCGCGGGGCCGGTGGCGCTCGTACCGGAGGGGCCGCCCCGGCCGGTTCTGCCCGGACCCCCGCACATGGTCAGGACGAGCGCGAGGACGGCGAGGAGTGCGACGGCCAGCAGCGCCGCCGTCCTGACCCGGGGCGCCCTGGTGGGCCCGCTGCTCCGGACGACCGTTCCAGGATGACGTTCCATCACGGAGCAGCGTAGCGGCGGTAGTTGTCATTCCGGCGGGTTTCACCGGAACGGGTACGGAACGTCCCCCGAGCGCCAACGGGACAAAACACGTGCGCGCGCGGGCGGGTTGCCGGATCATGGGCGGCATGACTGACCCAGAGGCCGCGCTGCCGATCCGGCTGACCGTGGACGACAGCGATGCGCCGTCCGATGTCGTCGACGCGCTCTTCCTCGGCCGCTTCGCCACGGGCGAGCAGCCGTTCTCGCACAGTTCCTCCATAGACCGGGTCAAGAAGGGCTTCAGCCTGCTGCCGCCCGGTGCGAAAGTGCTGCGCGCCGCCCGCGACGACGACCGCAGTGCGACGCTCGCCGAGGGCGAGGGCTGGACGGTGCTGGTCTCGCGCTGGAGCCGGGGCGCGGACGTGACGGTGACCGCGACCAGCGAGGAACTGGCCGAGCAGATCCTGAAGCAGGCCACCGAGGGCGCGGAGGACGAGCCGGAGCCGCAGCCCGAGAACGTGACGATGGGCTTTTGGTACGTGTCGCCGCGGCGCGGCCCGCACCGCACGACCCGGCAGATCGCGGCGGGCACCTGGGAGGAGGTGCGGCCCAACTACACGGCACCGGTGGCGGAGGCGATGGACCGCCTGATGAAGCTGACCCCGGACGACATCGCGGGCCGCCTGCTGCTGCTCCACGGGCCGCCGGGCACGGGCAAGACCTCGGCGCTGCGCACCCTGGCCCGCTCCTGGCGCGACTGGTGCCAGGTGGACTGCGTGCTCGACCCGGAGCGGCTGTTCAACGACGTCGGCTATCTGATGGACATCGCGATCGGCGAGGACGACGGCACGACGAAGGGCCGCTGGCGGCTGCTGCTCCTGGAGGACTGCGACGAGCTGATCCGCGGCGAGGCCAAGCACACGGCGGGCCAGGCCCTGTCCCGGCTCCTCAACCTGACGGACGGTCTGCTCGGCCAGGGCCGCAACGTCCTGGTCGGCGTCACGACCAACGAGGACCTGGAGCGCCTGCACCCCGCGGTGGTGCGCCCCGGCCGCTGCCTCGCCCGCATCGAGGTCGGCCCGCTGACCCGGGCGGAGGCGGTCGGCTGGCTGGGCACCGAGGAGGGCGTCGCCCGCGAGGGCTCCACCCTGGCCGAGCTGTACGCCCTGCGCCGCGGCACGTCCCCGGCGTCGGTCCCGGACCAGCGGGAGCGGCCGGACGCGGGGCTGTACTTGTAGCCCGTCGCCCCCCGGGCCTCACTTGCCGTACGCCGCCCGGAGCGCGTCCTCGACCGCGGCGCGGGCGGCGTCCCGGCCGAGGCCGAGCCGCTTGGCCTCCCCCGCGTACGCCGCGGCGGCGGCCGCCGCGAGCCGCTCGGAGGCGTCCCCCGCCGCCGCGACGAACGTCCCGTTGCGGCCCCGGGTCTCGATGACCCCGTCCGATTCGAGCGCCCGGTAGGCCTTGGCGACCGTGTTCGCGGCGAGCCCGAGCTCCTCGGCGAGGCCGCGGACCGTGGGCAGTTTGTAGCCGACCGGCAGCTTCCCGGAACGGGCCCGGTCGGCGATCTGGGCGCGCAGTTGCTCGTACGGCGCGGTGGCCGCGCCCTGGTCAATCACGATCTTGAGGGTCACAGCCCGATTCTCCCCCGCTCCCCGCCCCCGCGAAAATGGGAGGCACCCTCCGTGGCGGCCGCGTACCGTGCGGCCCCATGACTGTGATCGTGCGCGGACCGGCTGAGCCCGGCACCTCCATCGATGTCGTCCTGGTCAAGGCCGGGCGTACGAAGCTGCGTTACCCGGCGTCGGTGGTGTCCGACGACGGGACGCGGCTGAGCGTGCGCGCCCCTTGGGCGGCGCCGGGCATCCGTGACTTCGGGTTTGTGCGGTTCGAGCCGGGCGATGTGTTCACCGAGCACTACTGGCGGGACCGCTGGTACGCCGTGAAGGAGGTCCGCGACGCTGGCTCGGCGCTCAAGGGCTGGTACTGCGACATCACCCGGCCCGCGGTGGTCGGGGACGGCGAGCTGATCGCCGAAGACCTGGACCTCGATCTCTGGGTCTCGGCCGACGGCGCGACCGTACTGCGCCTGGACGAGGACGAGTTCGCCGAGAGCGGCCTGACCGAGCGGGACCCGGAGGCCGCGGCCCGCGCCCTGGCCGCTCTGGACGAGCTCGAACTCCTCGCGAAAATGGGCAAGTTCACCGCGCTCATCGACTGAGGCACCAGGCATCGGGGGCACTCGGGCCGCGCGCCCCCGGTGCCCGTCGTCAGGCCCCGGGGGCCTCGGCCACCACCACGTACCGCTCGTCGTCCACTTCCCGCCCCCACAACCGGGCGTCCCCGGACAGCCGTTCATGGCGCGCCTCGGCGTTCAGCGGCGCGAGTGCCCCGGTGAGGCGGTCGGCGGGTATGCCGGTGCCGCCCCACACCCCTTCGACGAGGATCAGCCGGCCGCCCGGCCGCAGCAGTGACCACCAGTGGCGCAGGGCGGCTTCCGGGTCGGGCAGGGTCCACACCACATGGCGGGCCAGGACGACGTCGAAGGTGCGCCCTTGGACGGGCGGCCGCGATGCGTCCCCGGTCAGCACCTGGGCGCCGGTGCCGGCCAGTTTGGTACGGGCCCGCTCGGCCATCCGGGGCGACAGATCGACGGCCGTGACCCGGTGGCCCCGCGCGGCGGCCAGCAGCGACAGACTTCCGGTGCCGCACCCGAGGTCGAGCAACTCGCCCGCCCGGTCCGGCAGCCAGCCCCCGAGGCGCTCGTCCCACGCGGCCCGCACCGAGGGGTCGAGCAGCCCGTGGTCGGGCTCCTGGTCGAACGTGTCCGCGGCTTCATCCCAGTCGATGTCGTTCATGCCGTCCATCGTGCCGGGCACCACTGACAATCAGCCCCGGCCCGCCCTGTCACCGGCTTCCGGGGCGAGCACCTTGCGGTAGTGGAAGCGGTCGTACACCCCTTCCACGCGCCGCTCGACGAGTTCGTACCCGTACCGCGGATAGATCTTCTGGTTCTCCCACATCATCGCGTTGGTGTAGAGCCGGATTTCGGGCAGCCCGAGGGCCCGCGCCCGGTCGTCCACGAAGTGCAGCAGCCGGCGGCCCAGGCCCGTGCCCTTGACGTCCGGGTGGACGGAGATCGAGTCGAGGAAGAGGTGGTCCGGCTCCGGGACGAGGACCAGGACCCCGGCGACCGGATCGCCGGTCACGAAGACCCGCCCCGCCGCCACGTTCGCCGCGTGGTCGGCCTCCATGGGCACGGGCACGAGGCCGATGCGCTCGACGTAGGGGTGGTAGGCGGCATCGGTGACCTCCTTCACCCGCGGCACGTCGGCGGCGGTCGCGAGCCGTATCTCATCGTTCATGGAGACACGGTACGTGGCGGAGGGCCTGGTTCTTAATCACTGCTGAGTGGCTCCTTAACTCGACCATAAGGATCGCCATCACCCGCTCCCAGCAGGGGATTTCGGGGATTCCCGGGGCTAGCGTGCTGATCGCCGGACGGGATGTCCGGCGGGTCCGAAGCCCCCCGCGCCCCACGCCTGTGCACCATCGAAGGAGTACGCCCCGATGACCTTCCCCCAGCTCTCCACCGCGTTCGAGCAGCGGGGACCCCGTGGTCGCAAGGCCGCCGCGGTCGCCGCCCTCGGCTTCGCGCCGCTCGCCCTGACCGGGCTCGCGGCCGGGCCCGCCGCCGCCCACGGCTCCATGACGGATCCGGTCAGCCGGGTCTCCGCCTGCTATGCGGAGGGCCCCGAGAGCCCGAAGTCCGCGGCGTGCAAGGCCGCCGTCGCGGCGAGCGGCCCGCAGGCGTTCTACGACTGGAACGCGGTGAACATGGCCAATGCCGCGGGCAGGTCGAAGGAGATCATCCCGGACGGGAAGCTGTGCAGCGCCGGCAACGACAAGTACAAGGGGCTCGACCTGGCGCGCGCCGACTGGCCGGCCACCAAGCTCTCGGCGGGCAGCCACACCTTCCACTACAAGGGAACGGCGCCGCACAAGGGCTCGTTCGAGCTGTACATCACCAAGGACGGCTACGACCCCTCGAAGCCGCTGAAGTGGTCGGACCTGGAGGCGACTCCGTTCCTCAAGGTCACCGACCCGCCGATGCGGAACGGCGACTACGTCTTCGACGGGAAGATCCCGGCCGGGTCGGGCCGCCGGCTGATCTATTCCATCTGGCAGCGCTCGGACAGCCCGGAGGCGTTCTACACCTGCTCCGACGTGGTGTTCGGCAAGGACAGCGGTGGTTCGGCCGCACCGGCGCCGGCGGCCTCCGCGCCCACCGACCAGGAGATCGCGGACGGCGCGGCCAAGTCGACGGTCCAGCACCACCACGACGGGGCCGCCCCGGGTACGCGGGCGAGCACCGCCCCGGCCGGGACCGGCGGCAACGGGCCGCAGGCGGACGGGGCCGCGGCCACTCCGCTCGGCACGACCGGCACGCAGAACCTCGCCGAGACCGGGGGCGACAGCAGCACCTCGTACCTCGCCATGGGGGGCGCGGGCGCGCTCGCCGTCGGTGCCGCGGCACTCTTCGCGACGCTGCGCCGCAAGACCGCCCCGGCCGGCCGTCACGGCCGCTGACCCGCACGGCACACCGCCCCTCCCGGATCCCGGGAGGGGCGGCTTCATGACGGCGGGTCAGCCGATGACGGAGGCGCAGGTGGTCGGGGTGGCGTGCGCCGGGTCGAGCGCGTTCACCACCTCGTGGTAGGTGATGCGGTCGGCGAGACCGATCGCCACGTGCTCGGAGAGGTCGAGCACGCACTTGTCCTGGATGAGGACGTTGTTGACGTCCGGGCCGTCCAGGAACGCCGACCGGTAGGGGGTGACCACCTCGTCGTACTTGGTCGCGATGACGGTGTAGTGGATCCCGGGGACGGTGTCGCCGCCCTGGTTGAGCTTGGTGACGAAGGCCGATCCGGCCATCTGGTCGGCGAGTCCGGGGGTGGCGAGCGTCAGCAGGCTCTCGGCGCCGGGGAAGTACGGCAGCAGTTGGGTCAGGCCGTCGAGGGTGGTGCCGTGGTTGTCGGGGGCGATCCCGACGAGGGCGTTGACCTTGGCGGCGCCGCCCAGGAACTTCAGGTACCAGCGCGGCATCATGCCGCCCTGCGAGTGGCCGACCAGATCTGTCTTGGGCGCTCCGGTCGCGGCGAGCACCTTGTCCACGAAGGTGGCGAGCTGGGCCGCCGACCTGTCGATGGGGCCGAGGCCGTAGAAGAGGGGGACGCCGGGAAGCTGGCCGTAGTCGAGGGAGAAGACGCAGTACCCGCGGTCGACCAGGTAGGGGGCGAGGGCCAGCCAGTTGTCGGTCCCGTTCCCGAAGGTTCCGTGCACCAGGACGACGGGCCGGGGGTGGGTGGCGGACGGCTTGCAGGAGTAGTCGTTCCAGCCGCTGCTCGGCGCGGACCGGGCGTGCGCGGCGGTGGCGGGGGCGAGCGAGGCCGCGGCGGCGAGCAGCACCGCCGAGAGCGGTCCGAGCACACGTTTCCAGGGCAGCATCGGGGGATCTCCTTGCGGCTCAAGGGAGTTGCGATGGGGGGTTCGCCCTGCGGCCCGGACCACAAGTGAGTGCCGTACTGGGTATGTACGGGTCGTACTCACGCCAAATTACGTACCAGTAGCCTGGAAATGAAGTTACGCGTCGGTAAAACTGTTGCCCCGTCAGCCATGCGGAGTACACCGCGAGTTCGACGCTCCCTCAGCGCCGGGGCGCGGCCCCCTCGCCCGCGAGCAGCGCTCCCAGCGCGGCGGTGATCTCGCCGGCGAGCCGCTCATCGACCGGCGCGTGCCCGCTGAGCAGCCGGTACCACATCACCCCGAAGGCGAAGTCGACCGCGAGGTCCAGGGACACCGGGCCGTTCTGCCGCAACTGGCCGCGCGCCACGCCCCGTTCGAGGACCTCGCGCAGCGCCGCGCGGCGCGGACCGATCACCTCCTCCTGCAGCCTGCGGGCGAGGGAGGCATCCGCCTGCGCGTCGGCCATCAGCCCGACGACGGCCCGGCCGACACTCCCGCGGGTCAGCCGGAAGGTGTGGCCGAGCAGCTCCTCGACGTCGCGGTGCACGTCCCCGGTGTCGGGGAAGAGCTCGGCCGGGCTGCGGTGCGGGAGCTCGGTCAGCACGTCGAGCAGGACGTCCTGCTTGGTGGGCCACCAGCGGTAGACGGTCTGCCGGCCGACCTGGGCCTCGTCCGCGATGCCCTTGATCGTCAACTCCTGGTAGCCGTCACGCCGGCAGAGCTCCATCGCGGCATCGAGCACCGCGCGTCTGGCCGCCTCGCTGCGGGGGCGCCCACGGGGCGGTGAGCCGTCCGCGGACTCACCCCCGGATCCCTTCTCGATTTTCTTCATGCGGACAGTTTACAAGACACGATGCCTCGGAATACTCTTTACGAGACAGCGAGCCTCGAAAAGCACGGAGGCCCGCACAGAGGGCCTGGAAGGACTGCACAATGAACGAGCGAGTTGTGATCATCGGCGGCACGTCCGGCATCGGCCTGGCCACGGCGCGGCGCCAGCTCGGCGAGGGCAGGGACGTCGTGGTCACCGGCCGGAGCCCGGAGCGGCTGCGGGATGCGCTGGATCAACTGGCCGCGACGGACGGCGTGTTGGGCACGGCGAGCGGATCGGTCGTGGACGCCCGGGACGAGGCGGCCACCCGGGAATTCTTCGCGGGCCTCGGCCGGGTCGACCACGTGGTCGTCGCCGCGACCGGCTCCACGGCCGCCGGGCCGTTCCGCTCGGTGACGACGGACGCGCTGCGCGAGGCCGCCGAGGGCAAGCTGATCGCCCACAGCCTGACCGCGCGGGCCGCCCTCGACGTCCTCTCCCCCGGCGGATCGATCACCTTCGTGACCGCCGCTTCGGCGGGCGCCGCGATGCCCGGCACGGCCGGTCTGGCCGCGGTCAACGCATCGGTGGCGGCCATGGTCCCGGTCCTGGCGGTGGAGTTGGCCCCGGTCCGCTTCAACGCGGTGTCGCCGGGGGTGGTGGACACCCCGTGGTGGGACTGGATGGACGCGGACGCGAAGGCGGAGACCTTCGCGGCGTACGCCAAGTCCACCCCGGCCGGCCGCTGCGGACGCCCCGAGGACATAGCGGACGCGATCGCGTTCCTGGTGGGCAACAGCTTCACGACCGGCGTCGTCCTGACGGTGGACGGAGGTGCCCGCCTGGGCTCGGGCGCCTGAAGCCCGCCGGGCGGGCGGGGAGCGGGCCCTGGGTGCGCCGCCCCCACCCGCACATTGGCCCGGGGACGTACGCCCGGGGGCTGCCCCCGCCGCGCCTCGGGGGCACGGGTTCTCTCAGGCCGCGTCCGACAGTGTTCCCGGGACGATCGCCCGGGGGCCGAAGCGGGCGCGGGCCCGGTCGGCCACCGCCTCGATGCGGCGCGCCCGGTCGTCCGCCGGGTCGAACGTCAGCTGGTGCGCGGCGAGTTCGGCCGCCCCCAGCCCCTCGGCCCGCAGCGAGATGCCCCGCACCCTGGCCCGTTGCAGGCCGAGGGCCGTATAGAGGGCGTACGCCAGGTCGGTGAGCGCGGGCGAGTGGGCCGAGGGTTCGCGCAGGGTGCGGGTGCGGGTGGTGGTGGAGCAGTCGGCGTAGCGCACGGTGAGGCTGAGGGAGCGGCACACCTGGTGCGCGCCGCGCAGCCGGACGCCCAGCTCCTCGGTGAGGGAGAGCAGCGCCCTGCGATGGCGTACCGGGTCCAACTCGTCGCGGGGGAAGGACCGTTCGGCGGCCAGCGACGGGGCGGCCGCGTTCGGTACGACGGGGGTGCGGTCGATGCCGCGGGCCCGCTCCTGGAGTTCGCGGCCGGCCCTGGCGCCGAGGATCCGCTGGACGGTGCCCGGCGGGGCACCGGCGAGGCGCCCCGCCGTGTCGAGTCCGTACCCGCAGAGGGTGCGGGCCGTCGAGCGCCCCACGCCGTCCAGTGCGCGGACCGGCTTCCCGGCGAGGAACCGGTCCACCTCCTCCTGGCGCACCGTCCGGGTCGTCCCGGGTCCGGCGTCCCGCGCCGCCATCCTGGCCAGCATCGGGTTGGGCGCGAGGCCGATGGCGCAGCCCAGGCCGAAGAGGGCGAGCGCCCGCACCCGCAGGACCGCGGCGAGCTGCCCCGCGTCCCGCCCGAAGTACTTCTCGGCGCCGCCCAGGTCGGCGAGCAGCCCGTCGGGCGGGAGCGCCTGGACGACCGGGGTGAGGTCCTCGGCCAGCGCGATCAGCGCGGGAAGCGCCGCTTCGGTGTCCGCCAGGGCGAACCGTGCACAGAGGATCATCCCGCGCTCCCCGGGCTCGCGTGCCACAACTTCCGCCCGGTGGCGGCCTGTTCACCTGCCGGTCGCAGGTCGGCCCAGGGGTTCAGTTCGTAGCCGGTGGACAGGTGGATGCGGCGGCCGTTGTCGGCGGACGGCTCTGCGGACGGCTCGGCTGCCGTTTCGGAGGACGGTTCGGGCGGGGTCGCGAGGCGGGCCGAGACCGCGTCCAGGCCGCCCGTGCGGCGCAGTTCGGCCAGTTCGGCGAGGTTCCAGGCGCGGGCGCCCACCACGCTGAGGCTGCGCGGACCGCGCCGCTGCACCACGCCTCGCACGAGGAGCAGCCAGGAGTGGAAGACGGTGTAGGCGCAGGCGTCGTGGCTGTCGTCGAAGAACGCCAGGTCGACCAGGCCCGTGCCGTCGTCCAGGGTGCTGAAGACGACCCGTTTTCCGGAGCGGATCGGCGGGGTCTGGGTGGCCGCCTTGGCGCCCGCGACCAGGACCGTCTGCCCGTGCTCGGCATCCCGGAGCCGCTTGGCGCAGACCACGCCGAGTTCGTTCAGGAACTCCGCGTGGTCCTCCATCAGATGGCGGGACGCGTCCATGCCGAGGACGCCGAGTTCGGCGCTGAGCCGTTCCGCGTCGTCCAGGTCGGGAAGTCCGGCGGAAGCCGTCAACCGCCCGCCGTCCAGGGGGAGTTGGCCGCCCGCCGCGCGGCGGGCGCCGTGCAGTTCGGACAGGTGGAGCAGCAGGTCGCGCCGGTTGGCGCCGAACGCGTCGAGCGCGCCGATCCGGGCGAGCCGTTCGGCGACCGGCCGGCTGGGCCTGGCCCGCTGCCAGAAGTCACGCAGGGAGGCATAGGGGCGGCCGGCCTCGATCCGCCCGCTCTCGGCCTCGCTGATCCCGTGGACGTCCGCGAGCGCGAGCCGCACCCCCCACACACCGGACACCAGTTCGATTTTGTGTGCGACCGAGGACCGGTTCACATCCACCGGCAGGATCGGCACCCCGCGCCGCCGCGCGTCCGCGAGCAGCAGCCGCTTCGGGTACATCCCGGGGTCATGGGTGAGCAGCCCGGCGTAGAAGGCCGCCGGGTGGTGCGCCTTGAGCCAGGCCGACTGGTAGGTCGGCACGGCGAAGGCTACGGCGTGCGCCTTGCAGAATCCGTAGCTGCCGAAGGCTTCCACGATCTCCCAGGTACGGGCGATCACGTCGGGCAAGTAGCCGCGCTCCCGGGCGCGTTGGGCGAACCAGACCTTGATGCGGCCCTGCGACTCGGCATCGCTCAGGCCGCGCCGCACCCGGTCGGCCTCGCCCCGGCCGCAGCCGGTCATGATGTCCACCATCTCGATGATCTGCTCGTGGAAGACGACCACGCCGTAGGTGCCGCGCAGCGCGTCCGCCAGGTCGGGGTGCGGGAAGCGGACCGGCGCCCGCCCATGCCGGGCCTCGATGAACGGCCGCACCATGTCGGCCGCGACCGGTCCCGGCCTGAACAGCGAGATGTCGACCACGAGGTCGTGGAAGGTCGACGGCTGGAGCCGCCCGACCAGATCGCGCTGGCCCGGCGACTCGATCTGGAAGCAGCCCAACGTCTCGGTGGACTGGATGAGTCGATAGGTCTTCGCATCGCCCGGCGGCACCTGCGCCGGGTCGTCGATGTCGAGCTCCTCGCCCGTCGCGCGGCCGATCTCGGCCACCGCGTGGGCCATCGCCGACTGCATCCGTACGCCGAGGACGTCGAGCTTGAGCAGCCCGAGGTCCTCCACGTCCTCCTTGTCGAACTGGGACATCGGGAAGGCCTCGCCGCTGGTGGGCATCACCGGGGTGCGGCGCAGCAGGGACGCGTCCGAGAGCAGCACTCCGCACGGGTGCATGGCGATTCCGCGCGGCAGTGCGTCGAGGGCCTCGACCAGCTCCCAGAACCTGCCGTACTTCTCCATCTCCCCCGCCAGCAAGCGCAGTTCGGGGAGTTCCTTCAGCGCCGTGCGGGCGTCGCGGGCCCGGATGTGCGGGAAGGACTTGGCGATCCGGTCGATCTCGGCCGGGTCCATGGACAGCGCGGCGCCCACGTCCCGGATGGCGTGCCGCACCCGGTAGGTCTCGGGCATGGCGACGGTGGCGACCCGCTCGGTGCCGAAGCGGTCGATGATCGCGCGGTAGACGTCGAGGCGGCGGGCGGACTCCACGTCGATGTCGATGTCGGGCAGCACCGGCCGCCGTGTGGAGAGGAAGCGCTCCATCAGGAGCCCGTTCTCCACCGGGTCGGCGTGCGCGATGCCGAGGAGGTGGTTGACGAGCGAGCCCGCCCCGGAGCCGCGCGCGGCCACCCGGATCCCCATCTCCCGTACGTCGTCCACGACTTGGGCGACGGTGAGGAAGTACGAGGCGTACCCCCAGTGTCCGATGATGTCCAGCTCGTGGTGCATCCGCTCCCAGTACGCGCGCCGGCCCGCGTAGCCGCGCAGCACCATGCCCGCGGCGGCCCGGGAGGCGAGGACCCGCTGCGGGGTGCGGTGGGCCGCGCCGACCAGGTACGGCTCCGGGAAGTAGGCGAAGGTCTTGATGCCGAGGTCGTCCTGGGGGTCCACGAGGCATTCGGCGGCGGTCTGCTCGGTCATGGCGAGCAGCCGGTGGGCGACGTCGCGCCGCCAGCCAGCCGCCTCGGCGACCCGTTCGGCGATCTTGAACATGGCGTCCGGGTCCTTGAGCCAGCGCTCGCCGCTGTCGAACGGCGCCCGCACCGGCACCAGGCGCCGGGCCGCGTCGAGTACGTCGGCGACCGGGCCCTGGCCGGGGTCGGCGTACCGCACGGCGTTGGTCAGCACGGCGCGCACGCCCTGTTCGGCGGCGAAGCCGACGGTGCGCGCGGCGAGCCGCAGCGAGCCGGGGCCGGTGCCCCTGAGCCCGTGGTGGACGGCTTCGAGGCGGAGCGAGTCGCCGTAGATCTCCCGCCAGGGCACGAGCAGTCTCGCGGCCCGGTCGGGGCGGCCGGCGGCGAGCGCGCGGCCGATCTCGGAGGCCGGTCCGAGCAGCACGGTGAGCCCTTCGGCGGGCAGTTCGGAGCGGGCGAGCAGCGGGCGCCCGCCGGCGGTGTGCGCGGCGCTGACCAGTCGGCAGAGCTCGGCCCAGCCGGCCGCGCCGTCCCGGGCGAGGAAGGTGACCCGGGGGGCCGACTCGTCGACGAACGCACCGCCCCGTACGGGAGTGCGCCGGGCCTGCCCCCGGGCGGATCCCGCTTGCCCGAGCTGCTCCGGCACGGCGAGATCGGCCCCGAACAGCGGCCGGATCCCCGCCTTGGCGCATGCCTTGGCGAAGCGGACCGCGCCCGCGAGGGTGTCCCGGTCGGTCAGTGCGAGGGCGTCCATGCCGCGGTCGACGGCGCGCTCGGCCAGCCGCTCCGGGTGGGAAGCCCCGTACCGCAGGGAGAATCCCGAAACGGTGCGCAGATGCGTGAAACCGGGCATCCGCACCTCCTACCGATCCGTTCTCGCCTCCCCCTCCCGTCCACCATAGACCAGTTTCGAACGTACGTGCGACCAATTCGAACGACCACCTGCCGGGATGATCCGACAGACGGTCGCCGGGCTCAGACGGTGGCGCTCGCGATCACCGCGAACGGGGCCCCGAACGGGTCGAGCAGCATCGCGAGCCGCCCCACGCCCTCGGTGTCGACGGCCGGGATGATGACGGTCGCGCCCAGCTCCTGTGCCCTGGCCGCCGTGGCGTCGCAGTCCTCGACCTCGATGTACGGGTGCCATTCGGAGGCCGATCCGCGCCGCAGGTTCTCGTCCGGGAGCTGCATGATGCCGCCGTGCATGGTGCTCTCGCCGCCGCCCGCGGGACCGGCGATGGTGTAGACGATGCCCTCGCCCATGGGCATGTCCCGGGTCTCCCACGACAGGACCGCGCGGTAGAAGTCCTTCGCCGCCCCGCCGTCGGTGGTGTACAGCTCGATCCAGCTGACGCTGCCGGGCTCGTTGACGAGCTCCAGGCCGTCCATGTCCCGGGGTTCCCACACGGCGAACTCGGCGCCCGCCGGGTCGGTGAAGCCGGCCATCCGCCCGGCCGTGAAGACCTCCATCGGCGGGAAGCGCACCGTGCCGCCCGCCTGCTCGACGGCCTTGGCGGTGGCGTCGGCGTCCAGGGTGCGGAAGTACACCGTCCACGCCGAGCTCGCGCCCTCCTCCGTCAGCGGGCCGACGGCGGCCACCGTCCGGCCGTCCTTCTTCAGGAAGCCGTAGCCCCCGGCCTCCGGCCCCGCGGAGACGAACTCCCAGCCGAACACGCCCTCGTAGAAGGCGACGGCCGCGTCGGTGTCGGGGGTCCCCAGGTCGAGCCAGTTCAGCCCGCCCGGTACCTGCGTGGAGGTCAGCATGAGGTGCTCCTGTCGCGCGCGTCGTCCTCCCGGGGACGACGCCCCCGGGAGCCTGCCTCCAGCGTGGCAGCAGGCGCCCGTCCGCGCGGGCGGACGGGACGGTTCGGGTCAGCCATTCGGCCCCGCCCCAACTGCGTGAACACACGGCGCCGCCGAGCGTGGGGGCATGACTTTCGTCGACGAGGTGAAGACCGCCGTCACCGTGCGGGCCGCCCTGCTGGTCATCGGCGTACTGGGACTGATGGTCGCCTTCATCGCGTCCTACGCCGGTGCCTTCCACAGCCCGAAGCCGAAGGACATCCCCTTCGCGGTGGTCGCTCCCCCGCAGATCGCCGGGCAGCTCGCGCAGAAGCTCAACGCGCTGCCGGGCAGTCCGCTGGACGTACGGACGGCCAAGGACGAGGCCGCTGCCACCCGGCAGCTGCGCGACCGCAGCGTCGACGGGGTGCTGGTGGTCGACCCGCGGGGCACCACCGACACCCTGCTCGTCGCGAGCGGCGGCGGGGCCTCGCTCTCACAGGCCGTGGAGCTGGTCGCGACGGCCGCCGAGAAGGCGCAGCAGCGCACCGTGAAAGTGGTGGACGTCGCCCCCGCAGACCGGGACGACGCCCGCGGTCTGTCCTCGTTCTACCTCGTCGTCGGCTGGTGCGTGGGCGGCTATCTGTGCGCCGCGATCCTGGCGATCAGCGCGGGCGCCCGGCCCGCCAACCCCCATCGCGCGCTGATCCGGCTCGGGGCGCTCGCGGCGTACTCGATCGCGGCGGGCCTGCTCGGCTCGCTCATCATCGGGCCGGTGCTCGGCGCGCTGCCGGGCAGCTACCTCGGACTCGCCGGGCTCGGCGCGCTGGTGGTGTTCGCGGTGGGGGCCACGACGCTCGCCTTCCAGGGGCTGGCCGGGGTCGTCGGCATCGGCCTGGCGATCCTGGTCATCGTCGTCCTCGGCAATCCGAGCGCGGGCGGAGCCTATCCGTATCCGCTGCTGCCGCCGTTCTGGCGGACGATCGGACCCGGGCTTCCGCCGGGCGCCGGTACCTGGGCGGCCCGCTCCATCGCGTACTTCAAGGGGAACTCGATCGGCGGCCCCCTCCAAGTGCTCTCCGTCTGGGCGCTGTTCGGCGCCGTCATCACCGTGATCCTGGCCGGGCTGCGCCGGGACCGGAGCGAGACGCCGGCTGACGCATGAGCCCGGTCCCCAACCGCTCCGGGCCCGCCGAACAGGCGGTCTCCGTCAAGCGGATGGAGCCGAGCGCGCAGGCTCAGCCGGGTTCGCCCGGCCTCGACCCGTCGCTGCGCGGCGACGCGATGGGCCTGTTCACGCTGCCCTGGGTGGTCGTGGTGTTCGTCCTGTGGCCGGGCAGCTTCCGCATCCATCTGGCGCTGTTGTCCACCTTCACCTGTGTGCTGGTCGTGTTCGTGGGACTGGTCTGCAACGGCTTCACGGGCGAGGTGATCTGGAACCGGATCGCCGGATGGGCCGGTCTGTGCGCGGCGCTCGGCGCGACCTGCCTCCTCGCGGGCCAGATCCTCGCCTCGGCCTGGGGCCGCCCGGTCCTGCCGATGGGCCGCTTCCTGTCTCCGCAGGAACACCCGGAGACGTGACGCGCCCGGACGGACCGGAGGCCGCCCCGCGCTTCCCCGCGCGGGGCGGCCCGCGTCCGCGGGGGCCTAACTGCCGTAGTACGCCCGGGTCATGAGCTGCTTCATGTCGTCGATCATCGGCATCCGCGGGTTGGCGGGCGCGCACTGGTCGGCGTAGGCGTTCATCGCCTGCTGCGGCAGGGCCTCGATGAAGGCCGCCTCGTCGACGCCCTCCTCCTGGAAGGAGGCCGGGATGCCGCACTTGGCGCGCAGCTCCTCGACGGCGCGGGCGTAGGACTCGACGCCTTCCTCCGGAGTGGAGGCCTTCAGGCCCAGCATCTTGGCGATCTCCTGGAAGCGCTCCGGGGCCCGGTAGACCTCGGCCTTCGGCCACGGGGTGGCCTTGCCCGAGACATGGCCGTTGTACCGGATGACGTGCGGCAGGAGCAGCGCGTTGGTACGGCCGTGGGCGACGTGGAAGGTGTTGCCGAGGGTGTGCGCCATGGCGTGCACCAGGCCGAGGAAGGCGTTGGCGAAGGCCATGCCCGCGACGGTCGAGGCGTTGTGCATCTTCTCGCGGGCCTCGGGGTCGCCCGCCCCGTTGACGACGCAGCGCTCCAGGTTCTCGAAGATCAGCTTGATGGCCTGGAGGCAGAGGCCGTCGGTGTAGTCGTTGGAGTAGACCGAGACGTACGCCTCGGTGGCGTGGGTCAGGGCGTCGAAGCCGGAGTCGGCGGTGACGGTGGCGGGCAGGCCCATCGGGAGCACCGGGTCGACGATGGCGACGTCCGGGGTCAGCGCGTAGTCGGCGAGCGGGTACTTCTGGGCGGCCTTCGGATCGGAGATGACCGCGAAGGGGGTGACCTCGGAGCCGGTGCCCGAAGTGGTGGGAATGGCAACCAACTTGGCCTTGGCGCCCAGCGCCGGGAACTTGTAGGCGCGCTTGCGGATGTCGAAGAACTTCTCCTTCGTGTCCGCGAACTCGATCTCCGGGTGCTCGTACATCAGCCACATGATCTTGGCCGCGTCCATGGCGGAGCCGCCGCCGAGCGCGACGATCGTGTCGGGCTCGAAGTCGCGCATCATCGCGGCACCGGTCCGGACGGTCGCCAGCTCCGGGTTGGGTTCCACGTTGTCGATGACCTGGAGGACGACCGAGCCGGAGCGGGCCCGGAGGATGTCGGTGACCTTCTGGACGAAGCCCAGCCTGCCCATCGTCTTGTCGGTGACGACCGTGACCCGCTTCAGGCCGTCCATCTCACCGAGGTAGCGGATGGAGTTGCGCTCGAAGTAGATCTTCGGCGGGACCTTGAACCACTGCATGTCGGTGTTGCGCCGTCCGATCCGCTTGACGTTGACCAGGTTCACCGCCGAGACGTTGTTGGACACCGAGTTGTGCCCGTACGAGCCGCAGCCGAGGGTGAGGGAGGGCAGGAAGGCGTTGTAGACGTCGCCGATGCCGCCGAAGGTGGAGGGCGCGTTGACGATGACGCGGATCGCCTTGACGCGCTTGCCGAAGGCCTCGGCGAGCTCGTCGTCCTCGGTGTGGATGGCGGCGCTGTGGCCGAGACCGTGGAACTCGACCATCTGCGCGGAGAGTTGGAGACCGTGCTCGGTGGTGTCGGCCTTCAGGGCGGCCAGGATCGGGGACAGCTTCTCGCGGGTGAGCGGCTCGCCCTCGCCGACCTCCGCGCACTCGGCGATCAGGATCGAGGTGTCCTCGGGGACCTCGAAGCCGGCCTGTTCGGCGATCCACCGCGGCGACCTGCCGACGACCGCGGCATTCAGCCTGGCGCCCGAGCAGTTGTCGGCGAAGGCCGTGGTGCCGAAGACGAACTCCTCCAGCTTGGTCTTCTCGGCCGCGGTCACGATGTACGCGCCGAGCCGCTCGAACTCGGCGAGGCCCTGCTCGTACACCTCCTTGTCGAGGACGACGGCCTGCTCGGAGGCGCAGATCATGCCGTGGTCGAAGGACTTGGACAGCACGATGTCGTGCACGGCACGGCCCAGCCTGCCGCTCCTGGTGACGTACGCGGGGACGTTGCCCGCGCCGACGCCGAGGGCGGGCTTGCCGCAGGAGTAGGCGGCCTTGACCATCGCGTTGCCGCCGGTGGCGAGGATGGTGGAGACGCCCTCGTGGTGCATCAGCAGACCGGTGGCCTCCATCGACGGGGTGTCGATCCACTGCACACAGCCCTCGGGAGCACCGGCCTCGATCGCGGCGTCGCGCACGATCCGGGCGGCCTCGGCCGAGCAGTTCTGCGCGGAGGGGTGGAAGGCGAAGACGATCGGGTTACGGGTCTTCAGCGCGATCAGCGCCTTGAAGACGGTGGTCGAGGTGGGGTTGGTGACCGGGGTCATCGCGCAGATGACGCCGACCGGCTCGGCGATCTCGGTGATGCCGGTCAGCTCGTCGCGGCTGATGACGCCCGCGGTCTTCAGGCCGCGCATCGAGTTGACGACGTGCTCGCAGGCGAAGAGGTTCTTGACCGCCTTGTCCTCGAAGAGGCCGCGACCGGTCTCCTCGGCGGCCAGGCGGGCCAGTTCGCCGTGCTCGCTCAGCGCGGCCAGGGAGGCCTTCTTGACGATGTGGTCGACCTGCTCCTGGGTGAACGTCTCGAACCGGTCGAGAGCCGCCAAGGCCCCCTGCACCAGTCCGTCGACCGTGTTCTTGACGTTCTTGGCGTCCGTGGCCTCCGTGGCGTCCTTGGCCTCCATGGCAGGAACTCCTTCGTGTCGAGCACTGCGAGCGTTTGCGCCGCCTTTTCCGATGCCTCCATTCGACACCTGTGCGCTCCGCCCGCGAGGCCGACAAGGTCCCCTTCCGTCAGGCCCTAGGACCTTCCCGATGACCCGGCGTCACCGGAAAAGCCGCGTTGACCTGCTGGTACGGCTCGGTACGAAAGTCCCCTGCGCGCTTGTGAATGCATTCACAAGAATCGGGGTCACGCCGTCGGAGGCTCGGCGGCGGGCGCGGAGGGGGCCGAGGAGTCCGAGGCATCCGCGGTGTCCGCGGTGTCCGAGGGGACGGGCTCGACCGCGGGCGCCACGGGAGCCGCGGGAGTCCGCTCGACCACCGCGGGCTCCGCCGCCGCCGGCGCCGGCTGCTGGGCGCGCTCCAGGAAGCGGAGCAGCTCCACCGGGAACGGCAGGACCAGCGTCGAGTTCTTCTCGGCGGCCACCGCCACCACGGTCTGCAGCAAACGGAGTTGGAGCGCGGCCGGCTGCTCCGACATCACCCCGGCCGCCTCGGCGAGCTTCCGCGAGGCCTGGAGTTCGGCGTCCGCGTTGATGACCCGCGCCCGGCGCTCGCGGTCGGCCTCCGCCTGGCGGGCCATCGACCGCTTCATCGTCTCCGGCAGCGACACGTCCTTGATCTCGACGCGGTCGATCTGCACGCCCCACCCCATCGCCGGGCTGTCGATCATCAGCTCAAGCCCTTGGTTGAGCTTCTCCCTGTTCGACAGGAGGTCGTCCAGATCGCTCTTGCCGATGATCGAGCGCAGCGAGGTCTGGGCCATCTGCGAGACCGCGAACTGGTAGTCCTCGACCTGGATGACCGCGTCCGCCGCGTCGACCACCTTGAAGTAGATCACCGCGTCCACCCGGACCGTCACGTTGTCCCGGGTGATGCCGTCCTGCGCGGGCACCGGCATCGTGACGATCTGCATGTTCACTTTCCGCAGCCGGTCGGCGAACGGAAGGATCATCGTGAAGCCGGGGCCGCGCACCGAATCCCGCAGCCTGCCGAGCCGGAAGACCACTCCGCGTTCGTACTGCTTGACGACCCGAGCCGCCGCCAGCACATAGACGACGCCGGCGGATCCGACGGCGATCCCCGCCGTCACCAGTGCCTCGACCATCACGGCCCCCAAGGGTCCGAATCGGACGTGTACATCGACGGTAACTCCGCTTCTCCCCCAGGGGGAGCCCCGGTCACCGCGCGAGGGATGCGGGTCATCGCGTACGACCGGCCCGGCTGCGGCGGCTCCGGCCGGCTCAAGGGCGGCCGGGTCGCCGACGCCGCACGGGACGTCGAGGCGATCGCGGACCGTTACGACCCTGAACGCTTCGCGGTCGTCGGCCGCTTCGGCTGCGCCCCGCACGCGCCGGCCCGCGCGGCCCTGCTGCCCCGGCCACCGTTCACCGCCGCCTCTCTGCCATCCAGGCGGCCGCGTGCTCGACCGCCTCCCGGACCGGGAAGAGCCGCGCCTCGCCCTGCCCCAGCGCGCCCCGGCGTACGTGCTCGGCGGGGAAGTCGGCGCCGATGCGCGCGAAGTCGCTGTCGTCGAGCGCGGCGTCGGTGTACTCGAACCAGGCGCGGCCGCCCCGCTCGTCCCTGATCACCGCCCGGTAGGTGCGCACCGGGTGCGGCGGCACCAGGTATTCGGCGAAGTGGAAGGCGGTGCACACCGCGAAGCCCACGTTGACCAGGAGCACCTGCGCCTCGGCGGCGATCAGGTGGGCGAGCGGGGACCGCGCGCCGAAGTGGCAGTCGAGCGCGTGGCCCTTCATCAGCTCCGCGGCTCGGGCGCCGAGCGCCGCGAAGGAGGTCTGCGGATGGTCGCTGCGGGCCGCGCCCTCGGTGGTCCTGACCCGTTCGGCCAGCCGCCCCATCCCGGGGCACGGAGTGCGGTCCGGGTCGAAGGGCGCCATCGCTGCCCGGAACGCGGCCGGGTCGGGGGCGTCGCGCACGAGCGCGAGATGGGCCGGCGAGGTGTCGGAGTTCTCCGGTGTGAACGCCGGGACCACCAGCGTCCCCTCCGGGCCGAGCGCCGTGCGCAGCGCGTGGAGCAGCACGTCGTCCCGCAGTCCGGTGCCACGCAGCGAGGCGTGCGCGAGGAGGATGCCGCCCTCGCGCACCCCGAGGGCGCTCAACTGGGCGGCCGTCTCGGCCACTTCGGACTCCCGGGGGTGCTCAGCGGTGTGCTCGGCCACGCGATGCCTCTTCCCATTCCTGGCGCACGGCGGCGACCAGGCGCTTTCCGGTCACGGTGAGTTCGGCCGCCCGCTCCAGGGCCTCCAGCGCGGGCCCGAGCTCCGCCAGGGCCCGCGCTCCGCCGTCGTACGCGGCGACCGCGACCCCCTCGTACGTCTCGGCGAGCAGCCGGGAGACCGGGAGCGGCCCCCAGGGCGACGGGTGCCGCCACGCGCCGTCCATGTCGTACAGGTCCTCGACGTCGAGCAGGGCCCGCAGGGTGGCCCGGCGCAGGCCGCGCAGCAGGGCCACGGCGAGCGGTTCGCCCGCCAGGGCGACGGGCAGCCCGAGCGCGCCGAAGCCGTGCCGCCCCACCACCGGCCCCTCGCCCTGGGCGAGCGGGGTCAGCGTGGTCGGCGCTTCGGTCGCCGCGTACCGCGGGACGGTCGCCGCGAGCCGCTCGCGGGCCCGCGCCACCCGGCTCCCCCACACCTGTGCCTCGCGCGCCCCGAGCCGGGGCAGTACGGGGCTGCCGAAGCAGTCGCGGTACGGGTCGAGGTCCTCCAGGACCGGTGCGCCGCGACCGCCGGGCCTGCGCACCGGATGCCAGTCGGGGGCGGGTTCGGCGGGGCGGGCGACGTACCGCTCGGCGGTGGCGTGCCGGACCCGGAATCCGGGCCCGGCGACGACGACCTCCGCCCGACCCGCCGTGCCGGGCTCGCCGAGGCGCAGTTCGCCGAGGGTCGGCAGGTGCAGCCGGCCGTCGGACCAGCGGACGGGGACGGTCAGTTCGGCGCCGTCGCGCACCGCGGCGGCGGCCGTGTAAGCGGCCAGCCGGTGCGCCGTCGCCACCGCTTCGGGGCGCCCCTCGCGCAGTGCGCCCAGGGTGGCGAGCAGCCAGCTGCGGGCGTAGGGGTGGGCCAGCACGGTGTCGAGCCCCGCACCGTCGACAGCGGTGGTGAGTTCCCAGAGCTCGGCCCACTCGGCCCCGCCCCGCCCGTCGAGCTCGGTGTGCAGCCGGGCCAGCAGGGTGCGGTTCAACTCCAGTGCGGACAAGGCCAGTTGAGACGCGTCGGGGAGCTCGGGCACCGGTGTGCGGGACTCGATGCCGCGCACCAGCGCCATCAGGTCGGCGCAGTACACCGACGGGTTGTCGAAGCCCCGGCCGGCGCGGTAGCGGTGGGTGTAGTGCCCGCCCCCGCAGGACCGCACCACCGGGCAGCGGCGGCACTCGTCGCCGACGCCGGCCAGGCCGCGCTGGCGGGCCCGGACCCCGGGGTGGGCGGCGACCGCGTCGAAGTCGTCCCGGAACACGGAGAATCCGGTGGCGGCGGCCCCTTCGTAGGCGGACTTCAGCGAGTCGACCTGCTCCAGGGAGCCGTCGGTCTCCACGACGACGATGTCGGTCGGGGCGAGGCCGAGGGACTCGGTGAGGCTGGGGCCGCCGTGCAGGGTGGAGAGCACCGACTCGAAGAGCCGTACCGGGACCGGCCTGCCCTGTTCCTCCCAGCGGTCATGGACGGCGAGCAGCCAGTCGGCGTAGGGGGTCGCCGCCCCCTCGGGCCGCACCAGCGGGGCCTCCCAGGTCGCGTGCGGCAGGAGGTAGTCGATGCGCGGCGGATCGAGGGCGACCAGCGCGTCGTGCACGGCGACCGGGTCGTTGGCCACGTCGACGGTGCACAGCAGACCGAGGAACAGCGGCCGGTAGCGGTCCTGTTGGAGCAGTTCGACCGCGGCCAGGACCTGCGCGTGACTGCTGCGGCCGTCCGCGTAGCGCCGGTGGCGGTCGTTGGCGGCCCGGTCGCCGTCGAGGGAGATGCCCACCCTGACACCGAACTCCTCGAACAGATCGAGGTACCGCGGGCCGAGCAGCACGCCGTTGGTGTGGATCCGCAGATCGAGCCCGGCGACCGGGGTGATGGCTGCGGTCAGTTCCGCGCAGACGCGGCGCAGCCGGTCCGGTCCGGCGAGCAGCGGTTCCCCGCCGTGCAGGATCACCGAAACGGACGGCAGCGCGTGGGTGCGGGCGTGCTCGGCAAGGCGTCGCGCGGTGCGGGAAATGACGTCGTCGGAGACCGCCATCGGCTGATTGCGCCAGCTCTGGTCTGCGGCTTCGTACACATAGCAGTGATCACAGGCCAGATCGCACCGGCTGTGCACCTTCAGTACGATCTCACGAAAGGGGACCAGGGGTCCTGTCATTCCGCCAGTTTAGCGAGACGGGAATTCGGTCGCGTACAACGGGAGTTCGCCCCGGAAATGCCCCGGGGCCACGGCACTGCCCGTCCGCCGCGGGGTCCCCGCCGGGCGCACCCGGCGGGGACGGAGGCTCAACGCCCGTGTCAGAGCGACGAGTTGAAGGTGGACAGGTCCGTCGGACGGCCGTCGGGCGGGGTGGGCAGAACCCTGCTGAGCGACTTGTCGGCGTCCCTGCCCACGCCCTTCGAGACCAGCTCGGCCAGCGATACCCGGTCGTTCTTCGCAACGGCGAATGAGGCTGAATTTACGGAGGTTTTCACGTTCGCCCCTCGGTGAGTGATAACCGCACGTGGACAGTGGCCACCGGCACATGCACCGTTGCAGTGTCGGCGGGACGACTTTACTCTCATCCCCACCGGGGGATGGAGCACGCAATCGAGCGCACGACTGCCATCCCTTCGTATGAATGAAGGCAAAACCGCAGACGGGGGTGCATGTGACGGCGATTCCCGGCCCACTGCAGAGCATGGTCTTCCGGAGCGCGGATCTGCCGGGCCTCTTCCATCACGCGGACACGCTGGCGATCGGCCGGCAGCAGTCCGCCGTCAAGATCACCCGCGCCCAGCTCTCGCTCCTCGTCACTGGCGCACTCGCGGCGGCGCTGCCGCAGGTGCGGGTCGGCCAGGACTTCCAGCTGCTCAGCGCGCTGAGCGCGATCGCGTACGCGGGGGTGCTGCTCGCCGGCTTCGGGGCGGCCCGGCGTCATGCCGCCTCGCACTGGCAACTCAACCGTTCCGCCGCCGAGTTCATCAAGTCGATGTGCTGGCGCTACGCCGTCCACGGGGCTCCTTTCGATCTGGCCGCCCCCGACCCGGAGGGGCTGTTCGTCACCCGCGTCGAGGAGGGTCTGCGGGAGCTGAAGAAGGTCGGCTGGCGCGACCCCCGCGACCACGGCGAGCCGTCCTTGGGGGAACTCGTCACGCCGAGCATGCGGGCGTTACGGGGCAAGTCGTTCAGCGTGCGCAAGGAGACGTACGTACGCGACCGGCTGATCGAGCAGCGCAACTGGTACCGCCGCCGCCAGGAGACCTCGCGGCGGGCGACCAGGCTGTGGTCGACGGCGATCACGCTGCTCACCCTCCTCGCCCTGGTTTTCACCACCCTCCAAACCTTCTCGGTCGCCGAGAAGGTAAACCTGGCGGGTCTTCTGTCGGCCGCGGCCGCCGCCTGTCTCGCGTGGAGCGAGATCCGCCGCCACCAGCCGCTGATCTCGGCCCACTCGCTCGTGGAGCAGGACCTGATGGAGATGCATGTGGCGATGGAGAACATGGTGACGGAACGGCAGTGGCCGCAGGCGGTGTACGAGACCGAGCGGATCGTCTCGCCGCAGCACACGGACTGGCTCGCGCGGCTGCGGAGTTGACCGGATCCGCGTCATGCCCGGCGGGTGCCGTCGCGCCAGATGACCGTCACCGGCCGGCCCAGGCTGCGGGCGTACTGCACGATGTCGCCGGTGCCGCCGAGCCCGCGGGCCGGCAGTCCGTCCCAGACGGCGACGAGCCGGTCGCAGTTGTCCGCGATGTAGGCCCCGGCCGCGTAATAGGCCTCGTCCGTGGAGTGCGGGTAGCCGAGGGCGACCTCCTGGCTGGCGCGCCGCTTCAGGCCCCGGTAGCGGGCGAGTTCGGCCGCGTCCGCGAAGCCCGTCTCGTAGTCGCCGCTCGGGATCACCACGGTGAGGGCGGCGCCGCAGTCCAGGGCGATGGCGGCGAAGAGCTGGTCGGCGCCGGTGGCAAGGCTGGAGAGCGCCTCCAGGGAACCGTCGTGGCCGCAGAGCACCGACCGCAGCCGGTCGCGGATCTCCACGAAGGCCTCGGCCGGGATGTCCCGGTGCCCGGTCACTCCGATGCGCTTCAATGCGTCTCACCCCGTGTGTCCGGCGCCGGCCACCTTCGGACCTTTTCCGCGTCCGCCCTTGCACATCCTCTCAAATCAGCGCATCGCGTCCAGCCGGAAGCCCCCGTCCGGTTCTTCCCGGACGGGGGCTTCGGCGAGGCGGGCCGCACTTCAGTGACGTAGCGTCAGAAAAGGCTCACACCATAGGCGTTCATGGCCGCGACCACCGGCTGGAAGAAGGTCGTGCCGCCGGAGGTGCAGTCGCCGCTGCCGCCCGAGGTGAGGCCGAGGGCGGTGGATCCGGAGTAGAGCGGGCCGCCGGAGTCGCCGGGCTCGGCGCACACGGTGGTCCTGATGAGCCCGGAGACTATGTCGCCGTTGCCGTAGTTGACCGTCTGGTTGAGCGCGGTGACCTTGCCGCTGTGGACGCCGGTGGTCGAGCCGCGCCGGGTGACGCTCTGGCCGACCCTCGGGTTGGCGGCGCTGGTGATGCGCTGGCTGCCGACGGCGCTCGGGTGCGCGAGCGAGGTGTTGGTGTACTGCACGAGACCGTAGTCGTTGCCCGGGAAGCTGGTGGCGACGGTCGGGCCGATGCTCGTCGAGTGCGAGGTGCTCGTGTAGTAGTCCGGGTAGCCCTGGGTGCAGTGACCGGCCGTCAGGAAGTAGTAGGTGGAGCCCCTCTTGACGTTGAAGCCGAGGGAGCAGCGCCAGCTGTCGGTGTAGATGGCGTCGCCGCCGGAGAGCAGCTTGCTGAACGTGCCGGCGACCCGCTCGACGCGTATGGCGCCCGCGTTGGCCCCGGCCGCGCGCTTGATCTTCGCGATGCCGGCGGCCGAGACGGTCGAGTCGGTGGTGACGACGACCTTTCCGGTGGCTCTGTCCACGCTCCATGCGGTTCCGGCCACATCCGCCCCGCGCACGGCGTCGCTCGCGGCGGTCAGGGCGGCGACGCCGAAGGTCTGGTTCTGAGTGGCACTGGCGTTGGGTACGGCGATGGCCGCGGCCGCGAGCAGGCCGGTCGCGACGGCGGCGATTTTGGTGCGTCTCGCGAGCCCGGAGCGGTGTGTGGGGGTGGTGCGCTTGATCCTCACTTCTTTTCCTCCCGAGGGGAATCGAGGGGCCCAGGGTGGGGGGACCCCGTGAGGCGCAGCCAGGGACGACGGCAGCACAACATGGCGCCAGCCGTGCTCCTGACAAGCGCTGCGGAGGAAGTATTCGGTGGCCCGGCCGTCAAGCGCAAGGGTGCCTTTCGGGCCGGGCCCCCTCAAGGAGGCGTGCGCGGGGCTCAGTTGGTGCGGATGTTCCGCTCCCCCGCCGGGATGTCGACGGGGAGGGTGTTGCCCGGGGGCGGGAAGGGGCAGATGAAGTGGTCGGCGAAGGCGCAGGGCGGCAGCAGCGCGCGGTTGAAGTCGACGGTCACCGCACCTCCCCCAGACTCCGTCCGGGGGGACCCCCAGTCGGGCGCTCCGGGCCGCAGGAAGCGGAACCTGAAGGTGGACTTCCCGCTGGTCCGGTCGGCGAAGACGGCCCACAGCGAGCCGTCGCCCTCGACCGCGACCTGGAGGGTGTGCTCCTGGCCGCCGAGCGTGAAGGCGATCTCCCCGGCGAGCCCGAGCCCGCGCTCCACGCCGTCCGCGTTCGCCACCTTCACCTGCCGTGGCTCGTACGGGCGGAAGGTGCCGGGCAGCCGGAACCGCTCCTCGTACGGAGTGGCGTCGATGCCCGCGAAGGCCTGCCGGGTCCCGGCCGCCGGGTCCCAGACGCGGACCGCCCACAGCCCTTCGCGGCGCAGCACCACGAGCCGCCGCTCGCCCTGGGCGATGCGGGACTCACCGACCGGCCCGGAGTCGGCGACCAGCCGTACCTCGCCGGTCAACGGTTCGCCGTCCAGGGTCAGTTGGTGCTCGGCGTCGGCGGTCAGCACCACCTCGGCACCGTTCTCGCGCCACCGGCCGAACTCCTCGGGCACGCCGTCCGCGAGCCAGTGGGTGCCGGTCAGCGCGAGCGGTCCGTAGGGAGCGGAGACCGCCGCGACGCGCTGCTCGTGCCACTTCTTCCAGTCGAGCCGGTGGTCGGACCGGGGATCGTGCTGTGCGTCCGTGCTCATGTGATCAACCTTTCCATACCGGGGTACGCAGCCCGAGGTGCGAGCGCAGCGTGGAGCCCGTGTAGTGCGTGCGGAACGCGCCGCGTTCCTGGAGCAGCGGCACCACCCGGTCGACGAAGTCGTCCAGGCCGCCGGGGGTGAGGTGGGGTATGAGGATGAAGCCGTCGGCCGCGTCGCTCTGCACGAACGCGTCGAGCTGGGCGGCGACATCGTCCGGGGTGCCGATGAAGGACTGGCGTCCGGTGTTCTCGATGACGGTCTGCCGGATGGAGAGCCCCTTGGCCTCGGACAGGGCCCGCCACTTGGCGGCGATCTCGAAGGGGTTGGTGATTTTCACCCGGCCCTGCACGAGGACCGAGTCCGGATCCGGGTCGATGTCGGGGAGCGGACCGTCGGGGTCGTAGGCGGACAGGTCGCGGCCCCAGATCTGTTCGAGGGCGAGGATCGCGTTCTGCGGCGAGACCTGCTGGTGGCGGATCCCGGCGGCCTTCTCCTGGGCCTCGGCCGCGGTGTCGCCGAGGGCGAAGGTGACCCCGGGCATGATCTTGAGGTCGTCGGGCTCCCTGCCGTGACGGGCGAGGCGCCCCTTCACATCGGCGTAGAAGGCACGGCCGGCCTCCAGGGTGCCGTGCCGGGTGAAGATGACATCGGCGGCCGAGGCGGCGAACTCGCGTCCCTCGCCGGAGTCGCCGGCCTGGATGACCACGGGGTGACCCTGCGGGGAGCGCGGCACCCCGAACGTGCCCTCGATGGAGAAGTGCTGCCCGTGGTGGGCGAAGGACCCGGGCGCCCCGCCCGGACCCCGGGAGTCCCACAACTCCCGTGCGGTGGCGACGAATTCGGCGGCCCTGCCGTACCGGTCGGCGCGGTCGAGATAGCCGCCGCGGCGGAAGTTCTCGCCGGTGAAGGCATCGGGCGAAGTGACCACGTTCCAGGCGGCCCGGCCACCGCTGAGGTGGTCGAGCGAGGCGAACCTGCGGGCGATTTCGTACGGCTCGTTGAAGGTCGCGTTGACCGTGGCGGCCAGGCCCAGCCGGTCGGTGACCGCCGCCAGCGCGTTGAGCAGGGTGATCGACTCGGGCCGTCCCACCACGTCCAGATCGTGGATGCGGCCCTTGTGCTCGCGCAGCCGCAGCCCTTCGGCGAGGAAGAAGAAGTCGAACATGCCGCGCTCGGCCGCCGTGGCGAGGTGCTCGAAGGACGAGAAGTCGATCTGCGAAGCGGAGCGGGGGTCGGCCCAGACGGTGGTGTTGTTGACGCCGGGGAAGTGGGCGGCCAGGTGGATCTGCCTCTTACGGGCGGTCATGGCGGTCTCCCCCGGCGGTGGCGTACTGGTTGACGGGCCGTGCCAGGCCCAGGTGTTCGCGCAGGGTGGCGCCCGGATAGAAGCGCCGGAGCAGACCGCGGTGCTGGAGGACGGGCACGGTCGCGGCGACGACGAGCGGGAGGTCGCGCTCGGGGTCGGCCGGGCGCAGGTGGAAGCCGTCGACGGCACCCTGCGCGTGCCACTCGCCGAGGAGACCGGCCAGTTCCACCGCGTCGGCGGTCGTGCGCAGCGCCACCGGGACCGAGCCGAGCACCCGCAGCCGCTCGGGATCCCGGCCGTGCGCTCGGGCCCGGTCGCGCAGCTCCTCGCGGGCGGCGCGCGCGGCCAGCGGGTCCTGCGTGCGGACGAGTGCGACATCGGCGTGCCGTACGGCGGCGGCCCTCGGCCTGGCGGCGGTCGCGTCGATCACGGTGACCGGGTGGCCCTGCGGCGGCCGGGGCACGATGGCGGGGCCGCGCACCGAGAACGTACGCCCCTGGAAGTCGACGTAGTGCAGCTTGTCGCGGTCGATGAAGCGCCCTGTCGACTCGTCGCGTATCTCGGCGTCGTCCTCCCAGGAGTCCCACAACTTGGCCGCCACGTCGGCGACTTCACCCGCCTCGTGCCACGCCCCGGCCGCGTCGGCGGCCGGCCGCCGACCGAAGAGCCGCGCCTCGGCCTCGGTGGTGGACACCTCGGGGCTCCAGCCGGCCCGGCCCCGGCTCACCCAGTCCAGCGTGGCGACGGCCGAGGACACGTGGAACGGCTCGGTGTGGGTGGTGTTCACGGCCGGGACGAGCCCGAGGCGTTCGGTGGCGGGGGCGAGGCGGGCCAGCACGGCGAGCGCGTCGAGGCCGGGCCGCGCGAAGGAGTCCCCGAGCGTCACGAAGTCGAGCGTCCCCCGCTCGGCGAGCCGGGCGAGCGCGGTGAAGTGGGCGGCGTCGTAGTGCCCGCGCCCGTCGAGGGCGACGGCGAGGTGCACGGGGCTGCGGACGAGTGGTGCGGACATGGACAGACCTCTCTGAAGTGGGTGCCCGAGCTCACATGCGCCGCTGCGGGCGGGACATCCCGGCCCCTCACGGCTCTCGGCGGAAGAATCCATCCGGACGTCACAGGACCTTGGACAGGAAGGCGCGGGTGCGCTCGTGCCGCGGGGCGTCGAGCACGGCGGCGGGCGGGCCCTGCTCCACGACGGCTCCGCCGTCCATGAAGACCACGGTGTCGGCGACCTCGCGGGCGAAGCCGATCTCGTGCGTGACGACGATCATCGTGGTGCCGGCGGCCGCCAAGTCCTTGATGACGTCGAGGACTTCACCCACCAGCTCGGGGTCGAGCGCGGAGGTCGGCTCGTCGAAGAGCAGCAGCTTGGGTTCGAGGGCGAGCGCGCGGGCGATGGCGACGCGCTGCCGCTGGCCGCCGGACAACTGCTGGGGGTACGCGTTCGCCTTGTCGGCCAGACCGACCCGGGCGAGCAGCTTCCCGGCGGCGGCGACCGCGTCCTTCCTCGGCCGTTTCAGGGCAGCGACGGGCGCCTCGACGATGTTGTCGAGCACGGTGAGATGGGGGAAGAGGTTGAAGTTCTGGAAGACGAAGCCGATCCGGGTGCGCTGCTTGAGCACCTCGCGCTCGGGCAGCTCGTAGAGCTTGTCGCCGGAGCGGCGGTAGCCGATGAGCGTGCCGTCGACGGTGATCCAGCCGCTGTCCACCTTCTCCAGGTGGTTGATGGTGCGCAGCAGCGTGGACTTCCCGGAGCCGGACGGCCCGAGGACGACGGTGACCTCACCGGCCCGGACGTCGAGGTCGATGCCGCGCAGGACGTCGAGGGAGCCGAAGCTCTTGTGCACGGACCGGACTTCGACCATGGAGGTGCTCATCGGGTGGCCCCCTTCGCGTAGTGGTGTTCGGCGCCGCGCAGGAAGCTCAGCGCGGCGCGGGCCGTGGCGTCGTTCTGCCGGAAGGCGGGGCCCGCGGTGCGCGGCCTGGTGAACGCCCCCGCCGCGCGGGCGACGGTGAAGGGCCCGAGCGCGAACCGGCGGGGGTGCGGCCGGCCGTCGCGTCCGGTGATCCGGCCGTCGACGGGGTCCACCTGGAGCAGCCCGGTCGCGGCCGCCCCGGCCCCTTCCTCGTACAGCGAGCGCAGCAGCGGGCTGCCGGCCCGTTCGGCGGTGGGCTCGGGCAGCCGCGCCTCGACGAGGGCGGCCGCCTCGACCCACTGCCCCGGCACGCTGGCGCTGCCCGCGCGGAAGACGCCCTTGGATTCGTCCGTCTCTACGCTGATCCCCGCGCCGAGGAAGCGCACCACCCCGGCGTCGGAGAGCGCGAGCAGCTGCCGCAGACGGGGTCCGGGCGGGCCGGAGGCGAGGTGGCTGAAGAACCCGTGCCACCAGCCGCCCACGTCGCCGATGCGCAGCAGCTGGCCGTAGACCGAGAGCAGCCCGAGGAAGACGGCCAAGTCCTCACTGTGGGACGGATCGTGACGCCTGGTCAGATCCGCCCGGATGTGTGAGCGCAGACCGTCCTGGAGGCTGTCGTACGACGTGAAGCGGACCCCGTCGAGCGGGTGGTCGAGGGCTTCGAGGTCGAGGCGGTCGGCGGCGTCGGGGACACTGGCGGCGATCAGGGTCTGGAGCTCGGGGCTGCCGGGGTCGGCGGCGGCGTACTTCTCCTCGAAGTCGGTCCAGTTGACGGCGGTGCGCTCCGGGTGGGCGGTGAACAGCCGGTGGTAGTGGGCGAAGCCCAGTTCCTTCTCGATCAGGGGCCAGATGTCGCGGCGGAAGTCGGGCCGGTGCGGGCGGCGCAGGAGTCCGTCCACCTCGGCGGGGCCGAAGAAGCGGGGCAGCGGCGGACGTTCGCCCTGCCAGGTGTAGCCGAGCTTGGAGTGGTAGGGCACTCCGCGCCGGGAGCCGACGTACAGCACGGGCTCGCGGCCGGAGGGGTGGTAGGTGCCGTCCGCGTCGTAGCGGCCCCCGCGGCCTTCGGTGAGGAGCGCGAAGAGGTCGACGAAGGCGAGTCCGAAGCCGCGGACGATCACGGGTTCGCCGGGGCGCAGCGGCGACAGGTCGCTGTCGGCGGTGAAGGCGGGCGGCAGGTGCACAAGGCCGTGCCGCTCGGCGAAGTCCGCCAACTGGCCCTGCTCGACGTCGAGTTCGGCTTCCAGGTGGCCGATGGTGAGCACGACCACGTCGGCGGTCAGGGGTTCGGTGCGGCCTTCGAGCCACACCTGCTGGCGGCCTTCGCGCGGGCCGCCGACGCGGCGGGCCCGCGTGCGGTGCTCGTGCACGGCGACGGTGGCCGGCAGCGCGGCCACGGCGTCCTCGTACACCCAGCGCAGGTACTCGCCCTGCGCCCGCCGGGTGGGGAAGCTGCGGGCATCCGCGCCGGACCATTCGGCGAGGGTGGGGCCGGGGCGTACCGGGCCCTCCTGCTGGACGGTGTCGTCGGTGAACATGGTGACGTCCTCGGCCATGGAGTTCATCCACAGGAGCGGGGACTGGTCCGCCCGCCAGATCCGGCCGCCGCCCGCCGGATACGGGTCCACCAGATGGATGTCGAGAGGCTCGTCCCCGTACAGGGAAGGGATGTTGGCGGCGAGCCGCTCCAGGAGTCCGGTCCCCCGCGGACCGGCTCCCACGACGACCAGGGACGCGCTCACCGGGCACCCGCCGAGCCGCGTGCGTAGTACCGCTCGACGTAGTACTGGCCGACGGACAGGAGGGAGGTCACCACGACGTACCAGATGGTGGCGACGAGGAGCAGCGGAACCACCTGGTAGGTACGGTGGTAGACCAACTGCACCGTGTACAACAGGTCGTTGACGGCGATGATGGAGACGATCGAGGTGCCCTTGAGGGTGCCGATCAGCATGTTCCCGGCGGGCGGCACGATGGAGCGCATGGCCTGCGGCAGGACGATGCGGCGCAGTCTGCGCCACCGGCCGAGGCCGAGCGACTGGGCGGCCTCCAGCTGGCCGCGTTCCACGGAGAGGATGCCGCCGCGCACCACTTCGGCGGCGTACGCGGCCTCGTGCAGGGTGAGTCCGACGACGGCGACGGTGACCGGGCCCATCAGGTCGACGGTGCGCACGCCGAGGATCTGCGGGTACAGCGCCCCGATGTTGAACCAGAAGAGCAGCTGCATCAGGATCGGCGTCGACCGGAACAGCCAGACGTAGCCCCAACTCACCGCCCGCAGAACGGGGTTGGCGGACAGCCGCATGACGGCGAGCAGGGTGCCGAGCGCGAAGCCGAGCGCCATCACGACGGCGGTGAGCCACAGGGTGAGCCAGAGTCCGCGCAGCACGGCGGTGGTGGCGAAGTAGTCGGCGACCACGCCCCACTGGAAGGCCTGGTTGCGCACGACGGAGGCGAGCGCGAGGCCGAGCAGGACGAGGACGGCAACTGCCGCCGCCCATTGGCCTGTTCGGCGGACCGGCACGATGCGGGGCCGGTCGGGAAGGGCGTCTTCGGGAACCGCGGACGGCCGCTTGGAGAGGGTGAGGGACATGCGAAGGCTCCGTGGATGCAGAGATCGAACACGGGAATGGCCTTCACGAACACACGGCGCACAACACTGCGGAACCGAGCCCCTCAGCACGGCTTCCGTTCCCGAGGCTATGCGCCGCATGCTGGAGGTTGTCAAGCTCGTCCGCACTGTGAGCGGTGCGTCTTTGCGCGGTTGACGCGGAAACGGATGCCTGTTCCACTTGGGCCATGCATTCGCAGCAGTGGCTGGTCACGCGCTCCCACATCGACTTCGGTCGAGTGTGGTCCTCTTCCTGTTGAGCTGACCCCCTGCCCGGATTCTCCGGCGCGCTCTCGCACCGTTCTTCCGCGCCTTCACATCTCTGATCACTCGCGCACCCCTCCCCTCGCCATGTCCCGTACCACTCTTGCCACTTCCGCCTGCCCGAAATCTCTGGAGCGCACCCCATCATGAGCAGGTCACGCAGTCTGAGCAGATCGCGTAACTACGCGGCGTTCGCCCTGATCACCGCCGCGGCACTCGGTCTCACCGCCTGCGGATCCGGGGAGCCGGCCGGCGCGGGGGCGGCGGGCGCCGGGCAGAAGGGGAGGATCCCCACCGCCGATGTGGTGTCGGCCGTCCGGAAGGACGAGGCCGCCGCCGCGCTGCTGCCCGAGAGCGTCCGCGAGTCGGGCACGCTCACCATCGCCATCGGCGTCGGGACGCCGCCGGGTGCCACCTACCTGGAGGACGGGAGGACGGTGGCCGGACAGGACGTCGACTTCGCGGACGCCGTCGCCAAGGTGCTCGGGCTCAGGCTGAAGCACGAGGTGGCCGCCTTCGAGGTGATCCTGCCCGCCCTCGACAGCGGCAAGTACGATCTGGGCGCCGGCAACTTCGGAGTCACCGACGCCCGTCGCAAGAGCATCGACTTCGTCACCTACATCAACGACGGCCAGGGCTTCGCCGTCCGCAAGGACAGCAAGCTCGGCGAAGTCACCGACCTCGCCCAGCTCTGCGGGCTGAACGTGGCGACGGCCGCGGGCACCACGTTCGAGGCGACCCTGGAGAAGAACAAGTCCGCGTGCGGGGCCGCCGGCAAGAAGCCGTACGAGGTGCAGACGTACGGCGACCAGGGGGCGCTGTGGATCTCGCTCCAGCAGGGTCGCAGCGATGTCGTCATGTCGACGATCAACGGGCTGCGGTACGCGGTGGGTCAGCAGGAGGGACTGAGGTTCCTCAACGAGTTCCACCGCCTCGACGTCGGGTTCGCCTTCAAGAAGGGCACCCCCCTGGCCCCCGCCTTCCAGGCCGCGGTGAACAGTCTCAAGAAGGACGGGACGTACGACCGGATCCTGGCCAAGTGGGGAACCACCCGGTCCGCGATCGAGCGGTCCCAGATCTCACCGCCGGAGCACACGTAGCAGCGGACGGTCCGTCAGCAGTCGCAGCAGCTGGCGCACTCGCAGCACTGGCACACCTCACAGCAACTGCAGCAGTCACAGCAGTCGCAGTCACAGGCGTTGCAGCAGCCCTCGCGCTTCTTGCGCGACCAGGGGCCCTCGTACTCGTCGGCGCAGCACATCTTGCAGGTGCAGCAGAGCCCGACGAAGGCGGCGCAGCCCGCGAAGAAGCCGCGCGGCTGGGGGCGCGGCGGCTCGGGCGTGAAGCCCGGCCCGTGGCCCCCCGGCCCGAACCCGCCGGGCCCGCCGCCCCCGTAGGGATTGCCGCCGCCGTACGGATTCCCCGGCGGCACCTGACCACCGCCGTAGGGGCCCTGGTACGGGTTGCCGCCACCCTGCTGGGGCGGCTGCTGCCCGTAGGGGCCGTACGACGCCTCGTGTGGATGGGCACAGCTCGTCGTGCCGAACGAGCGGTTGACGGACTGGCTCAGTTCGTGTGCGAGCAGGACGTGGGCGAGCTTTCCGTCCACGAAGTCGACCTCGCGCAGCGCGAGCCGGATGCCGTGCACCGCGTCGTCGGCGAGCCTGCGGGCCTCGGCGAGATCGGTGCCGGTCGCCGCCAGCGGGTTCCAGGCACCCGACGCGGCGTCAGTTTCCCGGTCCTCCAAGGCATCCAGGAGATGCGCGAGCCGCCCGAAGAGCCGGCCGGCCTCCGCGAGCGGCTCCGCGTTGTGGGGCCTGCCCGCGAGGACGGCGGTGTGCGCGAAGGCGGCCGCGGTGGCCGTCTCGGTCGGCTCGGTGACCGTCAGGAGCGAGGTGCCGGGGCCCGCGAGCGCCTCGATGCCGCTCTGCCGGTCGACCGCGTCGACGAGCACGGCGGTGTCGAAGCCGAGCGTGGCGCCGGTGCGCGCCCCGGCCCGGTCCCAGCTCCTGGCGACCCGGCGGGCGGCGAGCGCGACCGGCCTGCGCGCCAACAGGCCGTCCCGGTCGGCCACGTGGTCGCGGACCTTGGCCGAGGCGAGGACCAGCGAGACGGCCGCCGCGAGCCGGGCCCCCTCGCCCTGTGCCACCGGAGCCGTACGCATCGCGCGCAGCGGGCAGGGTCCGGCGGTGCGCCGCCAGCCGGTGCTCCGCTCGGCCTGAGCCTCCGTCAGAACCGAGACGATCAGGCCGTCGTAGTTGGTCACGACCCGGGCGAGCTGCCCGTGGTCGGAGCGAAGTGCCAGGCAGAGGCCGCAGAGATGGGCCATCCACTCGGTCTTCAGCCCCTCGCCGAGCCGGTGCGAACAGGGCCTGACGATTCCGAACACGGCTCTCCCCCACGTGCCGTTGGGCACCGCGCCCAACGCGTCGTTCTTCAGTGCGGCAGGCATCGTATCGAGTGATCCGTTCACCCGTACGACCCCTGCATCACTCATGTGGAGGGACATACATATTTTTGTTACACCGGATCTCCCGTACCGCCCCAGCCCTAGAGGATTCCTGACGAATCGCCACATGTTCTGTGCCAGTACCGTCACGAATCAACCGCGCGGCGACTATCCACTTGGCGCGGTATCCGCATCATGGACGACCATAGGGATGCGGAACGGAAGATGTAGCAAGAAGAAGTCCGCTGTGAGAGGAGGCGTCCATGGGATCGGTGCGCAAGGCCAGTGCCTGGCTGGGACTTGTCGAGGACAACGACGACCGCTACTACGACGACGAGTACACCGAGGGTGCCGCCGAGCCCGGCGAGGCCTGGGTGACCGACCCGCGGGTGCGGGTGGCCTCCGAGGCGGCCGAGGAGCAGGGCCGCCGGATCGCCACCGTCACGCCGGACGGCTTCCGGGACGCGCGGGGTATCGGCGAGCTGTTCCGGGAGGGCGTCCCGGTGATCGTGAACCTGACGAGCATGGACGCGGGTGACGCCAAGCGCGTCGTCGACTTCGCGGCCGGGCTCACCTTCGGCCTGCGCGGCTCCATCGAGCGCGTGGCGACGAGGGTCTTCCTGCTGACCCCCGCCGACACCCAGATCGTCAGCGGCGAGGCCGCGGGCCGCCAGACCGGCGGCTTCTTCAACCAGAGCTGAGTTGCCGATGGCTCCCGGCCACGACCACCGCCGAGCCAGGCGCTCACCGGACACCCGCTCCTAGCGGAACGCGTCCAGCCCGGTGAGCGCCTTGCCGAGCACCAACTGGTGCATCTCCACGGTGCCCTCGTAGGTGAGCACCGATTCCAGGTTGGTGGCGTGCCGCATCACCGGGTACTCCAGCGAGATCCCGTTGGCACCGAGGACGGTGCGCGAGGTGCGGCAGATCTCGATGGCCTCCCGTACGTTGTTGAGCTTCCCGAAGCTGACCTGCTCGGGGCGGAGCCTTCCCGCGTCCAGGCGCCGGCCCAGATGGTGGGCGAGCAGGATCCCCTTGTGCAGTTCGACGGCCATGTCGGCGAGCTTGGCCTGGGTGAGCTGGAAGCCGCCGATGGGCTTGCCGAACTGCTCGCGGGTCTTCGCGTAGTCGAGCGCCGCCTCGAACGAGGCGCGGGCCGCGCCCATCGCGCCCCAGACGATTCCGTACCGCGCGTGCGAGAGGCAGCTGAGCGGGCCCTTGAGCCCGGTGACCTCGGGGAGTACGGCGTCGGCGGGCAGCCGCACCTCGTCCAGGACCAGCTCGCTGGTGACGCTGGCGCGCAGCGACCACTTGTGCTTGATCTCGGGAGCCGAGAAGCCCGGGGCACCGGTCGGCACCACGAACCCGCGGATGCCTTCGTCGGTCTGGGCCCACACCACGGCGACGCCCGCAACCGAGCCGTTGGTGATCCACATCTTGCGGCCGCCCAGCACCCAGTCGGTGCCGTCCTTCTTGGCGTACGTGCGCATACCGGCCGGGTCGGAGCCGTGGTCGGGTTCGGTGAGGCCGAAGCAGCCGATGATCTCGCCCGCCGCCATCCCGGGCAGCCAGCGCTGCTTCTGCTCCTCGGAGCCGAACCGCCAGATCGCGTACATGGCGAGCGAGCCCTGTACGGAGACGAGCGAGCGGATGCCGGAGTCGGCGGCCTCCAGCTCCAGGCAGGCGAGGCCGTACTGCACGGCGGTGGCGCCCGCGCAGCCGTAGCCGGTCAGGGACATGCCCAGCGCGCCGATCGAGCCGAGTTCGCGGGCCAGTTCGCGGATGCCGGGCAGTTCGCCGTTCTCGTACCACTCGGCGATGTGCGGCAGGACCCGGTCGGCGGCCCAGGAGCGCACGGTGTCGCGGATCGCGAGGTCCTCGGCGCTCAGCAGGTCGTCGATGCCGAGCGGGTCGGCCGGGTCGAAGGGGGGCAGCTTGGAGGAAGGAGCGGACATGAGGGCGCCTCCGCGGCTCTCGCTCACCTAAAACTAGCAGTGTTAGTTATTACCTGAGCGCTGACGTTACGGGTCAGTGTCCCGCGCGTCCAGACTCCGCGGTCGCCACATCGACGGCCCGCGCCGGGGACGGCAGCTTCACGCCGAGCGGCTGCACCTGCTGCGGCTCCACCTCGGGCTCCAGGTCCTGCCCGGCGACCGAGCAGTCCATGACCCGCGGCAACCGCAGCCCCGCCACCGCGCCCAGGAGCAGGAGTGCGGCGCTGACGAACAGGGTCACGTGCAGACCGTGCACGAAGGCGTTCCGGGCCGCGCCGCGCAGCGCCTCGCCCGCCGGGCCGCCGAGGCGCCCCGCGACGTCGTACGCCTCGCCGAGCGAGTTGGCCGCGGCGGCCGACGCCTTGACGGGGACCCCGCCGACCGAGGCAAGACCGGGGGCGTAGGCGGCGTTCATGACGCTGCCGAGCAGGGCGATGCCCATGCCCGCGCCGAGCTGGTAGGAGGTCTCGCCGATGGCGGCCGCGCCACCGGCCCGCTCGGCCGGGGCCTCGCTCAGCATCGATTCGTACGCCGCGAACAGCGTGGTCTGGAAGCCGAAGCCGAGCAGGACGAAGGAGACGAACATCAGGGCCGGCCAGTCGGTCTGGCCCATCAGGGCCAGCAGCAGCACGGCGACCGCGGTCAGCACGAAGCCCGTAGAGACCATCCGGCGCGGTCCGAGCCTGCGCAGCGTGTACGAGCCGGTGGCGCCCGCCGCCATCGCGGCGAAGGTGAGCGGCAGCATGCGCAGTCCGGTGGACAGCGGGGAGAGCCCGAGGACCAGCTGGAGGTACTGGACCGCGATGAGTTCGAGGCCGACCAGCGCCAGCATGGCCACGATGATGCAGCCGACCGAGGTGGCGAACGCGGGCCGGGAGAACATCCGCATGTCGATGAGCGGATGCGTGCGGCGCCGCTGTCTGCGGACGAAGAGGACGAGCAGCGCGGTGCCGACGCAGAGCGCCGCGAGGGTGCGGTCGTCGAGGATGCCGGAGCCGCTGCCGAGCCGCTTCACGCCCAGCACGACGGCGAGGATGCCGCCCGCCGCCATCAGCGCGCCGAGCACGTCCCAGGGTCCGTCGGAGCTGCCCTTGGACTCGGGCAGGATCCAGCGGCCGAGCGGCAGGATCAGCGCCATCAGCGGGATGTTGACGAGGAAGACCGAGCCCCACCAGAAGTGCTGGACGAGGAAGCCGCCGAGCACCGGTCCGGTGGCGGCGCCGATCGCGGCGACCGCCGTCCAGATGCCGATGGCGGTGGCCCGCTCGCGGCGGTCGGGGAAGACGACGCGGACGATGGAGAGCGTGGCGGGCATGATCATCGCGCCGCCGATGCCGAGCAGCGCGCGGGCGGCTATGAGCACCGGCGCCGATTCGGCGAGCGCGGCGACCGCCGAGGCGGCGCCGAAGATCCCGTACCCGAGCAGCAGGACCCGGCGCCGGCCCACCCGGTCGCCGAGCGTGCCGAAGAGGATGAGGAGGGCGGCGCAGACCAGGGGGTAGGCGTCGACGATCCAGAGGAGTTCCACCGAACCGGGCCGCAGGTCCTCGGTGACCGAGGGGATCGCGACGTGCAGGACGGTGGCATCCAGCGCCACGAACAGCAGGCTCACGCAGAGGACGAGGAGGACGACCCAGCGGTTGGCACCGCCGGCAGCAGCACGCGTTCGTGCACCGGCCGTGGTCGTCCCTGTCATGTACGTACCTCCCAGTACTGCGGGCCGCGCCGGGCCCGGGACGGGGCGGCCGCATCGGACCGTCCGTCGCCACTCTCGCGGTCGGCGGGCCCGGCGGACCAGTGACCGGCCCTGAATCGGGCCGGTGTGCCCGGGAGCCCGGCATCGACGGGCGAGTGGTTCGTCAGCGTACGCGAGTTCACGCCGGTGGCGCGTGGTCCACCTCTCACCGCGAAGACCGCAGGAGTGTGGCGTGCGCCACGCCGCGACGGGCCCCGAGATGATCTTTACGCTCCGTACCGGACCGGTGACCGAAGGGTGAATTCCGCTCCCCCGCCCGGCAAACGGAATTCCATGGGATACAAACAGGCCTTCCGGAGGCGAGTCGAATGAATAGAGCGCAAGGCCGCGGGGTATTCCCGAGGGCCCGGGAATAACGGCGGGCGTGAGACATACTCCACATCACATCGTCATCACAAAGACCCCGGATCGGCCTGGACCGTCACTCACTCGCTGTAACGTCGATTGAGTGCGTACTGACCGAATCTTCGCCCGCCTGGACCGGGAGCCCGAGCCACCGAAGATAGAGATCCCGCGGATGAGCCGTCACCGCGTGGTCCTCTTCGGCGCGACGATGGTGTTCTACCTCGCCATCGTCGTGGCCGTGCTGACCTCGTCCTGGCTCGTCGAGCTGGACTGGAAGGTCATGCTGTTCCGGCCGTACGAGCACTGGCCGCAATGGCACGCCTTCCTGGACTACTTCGTGGTCCTCGGCCAGCGCGGGCCGACCGCCGTGATGGTCATGGCCTGGCTGGGCTGGCGCTCCTGGCGTCAGCACACACTGCGGCCGCTCCTCACGCTCGGGGCGGCCCTGCTGCTGCTCAACATGACGGTCGGTTCGGTCAAGCTCGGCCTCGGACGGCTCGGCCCGCACTACGCCACGCAGATAGGGTCCGCCGAGCTCTTCGCCGGGGGCGACATATTTCCCTCGGGGCACACCGCCAACGCGGTCGTGACCTGGGGCATCCTGGCCTACCTCGCCACCACTCCGCGCGCCCGCCGCTGGCTCTCGGTCATCTCGGCCATGGTCGCGCTCGGAGTCGGCGCGACCACCGTCTACCTCGGTACGCACTGGGTGAGCGATGTGCTCCTCGGCTGGGCGGCCGGGCTGCTCATCCTGCTCGCCCTGCCCTGGGTGGAGTCGCCGATCGCCCGCGCCGAGGCGTTCGTCTTCGCGGTGCGCGAGAAGGTGCGCGAGCGCCGGCGGACCCGCGGCGCGACCGCCCCGGTCCCGGTGCCCGCCCGCACGGTCCCCGCGATGCTGCCCCAGCGGGGCCACGACGAGGACGGGGCCCCGGAGCGCGAGCCGGTCGGCGCGACGAGCGGGCGCGGCAGCACCAGGCCGCTCCCGGCCAGGCCCTACCAGCCGGCCCGTTCGGAGCGGCCGTCGGTCGTCCCGGCGGGCACCCGGCGCCCGCCGCACACCGAGCGGTCGCCGCGCACCGCCCCGGCCCGCCCTCTGGGCGGCTGACGGCAGAGACGGCGGGGACGGTACGCACAGGCCAACCCCCGCGTGACGAAGGCCCCCGGTACGGACCGGGGGCCTTCGTCGTTGTCGCGCCGCAGGAACCGGCTCAGCCGTGCCAGCAGCGGATGACCGTGCCGTCCTCGACCTCGAAGTTCAGCCTGCCCACCAGGTACTCCATGGTGATGATCGAGCCCGGCGGCAGCGACCTGACAGTGGACCAGCCGCGCTCCCTGGCCAGCCGCTCGGCGCCTTCGGCGTCGAGGCCGACATAGGACTCGGGGGCGTCGTCGGGATGTGCGGAGTGGGACGGTATGGGTGCCATGCAGCCCACCGTAGGCGGGTCGGCCCGGCGACGGAAGCCGGGGCCGCCAGAGGCCCGCCGACCTGGTGCGAACCCGCTGGTTGTCCGCCTCCGGTGCCCCACCAGTCACACTTCTGTCACAGGATCGGGGCTCGGGCTTGCCTCGAACTACGTCACTCATACGGGCAGTTCCTGACCCCTTGCCCAGTTATCGCACACGCCGCTTCCAGCCACTCGAACGCATTCCTGGAATTGACAGAATTCTTACGCGTGACACGATGGGAATTCCCACTCGGCAGCGCTCCCAATGGAATTGGCGACGCATAGGTAATTCACCGCACCTTTACACGATCCCTACCCGGAACCCCTTGGCCGGGGCCGTCGATGCTCGGCCAGATGGCCCACGCCCTCTGTTGCGCCGGGCCGGGCCGCGCGCATCATGGCCCCTGGCCTGACGCCGGACACCTCTGGGGGCGCAATGGGTACGGAGACGGCGACAGCGGTGGCGGAACCTGCGCGGGCCGCCCGGCCCGGCGCGTTGATCATCGACTGGCTGACCACCACCGACCACAAGAAGATCGGGCACCTCTACCTGATCACGTCGTTCGTCTTCTTCCTGATCGCCGGTGTGATGGCGCTCCTGATGCGGGCCGAACTCGCCCGTCCCGGGCTCCAGATCATGACCAACGAGGAGTACAACCAGCTCTTCACGATGCACGGCACGATCATGCTGCTGCTCTTCGCGACGCCGACCTTCGCCGGATTCGCCAACGCGATCATGCCGTTGCAGATCGGCTCCCCGGACGTGGCCTTCCCGCGGCTGAACATGCTCGCGTACTGGCTGTTCCTCTTCGGCGGTCTGATCGTGCTCGGCTCGGTGCTGCTGCCGACGGGCCCCGCGAGCTTCGGCTGGTTCGCCTACGCCCCGCTCAACTCGCTGACCCGCTCCCCCGGCGCGGGCGCCGACCTCTGGATCATGGGACTCGCGCTCTCCGGCTTCGGCACGATCCTCGGCTCGGTCAACTTCCTGACCACCATCGTCGCGATGCGCGCGCCCGGCATGACGATGTTCCGGATGCCGATCTTCACCTGGAACGTCCTGTTCACATCGATCCTGGTGCTGATCGCGTTCCCGGTGCTCGCGGCGTCGCTGCTCGTTCTGGAGGCGGACCGCAGGTTCGGCTCGGTGGTCTTCGAGGCGCAGAACGGGGGCGCGCTGCTGTGGCAGCACCTCTTCTGGTTCTTCGGCCATCCCGAGGTCTACATCATCGCGCTGCCGTTCTTCGGCATCATCACGGAGATCATCCCGGTCTTCGCGCGCAAGCCGATCTTCGGCTACATGACCCTGGTCGGAGCGACGGCGGCCATCACCGGCCTGTCCGTCGTGGTGTGGGCCCACCACATGTTCGCGACCGGAGCGGTGCTGCTGCCGTTCTTCTCGTTCATGTCGTTCCTGATCGCGGTGCCGACCGGGGTGAAGTTCTTCAACTGGACGGGCACGATGCTCAGGGGCTCACTGAGCTTCGAGACCCCGATGCTGTGGGCGGTCGGCTTCCTGGTGAGCTTCCTGTTCGGCGGCCTGACGGGCGTCATCCTGGCCTCCCCGCCGCTGGACTTCCACGTCACCGACTCGTACTTCGTCGTGGCGCACTTCCACTACGTGGTGTTCGGCACGGTGGTGTTCGCGACCTTCGGCGGCTTCTACTTCTGGTGGCCGAAACTCACCGGCAAGATGCTGGACGAACAGCTCGGCAAGATCCAGTTCTGGACGCTCTTCGTCGGCTTCCACACCACCTTCCTGGTCCAGCACTGGCTGGGGGCGGCGGGCATGCCGCGCCGGTACGCGGACTACCTGGCGGCGGACGGCTTCACGGTGCTGAACACGATCTCGTCCATCGGCGCGTTCCTCCTCGGCCTGTCCACGCTGCCCTTCTTCTACAACGTCTGGAAGACGGCGAAGTACGGCAAGAAGGTGGAGGTGGACGACCCATGGGGGTTCGGCCGCTCGCTGGAGTGGGCGACGTCGTGCCCGCCGCCCCGGCACAACTTCGTGGCCATCCCCCGGATCCGCACCGAGGCCCCGGCCTTCGACCTGCACCACCCGGAGTTCGCCCCGTTCCGCGACGACCTGCGGCCGGAGACCGGCGGGGAAACCCGCTGACCCCCTAACCCGCCGCCGCGTCCACTCGTACGCTCAGATCGTTGGCGCCCGTGTAGTACGGCCGGACCACTCCCGGGCCCACCCGCGACCCCGGGTACACGAAGATCACCTGCTTGAGGGGGACGTCGTCCAGGATGCGGGCGAGGCGGACCGCGGCGGTGCCGGTGAGCAGCCACAGGTCCCAGAGCCACTCCTTCGCGTCGAGCCCCTCCGCGAGCGGCGCGTAGGGCAGCGTGAAGGTGAAGCCGTCGCCGTCGGCGGTCGCGGGCACCCGGTGGACCCGGCCGCCCCCGCCCCGCAGCCGCGCCTCCACGACCGCCTCCGGGCCGAGCCCGGATCCGTACAGCCGTCCGTGAACGGTGACCGCGCCCGCGTCGAAGCCGATCGTGCCGGTCTCGGCGTGCGGCTTGCGCAGCCAGCTGCGGACGATGAGCTCGCCGGACCGCCCGGCGTACGGAATGCGCACCGCGACCCGGTCGGCGTCCGGACCGGGCTCCCGGTCGACCAGCGCACGCAGGTCCCGGGTCCCCGGCTCCAGGCGCTGCTCCCCCTCCTCACCGGCGCGCAGGTACGCGTCCCACAGGCCCTCCGCGAGCTCGACCGTGCTCGGCAGCACCGCCCGGAGCAGGCCTTCGGCGGCCGGGGTGAGCGGCAGCAGCACATCGGGGCCCGGGTCGCCGCCGCGCCGGCGCAGGACGAGCGTGGCGCCCGGTCGGCCGGCCCCCGTGACGTCGAAGGTCACTCCGCCCGCGGAGTCTGCGATGCAGTCGGCGCGCGGCGTGGCGGATGCGCTGCCCGTGTCCGGGGACTCGGCGGTGGTGGTCATGCGGTCTGCCCTTTCCGGAGCACTCTGGCGGCCTTGTGGCGCAGGGCGTAGGCCCCGTCGAGGGCGGTGCTGCGGGCCCGGTGCAGCGAGTCGCTCAGTACCCCGGCGGAGCGGCTGCCGCCGCCCTGGGCGTGCAGCTCGGCGAAGATCGCCTCGTGGCGTTCGCCGATCCGGGCCGGGTCGAAGCGCTCGGAGTTGTGCAGCGCCGCCTTGGCCATGCGGTGGCGCAGTTCGTCGTCCTGGATCAGTTCGAGCAGGGCGGCGGCCACCGCGTCGGCGTTGCCCGTTTCGACCAGCCGGCCGTCCACCCCGTCCTGGATGATTTCGCGTGGCCCCTGTGGACAGTCGGTGGAGACGACGGGGAGTCCGCAGCGCATCGCCTCGACGATGGTCATGCCGAAGGACTCGTGGCTGGAGGTGACGGCCGCGACGGAGCCCTTGACCCACTCGCTCTCAAGATGGCCTGCCAGGCCCATAAGGAACACATTGTTGTAGAGGCCAAGATCGTCGATGAGGTTGCGCAGGGCTTCACGTTCGTTCCCGAAGGCGTCGCCGGAGCCGTAGATCCGCAGCCGCCAGTCCGGCCGCACCGCGACCACTCGCGCGAAGGCCCGCACCAGCAGGTCGTACCGCTTGACGGGGGTGAGCCGCCCGGCCGCGACGACCAGTTTGGCGTCGCCCGAGGCGGGCTCGATGCGGGACGCGGGCACGCTGTTGGGCACCGCGTCGACGCGTACGCCGGGGAGCCGCAGCTCCTGGTAGGCGGCCGCGTCGGCGCTGGTGACCGTGGTGATCGCGTCGAGCAGCGGGTAGTAGTGGGCGATCTCGCCGCGCAGCCGGTAGCTGTGTCCGGCCAGGGTCAGGTGTTCCTGGCCGACCCGGACCACGCCGGGCCGGGTCTCGCGCGCGATGTGCACGTTGAGTCCGGGCCGGGTGCCGACGACGACGTCCGCCTCGATCGCCCGCAGATGGGCCGCGATGCGGTCATCGGTGAGGCGGCTGTATTGGCTGTGGCGTCCGTCGCCGCGCGGGAAGACCTTGGCCGGCTGCTGGTGCCGGGGGTGGTCGCCGTCGTGTCCGGCGCTGTTCTTGCGGAGATCCACGAGGTGCCTGAGGCGGACGCCTTCGGGCGCGGTGAGGGTGGGCTCGTCGTGGTGGCGGAAGACGGAGACGATCTCGACGTCGTGCCGCCGGGCCAGCTCACCGGCGAGGTTGAAGGTGGACCGGATGGTGCCGCCCAGGCTGTACGCGTTGTGCAGCAGGAATGAGATGTGCATGCGCCACGCGTCCCCTTGGGTCGTTCGACCGATCGGTCGATCATCCGCTTGATCGTCCGGTCGGCCGGGTCGGTCGGGACCGGATGCCCGGTCAGCAACGGACTGTACTTGGCTCGGCCGTCACCCGTACCCCAGGGGCGGATCACCGCTCGTCCACCCGGGGACCAGGCGTGGAGAGCGTCGGGGAGAGCCCCGTCCGGGCGGCCGGACGGGGCTCGGTGCCTCAGACCCTGAGCTGCTGTCCGGGCACGATGAGGTCCGGGTCGCCGCCGATGACGGCCCGGTTGGCCGCGTACAGCGCCTCCCATCGGGTGCCGTGCGCCGCCGCGATGGCGGAGAGCGTGTCACCGCTCCTGACCGTGTAGGCGCCGGCGATCGGCGCACTCCCGGTGCGGACCGGGGCAGCCGGCGCGGACGGCTTCGGCGCGGCCTTCCGTACGCTCGGGGCCTTCTTCGGCTTGACGGGCTCGGCCCGCCCGGCGGCAGGTGCCTGCGCCGCGGGAGCGCCGCCGTACGCGCCCGCCGAGCGCGAGCAGGACGGCCAGGCGCCCCAGCCCTGCGAGTGCTGGACCCTGGTGGCGACGGCGATCTGCTCGGCCCTGCTGGCCCGGTCGGCGGTGGAGGCGTACGCCCCGCCGCCGTGCGCCCGCCAGGTCCCGGCGTCGAACTGGAGCCCGCCGTAGTAGCCGTTGCCGGTGTTGATGTGCCAGTCTCCGCCGCTCTCACACTGCGCGATGCGGTCCCACACACCACCGTCCGCCGCCGCGGCCGGACCGGTGGCGACACTGAGCAGGGCGACCGGGGCCGCGATCGCGGCCCCGATCAGCGCTGCCGTCCCACGACTTCGCAGCGAGCTGGAACCACTGGTACCAACAGACATGAAATCCCTCTCGAAGCACCCGGGGTCCCCCTGAGCGGTGCGGACTCCGGCGCGTCGGGCGCCTCGTTCCGCACTGCCCCCGCCCGCCGGAAGGTCGTCGTTCACTGATGCGGCGGCGGGCGTTCCCGGGCGGTGCTCGGTGCACACGGCGGTGGAATCTAGGGACCCGCACGCTCCCGTATCAACCAAAGCCTTGTCATTCCAGGCCAGTTGACTGTTACCGGGAGTATCAGCGATTTCCGGTCACCCACTTGATTCGCAGATATCGGTATTTGTCGATCTGTCATCGAAGTGATCTGTGACTCGGCTCACCCGGCCAACTTCCATGTATCCCGCAGGTGTTGACAGGGAGTGAAGGGTTCCGGAGGTGTGTTCACCCTCCGCTGGGGATGGTTCGATTCCGTTCGCCTTCGCGCGTGACTCCGGCCACAGATCGTCCGTTGTCGTTTGTACGAGAGAAGCCGGGAACCGCCCGGCGCATCCACTCAGTTCCTAGGAGCCACCCGTGCCGCGCATGCTCGACGTCAGTGAGGACGTCCGCGCCGAGATCGGCGACGAAGAAGCCGAGCGGCTGCTCGCCGGCGAGAACGCCCCGGGCAGCTACGACTGCACCTCCTGCCGCACGCCGGGCGACTCCGAGCAGGAGCGCACCAGCACCGTCCTGTTCGTCGGCGAGGAAACCGCGGTGCTCGCCTTCGCCCACGCCAGCTGCATCCCCTCCCAGGTCGTCCAGGTCGCCGAGGAGCAGCTCCAGGGCGCCGTACGCGCCATCACCGGCGAGGAGCCGGCCGGCGGCGGCGCACCCGAGCAGGCGGTGCTCGGCATCACCAGCGGTCTGGTGCTGATCGAGGGCGACCTGCACCCGGCGCTCGTCGTCGAGCCGACCGTCCCGATCGCCCGTCCCGGGTCGGGCGGCTCCACCGACGAGTTCCTCCCGCTCCTCATCGAGCAGGGCTTCGTGCCGGTCACCGACATGGCCCGGCTGCCCTCGGTGCTGTCCGGCTGGTCGGTGCTGCTCGCGATGGGCCAGCTGCACGCGATCCTGCAGCCCGGCACCGGGGGCGGCAGCAGTTCGGTCTCCTGGTGGCAGGCGCACCAGCCGCTCCAGGTGACGGACGGCTGGCGCGCGGCGGCCAACAAGTCGCAGCGCGTGCTGGTCTTCGCGGCACCGGTCGGCGTGATCGGCCAGCAGCCGCGCGAGGACCTGCTCAGGGACGCGCTGGAGAAGGCCGCCGCCGACGGCCGCCTGGTGGCCGCCGCCATGCCCCTGGCGGGCACCTGAGGTTGCCCCCGGCCCCTTCCCGAAGCGCCCCGGACGGCCGCGCCCCCGGCGGCCGAGCGGCGCGCCCCGCCCCCCGGCGCGCACGGAAGGGGCGTGGGGCACCTCGCCGCGCGCTACCGATAAGCCGAAACACCCCGCATCCCCCACCCCGCGGGATCGTTGGCACATACGTGCACTCATACGACCCTTCCCGCGAGACGTACCACTCCCAGATCCCTGCCATGCGCGCCTCAAGCGACGCATCGGGAGCCCACTCCGCCACGCCGATCTACGACGCGCTGTACTCGGAGTACCGCAGGTCCTTCCGCGCCCTGCCCGGCGACCGGTCCGGCGAGGAGGATCTCGGCTTCCGGGGGTTCGGCGGCTTCGGCGGTTTCACCGGAGTGGGTACGGGGTCGTACGGCGCCCGGACCGGCCACCAGTCGGGCCAGACCCAGCACTTCCCGGTCACGTACGCCGGGAACTGGCACGTGCACCCCGCGATGCACGCGAACGGGCGGCAGCACACCGGGCACCATCATCTCCCGGCAGCACTGCCGCCCGGCCCCCGCAGGGGGCTCTAGCTCCAGGCCTCCCCCGTAAGGGGGTTACTTCTTGCGGCCGCGCTTCTCGCGCACCCGGACCGAGATGTGGATCGGGGTGCCCTCGAAGCCGAACTCCTCGCGCAGCCGGCGCTCGATGAAGCGGCGGTAGCCGGCCTCGATGAAGCCGGAGGCGAAGAGCACGAACCGGGGCGGCTTGGTGCCCGCCTGCGTACCGAACAGGATGCGCGGCTGCTTTCCGCCGCGGATCGGGTGCGGGTGCGCGGCGACCAGCTCGCCGAGGAAGGCGTTGAGACGGCCGGTCGGGACCCGGGTCTCCCAGCCCGCCAGGGCCGTCTCGATCGCCGGGACCAGCTTCTCCATGTGGCGGCCGGTCAGCGCCGACACATTGACCCGGGGCGCCCAGGAGACCTGCTGCATCTCGGTCTCGATCTCGCGCTCCAGGTAGTAGCGCCGCTCCTCGTCGAGGGTGTCCCACTTGTTGTACGCGATGACCAGCGCGCGCCCGGCCTCGACGGCCATCGTGATGATGCGCTGGTCCTGTACCGAGATGGACTCGCTGGTGTCGATGAGGACGACCGCGACCTCCGCCTTCTCGACGGCGGCGGCGGTGCGCAGCGAGGCGTAGTAGTCGGCGCCCTCCTGGAGGTGGACGCGGCGGCGGATGCCCGCCGTGTCCACGAACTTCCAGGTGACTCCGCCGAGTTCGATGAGCTCGTCGACGGGGTCGCGGGTGGTGCCGGACAGCTCGTTGACGACGACCCGCTCCTCCTTCGCGACCTGGTTCAGGAGCGAGGACTTGCCGACGTTGGGACGGCCGATGAGGGCGATCCGGCGCGGGCCGCCGACCGCGGTGCCGAAGCGCTGCGGCGGGGCGTCGGGCAGGGCCTTGAGGATCTCGTCGAGGAGGTCGCCGGTGCCGCGGCCGTGCAGGGCGGAGATGGGGTAGGGCTCGCCGAGGCCGAGCGACCACAGGACCGCGGCGTCGGACTCGCCGGACATGCCGTCGACCTTGTTGGCGGCGAGCACGACGGGCTTGCCGGCCCGGCGCAGCAGCTTGACGACGGCCTCGTCGGTGTCGGTGGCGCCCACGGTGGCGTCGACCACGAAGACCACGGCGTCCGCGGCCTCGATGGCGTACTCGGCCTGGGCGGCGACGGAGGCGTCGAGGCCCAGGACGTCCTGCTCCCAGCCGCCGGTGTCGACCACCTTGAAACGGCGGCCCGCCCACTCGGCCTCATAGGTGACGCGGTCACGGGTGACGCCGGGCTTGTCCTGGACGACGGCCTCGCGGCGGCCGATGATGCGGTTCACCAGGGTCGACTTGCCGACGTTCGGGCGGCCGACGACGGCGAGGGCCGGAAGCGGGCCGTGACCGGCCTCGTCGATGGCCTGCTCGACGTCCTCGACGTCGAAGCCCTCTTCGGCGGCAAGCTCCATGAACTCCGCGTACTCGGCGTCGCCGAGCGCTCCGTGTTCGTGCTGGTCGTTCATGAAGTCCGTACCTCGTTCATCGTGGTGATCGGTGGACCGCGATCGGGCGGTCCACTACTGAAAGTCTGGCCTAGCGCCCGGTCAGGCGCCTGGCGTTCTCCAGGTGGCCGGTGAGCCGGTCCTGGATGCGGACGGTGGCCTCGTCCAGGGCTTTGCGGGTGCTGCGTCCGCTGCCGTCGCCCGCCTCGAACGGGTCGCCGAAGACCACGTCGACCCGGCTGCGCAGCGGCGGCAGCCCCTTTATCAACCGTCCGCGGCGCTCGGTGCTTCCCAGCACCGCGACCGGGACGATGGGTGCCCCGGACCGTACGGCGAAGTAGGCGAGGCCGGCCCGCAGCGAGGCGAAGTCGCCGTCGCCCCGGGTGCCCTCGGGGAAGATCCCGAGGACGCCGCCCCGGTCGAGCACGGCCAGCGCGTCGGTGATCGCGGTGCGGTCGGCGACCGCCCGGTCCACCTTGAGCTGGCCGATGCCTTCGAGGAACGGGCCGAGCGGCCCGACGAAGGCTTCCTTCTTGATCAGGAAGTGGGTGCCGCGCGGGGCGGTGCCCATCACCATCGGGCCGTCGATGTTGTGGGAGTGGTTGACGGCGAGGATCACCGGACCGCTCGCCGGAACCCGCCAGGCGCCGAGCACCCGCGGCTTCCACAGCCCGTACATCAGGCCGACGCCGATCCGGCGCCCGATCTCGGCACCCCGCCCCGTGACGGGCAGGTGCGGCGCGAAGCGTCTCGACGAGGGGCGGTGGCCGGGCGACGGGAGGGCGGTCACTTGGCGGCCTGCTTCTCCTCGATGAGGGTGACCACGCATTCGATGACCTGGTCGAGGGTGAGCTCGGTGGTGTCCACCTCGACCGCGTCGTCGGCCTTGGCCAGCGGGGAGGTCTTGCGGCTGGAGTCGGCCGTGTCCCGCTTGATCAGGGCTTCCCTGGTGGCTGCCACGTCGGAGCCCTTGATCTCGCCGCTGCGGCGGGCCGCGCGGGCCTCGGGGGACGCGGTGAGGAACACCTTGAGGTCGGCGTCGGGCAGCACGGTCGTGCCGATGTCCCGGCCCTCGACCACGATGCCCTGTGCGGCGGAGGCCGCTATGTCGCGCTGGAGCTGGGTGATGAGCGCCCGCACCTCGGGGACGGCGCTGACCGCGCTCACCTTGGAGGTGACCTCCTGGGTGCGGATCGGGCCGGCCGCGTCCTCGCCGTCCACGGTGATCGTCGGCGCCGACGGGTCGGTGCCGGAGACGATCACGGGCTTGGCGGCCGCGACGGCGATCTCAGCCGGGTCGTCGGTGTCGATCCCGTTGCTGATCATCCACCAGGTGATCGCCCGGTACTGGGCGCCGGTGTCCAGATAGCTCAGCCCCAGCTTGGCGGCGACCGCCTTGGAGGTGCTGGACTTGCCGGTGCCGGAGGGGCCGTCGATGGCGACAATCACAGCTGCCGGAGCGGTCCGGGCGGCGCTTTCCACGGTGACGGACACCTTCCTGGTACGGGGCGGGGCTTGCTCGGGGCGCAAATCCGCCCCGTACAAGGTTACTGGCTCGTGCGAGCCCCACGTCCCGCCCGTCTCTCCCCGGGCCCCCCGGGCCCTCAGAGCCTCCTCACTGCCGGATCGACCAGCCCCGCTCCCGCAGCGCCGCCGTGAGGCCGGGGGCCGCGGCCGGCTCGACCATCAGCTGGACCAGGCCCGCCTGCTGGCCGGTCGCGTGCTCGATGCGGACGTCCTCGATGTTGACCCCGGCCCGGCCCGCGTCCGCGAAGAGCCGCGCGAGACCGCCCGGCTCGTCGCTGATGAGCACGGCGACGATCTCGTACGTGGCCGGCGCCGCCCCGTGCTTGCCGGGCACCCTCACCCGGCCCGCGTTCCCGCGCCTCAGCATGTCCTCGATGCCGGCCGCGCCGCCGCGCCGCTTCTCCTCGTCGGCCGAGTCGAGCGAGCGCAGGGCACGCACCGTCTCGTCCAGGTCGGCGGCGATCCCGGACAGCACGTCGGCGACGGGGCCGGGGTTGGCGGAGAGGATCTCGACCCACATCCCGGGGTCGGAGGCGGCGATGCGGGTGACGTCGCGGATGCCCTGGCCGCACAGCCGTACCGCGGTCTCGTCGGCCTCTTCGAGGCGGGCCGCGACCATGGAGGAGACCAGTTGCGGGGTGTGCGAGACCAGGGCGACGGCCCGGTCGTGGGCGTCGGCGTCCATGACGACCGGCACGGCACGGCACAGCGCGACCAGCTCAAGCGCCAGGTTGAGCACCTCGGTGTCGGTGTCCCGGGTCGGCGTGAGCACCCAGGGCCGGCCCTCGAAGAGGTCGGCGGTGGCGGCGAGCGGGCCGGAGCGCTCCTTGCCCGCCATCGGGTGCGTACCGATGTAGGAGCTCAGGTCGCAGCCGAGGGCGAGCAGCTCGCGCCGCGGGCCGCCCTTGACGCTGGCCACGTCGATGTACGCGCGGGCCACGCCGGCGCCGATCGCCTCGGCCAGCGTCGCGGCCACGTGGGCGGGCGGCACCGCGACGATCGCGAGGTCGACCCTGGCCTCGGGCGGTTCGTCCGTACCGGCACCGAGGGCGGCCGCGGTGCGGGCCTGGCCCGGGTCGTGGTCGGCGAGGTGCACGGTGACCCCGCGGCCGGCGAGGGCCAGCGCGGCGGAGGTGCCGATCAGTCCGGAGCCGATGACGAGCGCGGTTCTCACTGGGCGATGTCCTTGCGGAGTGCGGCGGCGGTGCCGAGGTAGACGTGGGCGATCGCGGACTTGTCGAGATCGGTCTCGACATGCGCGAGGATCCGCACCACGCGGGGCATGGCGCCGGCTATGTCCAGCTCCTGGGCGCAGATCAGCGGTACGTCGGTGATGCCGAGCTGGCGCGCGGCGGCGGCCGGGAAGTCGCTGTGCAGATCGGGGGTGGCCGTGAACCAGATGCTGATCAGGTCGTCCGGGGCCAGCCCGTTGCGCTCCAGGATCTCGGTGAGCAGCGCGCCGACCTGCTCGTCCATGTGTCCGGCCTCGTCCCGCTCCAGCTGGACTGCCCCACGGACCGCTCGTACCGCCACGACGTGCTCCTAGCCTTGAACTTTTCTTCCCGTTCAGCGTAGCCAGCCGCACTGACACACGGACGCGGCGACCGCCCTCCGGGACGAGGGCGGCCGCCGCGCACGGTCCGCGCTACAGGCTCTGCTGCTTGACCAGGTCCTCCAGCGAGGTGCCCGACCGCGGCAGGTCGCCACCCGGGGTCAGCTTGTCGACGGCCTGCGCAGGGTCCGCGCGATCTGGTCGGCGGCCTCCTGCGGGGAGACTCCGGCCTGGTCGGCGACCTTCTGGAGGGTGTCGCCGGGCCCCGAACGGGACGGCGCCGCCACTCGGACCCACCCGGCCGGTCCGGGGCTGCGGTAGAACCGACGGATGATCCTTCACGTGGTTCCCCTGGACGAGTGGTCCGCCGATCCCGCACTGCCCTACTCCCCGCCCTCCCTCGCCGCCGAGGGCTTCGTGCACTGCTCGGCCGACGAGTCCGCGGCACTGGCGATCGCCGACTCCCATTACCGCGACGCGCCCGGCCCGCTCCTGGTCCTGTGCGTCGACGAGTCGGCACTGTCCGCCGAGCTCCGCTGGGAAGGCACCCGGGACACCGTGTTCCCCCACGTGTACGGGCCGATCGAGCGGGCGGCCGTGACGGCGGTGCTGGAAGTGCGCCGGGACGGTGACGGGCGGGCGCTTGCCCTCACCCCCTGGAGGTGACCGGCTCCACTTCCCCACCGGCCCACCGTCGAAAAGGGTTGGATCCGGCCGGTCCGACCCGCCAGAATCACCGCCATGACGCCCGAACAGCCCAGACGGCCCAAACGGCATGAACTGCCCGAACTGTCCGAACACCTCGTCACCGACCACACCGTCTACTCCTGCGTCATGGGCTCGCGCGCGTTCGGCCTCGCGACCGAGGACAGTGACAGCGACGTACGGGGCGTCTACCTGGCGCCGACCCCGCTGTTCTGGCGGTTCGCGAAGCCCCCGACCCATGTCGAGGGCCGATGGGGTCTCCCCTGCTCGAACGAAGTTGAGAGCTTGGGGAACGACGAGCAGTTCAGCTGGGAGCTGGAGCGCTTCTGCGAACTGGCCCTGCGCTCCAACCCGAACGTCCTGGAGTGCCTGCACTCCCCGCTCGTCGAGCGGATCGACGACACCGGCCGGGAACTCCTCGCCCTGCGCGAGGCGTTCCTCTCCCGTCAGGCCGAGCAGAGCTTCACCCGCTACGCGCTGGGCCGGCGCAAGAGGCTCGACGCGGATGTGCGCCTGCACGGCGCGCCGCGCTGGAAGCACGCCATGCATCTGCTGCGGCTCCTGATGAGCTGCCGCGACCTGCTGCGAACCGGGGTCCTCACCATCGACGTCGGTGCCGAACGCGACCGGCTGCTCGCGGTGAAGCGCGGCGAGGTCTCCTGGCCCGAGGTCGAGTCATGGATGGCCCGCCTGGCGGCCGAGTCCGAACGGGCGGCCGCCCGCAGCCCCCTGGCACCCGAGCCCGACCGGGCCCGGGTGGCGGACTTCCTGTTCCGGGTTCGCCGCGAGTCGGCGCTCAAGGCGGACGAGCCGAGCGCGGCGCGGAGCTCCCTCAACTCGTAGAGCAGCGGCTCCAGTTCGTCACCCTCAGGAATCCCAGAGCGCCCCCAGCGTCAGGAGTTCACTGCGGTACTCGATGCGCTCGGTCCACTCCTGCGGCCAGGCGGCCGCTCCCAGGTGGGCGCCCGCGAAGGCGCCGGCCAGGCAGGCGATGGAGTCCGAGTCGCCCTGGGTGCAGGCGGCCCGGAGCAGTGCGGTGAGCGGCTCGTCGGGGAACAGCAGGAAGCACAACAAGGCCGTGGCGAAGGCCTCTTCGGCGATCCAGCCGTCGCCCGTCTCCAGGCAGGGGTCGGTCTCGGGCGACGGGTCGCGGAGCGCCTTGAGCACCCGGTCGAGGGCGTCGAGGCAGTCGTCCCAGCCGCGGGCGATGAAGTGGCCCGGCGTCGGGTCCTGCGCCCGCGTCCACAGGTCGCCGAGCCAGCGGTCGTGGTAGCGGCTGCGGTTCTCGTACGCGTACGACCGCAGCTGGCCGACCAGGCCCACCGGGTCGGCGCCCTGCGCGAGCAGGAACACCGCCCGCGCGGTGAGGTCGGACGCGGCAAGGGCGGTCGGGTGGCCGTGGGTGAGCGCGGACTGCAACTGGGCGGCGCCCGCCCGCTGTTCCTCGCTCAGTCCCGGCACGAGGCCGATGGGCGCCACCCGCATGTTGGCGCCGCAGCCCTTGGAGCCGATCTGGCTGGCCTGCTGCCAGGGCAGCCCGCTGTCCAGGCGGGCGCACGCGACCAGGCAGGTCCGGCCGGGCGCCCGGTTGTTCTCGGGCGAGTGGTACCAGTCGACGAACTCCGCGCGGACCGGCCCCTCAAGGCGTCGCGGGCCGAGCAGGCCGCTGTCCATGGCGCTGCGGATGCCGCGCCCGAGGGCGAGCGTCATCTGGGTGTCGTCGGTGACGATCGCGGGCTTCGGCAGCGCCATGTCGCGCCACGGCCCGCACTTGGCGAGGATCGAGGGCACATCGCTGAACTCGGTGGGGTAGCCGAGTGCGTCACCCAGCGCGAGGCCGAGCAACGCGCCGGTGGCCGTCTGTTTCACGGGACGGTTCATGTCTGTCGTCCTTCCGGGCGCAGCAGGGGCGGATGCAGCGCGGTCGCCGGACCCGCCCGGTAGAGCGCGGCCGGCTTGCCCCGGCCGCCGGTCAGCCGCGAGGCGCCCGCCACCTGCTCGACGAAGCCGGGCGTGGCAAGGACCTTGCGGCGGAAGTTGGGGCGGTCCAGGGCGGTGCCCCAGACCGTCTCGTACACCTGCTGGAGCTCGCCGAGGGTGAACTCGGGCGGGCAGAACGACGTCGCGAGGCAGGAGTATTCGAGCTTGGCGCCGATGCGTTCGTGCGCGTCGGCGAGGATCTCGGCGTGGTCGAAGGCCAGGCGCCCGTACGTGCCGAAGGCGACCCACTCCGCGTGGGCCGCGTCGCCGCCGCCGTGCGGTTCGGGCAGATCGGGCACGAGCGCGGTGTACGCCACCGACACCACCCGCATGCGGGGGTCGCGGTCCGGCTCGCTGTAGGTGCGCAGCTGCTCCAGGTGCAGCGCGGCGACGATCTCGTCGGAGAGGCCGGTCTCCTCGGCCAGTTCGCGCCGCGCCGCGAGCTCGGCGGACTCGCGCGGCAGCACGAACCCGCCGGGCAGCGCCCACGCGCCCGCGTACGGCTCCTGGCCGCGCCGGATGAGCAGCGCGTGCAGGGCGCCGTCGCGGACGGTGAAGACGGCCAGGTCGACGGTGACGGCGAACGGCTCGAAGGCGTGCGGGTCATACCCTTCGGGCACCCGGCCCACCCGCTCGTCGTCCCCGGACGCCCGGCCCGCCCTCTCGTCGTCCGCGGGCACCCGGGCGCACCCCTCCGGCACCCGGGCCCCGCCCGCGGCGGTCATCGTCCCTCCGGCAGCGGGACGGCGAGGTCCCGGCCGCGGTCGGGCAGCACGTCGACGGAGGAGGCCGCGGCGGCGAATGGACCTGATCCACCCCCGTGGGCCCAGGTCCACCCGCCGCACACGGTGAGGGCAGTGCCCTCGCTCCAAGCCAGGCTCACGCCCGCACCTCCTTAATGGTCATCCTGACTATAAAGGTGTTCGGCGTACGGGCACAAGAGAAGAGCCCGGCTCCCGTACGGACACGGGAACCGGGCTCTCGCCGAGAAGTGGGGCGGTGTCTAGAGCTCGACCTCGCGCATCAGCATGCCGACCTCGGTGTTGGTGAGGCGGCGCAGCCAGCCGGACTTCTGGTCGCCGAGCCCGATCGGACCGAAGGCGACCCGGACCAGCTTCTCGACCGGGAAGCCGGCCTCGGACATCATGCGGCGCACGATGTGCTTGCGGCCCTCGTGCAGCTCGATCTCGACCAGGTAGTTCTTGCCGGTCTGCTGGACGACCCGGAAGGCGTCGGCGCGCGCGTAGCCGTCCTCCAGCTGGATGCCCTCCTTGAGCCGCTTGCCGATCTCGCGCGGCAGCGGGCCCGTGATGGCCGCCAGGTAGGTCTTCTTCACGCCGTACTTCGGGTGGGTGAGACGGTGGGCCAGCTCGCCGTGGTTGGTGAGCAGGATGATGCCCTCGGTCTCCGTGTCGAGCCGGCCGACGTGGAAGAGCCTGGTCTCGCGGTTGGTGACGTAGTCGCCGAGGCACTGGCGGCCGTCCGGGTCCTCCATGGTGGAGACGACGCCGGCCGGCTTGTTCAGCGCGAAGAACAGGTACGACTGGGTGGCGACGGTCAGGCCGTCCACCTTGATCTCGTCCTTCTCGGGGTCGACGCGCTTGCCCTGTTCGAGCACGATCTCGCCGTTGACCTCGACACGGGCCTGCTCGATCAGCTCCTCGCAGGCGCGGCGCGAACCCATGCCGGCTCGGGCGAGCACCTTCTGCAGCCGCTCGCCCTCCTGCTCGGCGCCCGGGAAGGTCTTGGGGGTCTTGACGTCCGGCTTGTCCGCGTACCGGTCGCGGTTGCGCTGCTCGATCTTCGCGTCGAGCTCGCGCGGGCGGGCCTGGCCGAGGCGCTGGCCGTGCGGGCCGCGGCGGACCGGGGTGCCGCCCTGCGGGGCCTTGGGGCCGCCCTTCGCACCGCCGCGCGCGGAGGCGCCGCGGCCGGAGCGGGGCGACTCGGGGGAGCCGCCCACGTCGTAGGTGCGCTCCTCGGGGCGGGGACGGCGCGGGTTGCCGCCGCCGCCCTTGCGCTGGTCGTCGCGGCCGCCACCGGCACCCCGGTTGCCGCCTCGGCCACCGCCGCCACCACTGCTGCCGCGGCCGCCGCTGTTGCCACCACGGCTCCCGCCGTTGTTTCCGCTGCTGTTCCTGCCGCTGCTTCGCATCAAAGTTCCGTCTTGTCGTCTGCGTGGGTTTCCGGCGCGTCCGGCGCGTCCGGGTCGAACGACGGGACGCCTTCCAGGGTCTCGGCTTCGATCGCGTCCGCCTCGGGGAGGAAGGGCGCGAGCTCCGGGAGCTCGTCCAGGCCGCGCAGGCCCATCCGCTCCAGAAAGTAGTTCGTCGTCGTGTACAGGATCGCACCTGTTTCGGGTTCCGTGCCCGCCTCGTCGACCAGACCCCGCTGAAGCAGGGTCCGCATGACCCCGTCACAGTTCACTCCGCGCACCGCGGAGACCCTCGACCGGCTCACCGGCTGGCGGTACGCGACGACCGCGAGGGTCTCCAGGGCCGCCTGGGTGAGCCGCGCCTGCTGGCCGTCCAGGACGAAGCCCTCGACGGCGTCCGCGTACTCCGCCCGGCTGTAGAACCGCCAGCCGCCCGCCACGAGCCGCAGCTCGAAACCGCGGCCCTGGACGGTGTACTCGTCGGCCAGCTCCCGCAGGGCGTCCGCCACGGCCCGCCTGGGCCGGTCCAGGACCTTCGCGAGGTGCTCCTCGGTGGCGGGCTCGTCGACGACCATGAGGACGGCTTCCAGGGCCGGCTTCAGCTCCAGTTCCTCGCTCACGCCTTCTCCTCCGTCACCACTCGGTCGAATTCGTCGGTCACCGTCGGCGTCCCGTCGCCCTCCCCGCCGCTCCAGCGCACCATCAGCTCGCCCAGCGCCTCGTCCTGGTCGAGGACGACGGCCTTCTCGCGGTACAGCTCCAGCAGGGCGAGGAAGCGGGCCACCACCGTGAGCGTGTCCGGGGCGTCCTCGGCCAGCACCCGGAAGCTGGCCTCGCCCGACTCCCGCAGCCGCGCCACGACGATCTCGGCCTGCTCCCGCACCGAGACCAGGGGGGCGTGGATGTGGTCGACGTACACCTGCGGCTTCGCCCTGGGCTGCATGGCCTTCACTGCCAGTTTCGCGAAACCCTCGGCGCCGATGCTGATGACGACCTCGGGCAGCAGCTCGGCGAGGTGCGCCTCCAAGCCGACGGTACGGGGGTAGCGCCGCGCCTCCGCGTCGAGCCGCCCGCTGAAGATGTCCGCGATCTGCTTGTACGCCCGGTACTGGAGCAGCCGCGCGAACAGCAGGTCCCGCGCCTCCAGGAGCGCGAGATCGGCCTCGTCCTCCACCTCGGCGGCGGGCAGCAGCCGGGCGGCCTTGAGGTCGAGCAGGGTGGCGGCCACGACGAGGAACTCGGTGGTCTGATCCAGATCCCAGTCGGGCCCCATGGCCCTGATGTGCGCCATGAACTCATCGGTCACCTTGGACAGCGCGACCTCGGTGACGTCCAGCTTGTGCTTGGAGATGAGCTGGAGCAGCAGATCGAAGGGCCCCTCGAAATTGGCGAGCCTGACCTTGAACCGCCCGTCGTCGGGCTCGTCGGTAACAGCTTCAGTCCTGGCCGGCAAAAACCCAGCCCCTCCGGCATTTGAGGAGCGGGGGTCTGGGGGCAGAGCTCCCTCCGCGGCGGAGCCGCTGAATGTCACAGCGGGAAGGGGCGGGGTGGGGAAGGGATCGTCCGCCCCACCCGGACCCCGCCCTAGAGCACGGCGCGGAGCACGCGCAGGGGCGACAGAGTCGTCGGCAGTCGACAAGGGGCGGTCCAGGGGGTCGTCAAAAAGGGGCAGAGCAAGCCGCAGGCTAGCCGCTACCGGCCCCGAAGACGCCGTACGAGAATGCTCGCGTCGCCCCGCGACTCCAGATCCGCGAGGACCACGGCAACGGCCTCGCGGACGATCCGCCCGCGGTCCACGGCGAGCCCGTGCTCACCGCGCAGGACCAGGCGCGCGTGCTCCAGGTCCATCAGCTCCTCGGCGGAGACGTACACGGTGATCTTCTCGTCGTGCCGTTCGCGCCCGCTGGGGCGCCGGTTGGCGGCCCGCTGACGGCGGCGCTGCTGCGCGGTGCCCGAGCCGCCCTGCGCGGGCGTGCGCCGGGTCTTGGCGGCCTCCGCGTCGGCGGCGCCCCGGCTGCGCGGCTCGGCCGGGTTGGAGTCCTCCTCGGCGGCGGTGTGCTCCGCCTCGGGCGCGGGCTCGCCGGAGGCCGGCTCGCTCTCGCCCGCCGGACCCGGCACCCTCGCCTCGCCGTTGGCCCCCCGCCTCGGGGTGGACGGCGAGAGCGCCATCCCCCCGGTCGTACGGAACAGTTCGTCGGCCCCGGGCAGACTCACTCGGCGTGACACCGGGCGAGCACCTCCCTGGCGAGCTGACGGTAGGCGGCTGCGCCGACGGAGTTGGAGGCGTACGTCGTGATCGGCTCACCGGCGACGGTCGTCTCCGGGAAGCGCACGGTCCGGCCGATCACCGTGTGGTAGACGTGGTCGTCGAAGGCCTCGACCACACGGGCCAGGACCTCACGGCTGTGCACCGTGCGGGAGTCGTACATCGTGGCGAGGATGCCGTCCAACTCCAGGTCGGGGTTGAGGCGCTCCTGCACCTTCTCGATGGTCTCCGTCAGCAGGGCCACACCGCGCAGCGCGAAGAACTCGCACTCCAGCGGCACGATCACCTTGTGGGCCGCCGTGAGGGCGTTGACGGTGAGCAGGCCGAGCGAGGGCTGACAGTCGATCACGATGTAGTCGTAGTCCTGCATCAGCGGCTTCAACGCCCGCTGGAGCGTGGACTCGCGCGCGACCTCGCTCACCAACTGCACTTCGGCGGCGGACAGGTCGATGTTGCTCGGCAGCAGGTCCATGTTGGGGACCGCGGTCTTGAGCAGCACCTCGTCGGCCGACATGCCCCGCTCCATGAGCAGGTTGTAGACGGTGAGGTCGAGTTCCATCGGGTTGACGCCGAGGCCGACCGACAGGGCTCCCTGCGGGTCGAAGTCGACGAGCAGCACGCGGCGTCCGTACTCGGCGAGCGCGGCACCCAGGTTGATGGTCGACGTCGTCTTGCCCACGCCGCCCTTCTGGTTGCACATCGCGATGATCTTCGCGGGACCGTGGTCGGTCAGCGGACCCGGGATCGGGAAGTACGGCAGCGGCCGTCCGGTCGGGCCGATCCGCTCGCGGCGCTGGCGGGCAGCGTCGGGTGCGAGGGTGGCCGCGTACTCGGGGTCGGGCTCGTACTCGGCGTCGGGGTCGTAGAAGTGCCCCTGGGGCACCTCGTCAAAGTCGGCGAGAGCGGCGGTGTCCCGGCCGCTCTCGTTGCCGGCCGTGGCGTTCACGTGTAGGCCGTCCATCATCCGTGGGGCTGTCGTCATGTGCTGGGTGGTTTCGAAGGTGCGGACCGCGACGGAGCCGACAGCCTCGGGCCCCGAAGGGCTCTGGCCCCGTACGGACATCCCCGCAGGGATTCCTGACTGACCACCTCCGGGAGTAAATGTCGACTCATTCACAAGTCGTCTTACCTCCTTGGACGTGACCAGGAAACTTTATCGATAGGTCAGCGTGGCACCATGCCGACGGTTGGCGACTCTATGGCGTGTCACCGGTCCGCAGCAACACAATCCGCCGGACCCGGCCCGATGTGTCGGCAACCGAACACCACTCTGTCAAGGGCGTACGGGCGGTCAAGCGCGCATTTCACCAGTGCGCGAAACGGTTAAAGGGTTACGTTCGAGGCGAGTTGAGCGAGCCCGTCACAGGTGGGCAGAAGTGTCGCGATACACATCCGGCCGGACCTTGGTCATCAAGGTCCGGCCGGATGTATGAGGTTGACGGTCCGCGTTGACGAACCGGCTCTTCGCTAGCCGAGAAGCGTGTGCAGGTCGACGTGCTCCAGGCCGTGGGCCTCGGCGACGGAGGCGTAAACGACCTGGCCGTCATGGGTGTTGAGGCCCTGCGCGAGCGCGGCGTCGCGGCGCAGCGCCTCGACCCAGCCATTGTTCGCCAGCGACACGATGTAGGGCAGCGTGGCGTTGGTGAGCGCGTAGGTGGAGGTGTTCGGAACCGCGCCCGGCATGTTGGCGACGCAGTAGAAGACCGAGTTGTGGACCATGAAGGTCGGCTCGGTGTGGGTGGTCGGACGCGAGTCCTCGAAGCAGCCGCCCTGGTCGATCGCAATGTCGACAAGGACACTTCCGGGCTTCATCTTGGCGACGAGCTCGTTGGTGACCAGCTTCGGGGCCTTGGCGCCGGGGATGAGCACCGCGCCGACGACGAGGTCGGCCTCGACGACGGCCTTCTCCAGCTCGTAGGCGTTGGAGACGATCGTCTGCACCTTGGTGCCGAAGATCTTGTCGGCCTCGCGGAGCTTGTTGATGTCCTTGTCGAGCAGGGTCACGTGGAAGCCCATGCCGACGGCGATCTGGGTGGCGTTCCAGCCCGAGACGCCGCCGCCGATGACCACGGCCTTGCCGGCGTGGGTGCCGGGGACGCCGCCGGGCAGCACACCGCGGCCGCCGGCCGAGCGCATCAGGTGGTACGCGCCGACCTGCGGGGCGAGCCGGCCCGCGACCTCGGACATCGGGGCGAGCAGCGGCAGCTGGCGGCCGGCCGTCTCGACGGTCTCGTACGCGATGGCGGTGGTGCCGGACTCCAGGAGCGCGTCCGTGCACTCGCGGGAGGCGGCGAGGTGCAGGTAGGTGAAGAGCGTCTGGTCCTTGCGGAGGCGGTGGTACTCCTCGGCGATGGGCTCCTTGACCTTGAGCAGCAGGTCGGCGGTGGCCCAGACCTCGTCGGCGGTGGCGAGGATCTCCGCGCCGGCGCCGATGTACTCGGCGTCCGTGATCGAGGAGCCGACGCCGGCGTTCTGCTCGACGAAGACCTGGTGGCCGTGGCGCACGAGCTCGTGCACACCGGCGGGGGTGATGGCCACCCGGAACTCGTTGTTCTTGACCTCGCGGGGGATACCGACCTTCACGTCGATCACGGTCCTTGGCTCAGGGGTAAAGGGGGGCAATGCCATACATACCCGGATGCACACCGGCACACCGGGAGACACCGCAGGAAGTTGCGGCGGAGCCAGTCTAATGAAGGTTTTCCCGCTGTCTACCCTTACAAAGCTCCAATCTTTGGCTGAAGCGCTACGGATTTCGCAGGTCCCCTGCCTCTGCTGCCTCATCTTCCAGAAGCCGGTCGGCCGCGGCCCGGTGCAGCCGGGCCGCGGCGGGGTCGCCGAGCCGGTCGAGAGTGTCGGCGAGCCGGAGCTGGAGCGCGGCCTGCAACCGCAGATCACCGGCCCTGCGCGCCTGCTCGACCGCCTCCCGGCAGGTGCGCAGCGACTCCTCGGGGCGCCCCGCGTACTCCTGGACCCGGGCCGCCTCGCTCAACGCCCTTGCCTGGCTGGGGAGATCACCCAGCCGCCGGTATCCGGCCACCGCGGCCCGCCAGCCGCGCAGCGCCTCGCCGTAGCGGCCCGCGTAGGTGTGCACGGTGGCGAGCCGCCCGTACAGCCGGGCCTCGTCCGCGCGCTCGCCGCGTGCCAGGCGCTGCGAGAGGGCCCGCCCGTACCAGTCGGAGGCCCGCTGCCAGTCCCCCAGCTCCTGGTGGGCGCCGCCCACGGATTCCATCGCGCGGCCGGTTGCGTAGGGGTCGTTCGCCGCGCGGCCCGCGTCCAGCGCGGCCCGGTAGCGGGCCAGCGCCTCGGTGGTCCGCCCGGTCTGCGCGTCCAGATCGCCCAGGTTGAGCAGGGCCGCGGCCTTCTCCCGGTGCAGATCGCGGCGCTCGGCGACATCGAGGACGAGCCGGTGCAGCCCGTACAGCTCGGGGGCCGCGGCCTCGGCGCCCCGGTGCGCGGCGAGCGCCCGCACCAGCGCGGCCACCAGACGGCGGGCCAGCGTGTCGAGCCCGCCGTCCTCCACCGCGAGCCGGGCGGCGGCCAGCAGCGCGGACTGGCGGCCGCTCAGCCAGCGGTCGGCCGCCGCGGCGCTGGGGAAGCGCAGGGCGCGCGGGAGCCCGGCGAGCCTCTTGCGGGCGGGCGAGCCCTCCGGCTCGGTGACCGCCCGGCAGGACTGGAGCAGGCGTACGGTGCGCTCCAGCATCCGGGCGCGGGCCAGCTGCACCTCGCCGGGCCGGTCGACCGCCTCGCACAGCGCGCGCAGCAGCGGTGCGAGGGAGCCGGGGACCCGGTACTGGTCGGGCACCGCGCCGTCTTTCCGCAGCAGTCCGTACGCCACGAAGTCGGCGAGCGCGTTCTGGGCGCCGGAGACCGAGCAGCCGGCCAGCGCGGAGGCGGTGTGGGCGTCGGCGATCCCGGCGGGGGCCAGCGCGAGCAGTCGCAGTATCCGCGCGGACGGCTGCGAGAGGGACTCGTACACGAGCTGGAAGGCGCGCGCCAACGGCCTTTCCGCGCTGGGGAGTTCGGGCCCGTCGTCGGACATGGCGCGCAGTTGCCTGGCCACGTCGACGACGGCCGCCTTGGGGCGGGCCGCGAGCCAGCCGCCGACCAGGACGAGGGCGGCCGGCTGTGCGCCGCACGCCTCCACCAGGGTCTCGGCGGCGCGCGGGTCCACCGTGACGCGCACCGAACCGGTGTAGGTCTCCAGGAGTTCGACGGACGACTTGACGTCGAGTCCGCCGAGGGTGCAGGGGCGCACATCGGGGATCCCGGTGAGCGGGCCCTGGGCGGTGGCCACCACCAGGCAGGCGGAGGTGTCGGGGAGCAGCGGGCCGACCTGTTCCGCGTCGGCCGCGTCGTCGAGCAGCACGATCGCCCGGCGGCCCGCGAGGGCGGCGCGGACCAGTTCGGTGAGTTCGTCCTGGCCGGCCCCGGGCGGCGCCGGGACCGCCAGGGCGTCGAGCAGGTCCCGGGCGACCCGGTCGGCGGGGATCCTGGCCCCGCCCGGCTCGGTGAGACCGACCCGCAGCACCCCGTCGGGGTAGTCGCCGGCCACCTGGCGGGCCAGCTCCTCGGCGAGCGCGGTGCGTCCGGAGCCGGGCCGGCCCGCGATCAGCAGGACCCTGGCCCGGGGCGACTTCTTTCCTGACAGCGTGTCAAGTCCGGCCCGTGCGATGTCGTCCCGGAGTTCCTTCAACTCCCGCTGCCTGCCGAGGAATTGACCCGTGCGCTGCCCGGCGGCAGCGCCGCCCACGTCCACCGCCTGATCCGTCACGGGCCACGCTCCGTCCGCCTGCGCACCTGGAGACCGCGCGGGTATCCGCACGGTCGGTCCGAGCGTAGTTCACGCTTCGTGACCGTTCGGGCGGAGCGCGGCGGGGATGTCGCCCGATCGGATCAGCCGATTTTCAGATCGGGTGGACGGGGGCTCCGGCTCACTCCTCGAAGGGCCTGGCCGGCCAGGGCGCCCCGGCCGGGCGCAGCGCGTCGATGCCGTCCCCGTTCTGGGCCGCGGCCAGCGAGAGAACGCCGACCGCCAGGCAGTTGTTGTGCAGCTCGCCCGCCAGCACACCCCGTACGAGATCGCCGAGCGGCACCCGGGCCAGCTCCATGTCGGCCTCCTCCTCGGCGACTTCGAAGCGCTCGCCGTCCGCCTCGGAGAGGTCCCGCGCCAGGAAGATCCGTACCGCTTCGTCGCATCCGCCGGGAGAGGTGTAGACATCGGTCAGGACGTGCCACTGCTCGGCCTTGACGTGCGCCTCCTCGTACAGCTCGCGCTGGGCGGCGTGCAGCGGGTTCTCGCCGGGCACGTCCAGGAGTCCGGCCGGGATCTCCCAGAGCTTGTGGCGTACGGGGTGGCGGTACTGGCGCAGCACCAGGACCCGGCCCTCGTCGTCCAGGGCGAGGACCGCCACCGAGCCGGGGTGGACCTGGTAGTCGCGCTGGTGGACCGAGCCGTCGGGCATCACGACGCCGTCGGTGCGGACGCTGGTCTTGTTGCCGGTGAAGGGGGTGGCACTCGCCACGACCTGCCACTGTTCGGCGGTGTCCTCGATGGCCATGTCGGCGTCCTCCCACGGTGCGCACACAACAGAAACCGGGGCACGGGCCCGTGTTGAGGACCCGTACCCCGGCAACGATCGGGGTCTCCCCTGCTTGAGCGTAGTCGAGAGCTCGGGGAATGCCGGCGACTACTTGCCGGACTTACCCGCCTTGTGCGCGTCTTCCTGCCGCTGCACGGCCGCCTTGACCAGGCCCGCGAAGAGCGGGTGCGGGCGGGTCGGGCGCGAACGCAGCTCCGGGTGCGCCTGGGTGGCGACCAGGTAGGGGTGCACCTCGCGCGGGTACTCGACGTACTCGACCAGCTTGTTGTCCGGGGAGGTGCCCGAGAAGACGAGGCCCGCCTTCTTCTCCAGCTCCGCGCGGTAGGTGTTGTTCACCTCGTAGCGGTGGCGGTGGCGCTCCTCGACGTAGGGCTGGTCGTCGTAGACCTCGCGGACGATCGAGCCCTCGGCGAGCTTCGCCGGGTACATGCCCAGCCGCATGGTGCCGCCCAGGTCGCCCGCGCCCTCGACGTACGCCAGCTGCTCCTCCATCGTGGAGATGACGGGGTGGGAGGTGGCGGCGTCGAACTCGGTGGAGTTGGCGTCCGGGATGCCGGCCAGGTTGCGCGCGGCCTCGATCACGATGCACTGCAGGCCCAGGCAGATGCCGAGCAGCGGCACCTTGTTCTCGCGGGCGTACTGGATCGCGCCGATCTTGCCGTTGACACCGCGGTCGCCGAAGCCGCCGGGGACCAGGATCGCGTCCACGTCACCGAGCTGCTTCTTGGCCCCGGCCGGGGTCTTGCAGTCGTCGGAGGTGACCCACTTCACCTTGACGCGGGCCTTGTTGGCGAAACCGCCGGCGCGCATGGCCTCGGTGATCGAGAGGTAGGCGTCGGGCAGGTCGATGTACTTGCCGACCAGAGCGACGGTGACCTCGTGCAGCGGGTTGTGGACCCGGTCGAGCAGGTCGTCCCACTGGGTCCAGTCCACGTCGCGGAACGGCAGGTCCAGCTTGCGCACGACATAGGCGTCCAGGCCCTCGGTGTGGAGCACCTTGGGGATGTCGTAGATCGACTTGGCGTCGATGGCGGCGACCACGGCGGCCTCGTCCACGTCGCACATCAGCGAGATCTTGCGCTTGATGGACAGCGGCACCTCACGGTCGGCGCGCAGCACGATCGCGTCGGGCTGGATGCCGATGTTGCGCAGGGCGGCGACCGAGTGCTGGGTCGGCTTGGTCTTCAGCTCGCCGGAGGGGCCGATGTAGGGCAGCAGCGAGATGTGCACGACGAAGACGTTGTCGCGGCCGACCTCGTGGCGGACCTGGCGGACCGTCTCCAGGAACGGCAGCGACTCGATGTCGCCGACCGTGCCGCCGACCTCGGTGATGACCACGTCGACGTCATCGGTCGCCATGCGCCGGATGCGGTGCTTGATCTCGTTGGTGATGTGCGGGATGACCTGCACGGTGTCGCCGAGGTACTCGCCGCGCCGCTCCTTGGCGATGACCTGCGAGTAGACCTGGCCGGTGGTGACGTTGGCCGAGCCGTCGAGGTCGACGTCGAGGAAACGCTCGTAGTGGCCGATGTCCAGGTCCGTCTCGGCGCCGTCGTTGGTGACGAACACCTCGCCGTGCTGGAACGGGTTCATCGTGCCCGGGTCGACGTTCAGGTACGGGTCGAGCTTCTGCATCGTGACCCGAAGGCCCCGAGCCTTGAGGAGCGCACCCAGGCTGGAGGCAGTCAGACCCTTGCCGAGGGAAGAGGCGACACCCCCGGTGACGAAGATGTGCTTGGTCGTCGTGGATTTGGGCTGCATGGCCAAGAGGGGGCTCCCGTGGTCGCTGTGTGGAGTGCGTACCGGCGTTCCCTTTTCGGATCGCGTACGCAATGCCGTACGCGTTTCCGGGGGGTGCCGTCGCTGCGGTTCGGGGCTTTTTTCAGCACCCGGCCACGGGCTACCAGGGTATCAGCGACAACGACAGACCGCGCCCGGCCACGCTCTGTATGCGGCCGGACAGCCCTGAGTGCAGGGCTCACCCATTCGGCCCAATGGCGTTCAAGGAACGCTCCAGCGGATCACTAAGGTGCGTCGTATCCTGCTCGGACACTCGCTTGCCGAGCCACCTGGTAGCACGGCACCACCCCGTCCGTCATCCGGAACATGCGCTCGTTGGCGAACCCTTGACCGCTGTCGCTGTAAGCGCCCCGAGGGGGCGACGTGGCCGTTCGACTGGAGATTGCACGTGGCCGGGCGCATCGAGGATTACGCACTCATCGGAGACATGCAGACCGCCGCACTGGTCTGCCGGGACGGCACCGCGGACTGGCTGTGCCTGCCGCGCTTCGACTCGCACGCCGTCTTCGCCGGACTGCTCGGCACCGACGAACACGGCTTCTGGCGGGTCGGCCCGGCGTACGGCACCGACGACCCGCCACCGGTCGCCGACCGCCGCCGCTACCGGGGCGACTCGCTCATCCTGGAGTCGGAGTGGGACACCCCGCGCGGCACGGTCCGGGTGACCGACTTCATGCCGCCGCGCGACGGCGCCCCGCAGCTGATCCGCATCGTGGAGGGCGTCAGCGGCCGGGTCCCGATGCGCAGCGCCCTGCGCATGCGGTTCAGTTACGGCCGCATCACACCCTGGGTGCACAAGGTGGACTCCCGCACGGTGGCCGTCGCGGGCCCCGACTCGGTGTGGCTGGACACCGAGGCGGAGACGTACGGCAAGAACCTCACGACGTACTCCGACTTCACGGTGTCGCCGGGCGAGCGGGTCGCGTTCACCCTCAGCTGGCAGCCCTCGCACCGGGAGCCGCCCGCGCTGCCGGAGCCCGAGGCCTCCCTGGAGGCGACCGAGGACTTCTGGCGGGAGTGGGTGGAGCACTGCACGTACCACGGTCCCTACCGCGAGGCCGTGGTCCGCTCCCTGATCACGCTGAAGGCGCTGACCTACGCCCCGACCGGCGGCATCGTGGCCGCGCCCACCACCTCGCTGCCCGAGCACATCGGCGGCGAACGCAACTGGGACTACCGCTACACCTGGCTGCGGGACGCGGCGATCACGCTGTCCTCGCTGCTGCGCACCGGCTACCGCGAGGAGGCCCGCGCCTGGCGCGAGTGGCTGCTCCGCTCGGTCGCGGGCGACCCCGAGAACCTCCAGATCATGTACGGGATCGCGGGCGAGCGGGAGTTGGGCGAGACCGAGCTCGACTGGCTGCCCGGATACGAGAACTCCACGCCGGTCCGGGCCGGCAACGGCGCCGCCCACCAGCTCCAGCTCGATGTGTACGGCGAGGTCACCGAGGCGCTGCACCTGGCGCACATGACGGGCCTGGCCCGCAACGACTACGCCTCCCTGCTCCAGCTCAAGCTGATCCGCTACCTGGAGAGCCACTGGGACCTGCCGGACGAGGGCATCTGGGAGGTGCGCGGGCCGCGCCGCCACTTCGTGCACTCCAAGGTGATGGCCTGGGTCGCCGTCGACCGCACGATCAAGCTCATCGAGTCCGGCGACGCCGACGGCCCGCTCGACAAGTGGCGCGAGCTGCGCGACGAGATCCACCGGGACGTCTGCGAGAAGGGCTACGACCCGGAACGCAACACCTTCACGCAGTCCTACGGCTCGCAGGAGCTGGACGCGTCCTTGCTGCTCATCCCGCAGATGGGCTTCCTGCCGCCGGACGACAAGCGGGTGATCGGCACCATCGAGGCGATCCAGCGCGAGCTGTCCACGCCGGACGGGTTCATCCTGCGCTACCCGACGACGGGCGGCGACACGGACAATCTGGACGGTCTGGCGGGCGAGGAGGGCGCGTTCCTGGCCTGCTCGTTCTGGATGGCGGACGACCTCGCGATGATCGGCCGGGTCGACGACGCCCGCAAGCTCTTCGAGAAGCTGCTCGCCCTGCGCAACGACCTGGGGCTGCTCGCGGAGGAGTGGGATCCGCACCTCCAGCGCCAGGTCGGCAACTTCCCGCAGGCGTTCAGCCACGTTCCGCTGATCGACACCGCCCTGCGGCTCACCGCCTCGGGCGCGTACGGCGGCTGATCCCCGGGCCGAAGACCGTCCTCGCGTTCCGGCGCGGCCGCGAGGACGGCCACCCGACGCCCCGCGACAGCCGGAGTGACGTACGCCACAACGGGCGGGCTCCGGAACGTAACCGCAGGTAGCGTCCGGCAGATGCGGTGTCGTCCCGGGGCCGGGCGCCGGATCCCGCAGGACGAGAGGTGGGTCGCAGTGGAGACGCAGGGCGGGATCACCGTGCAGCGGGCGCTGGAGCTGCCGGGGCTGCGCGGCGGTCTCCCGGAGGTCGTCGCGGGCGCCGAGCGGCTCAACCGCACGGTGCGCTGGGTGCACGCCGGCGAGGTGCCGAACATCGCCTCGCTGCTCAAGGGCGGCGAGCTGCTCCTGACCACCGGGCTCGGCCTCGGCACGCGCCCCGCCGAGCAGCGCGCCTTCGTCCGCCGGCTCGCGGACCGGGGCATCGCCGCGCTGGTCGTCGAACTCGGCCCGCGCTTCGCCCGGCTGCCCGCCACCATCGTGGAAACCGCACGCACCGCGGGGCTCCCCCTCGTCCAGCTGCACCGCGAGGTGCCGTTCGTCGCGGTGACCGAGGAGATCCACACCGAGATCGTCAACGGCCACTACGCCCTGCTGCAACGCGCCGAGGAAGTGCACCGGCGGTGCACGGGCGCGCTGCTCGGCGGCGGCGGCATCCCCCAAGTCCTGCGCATCCTGGCCGACTTCACCGCCAACCCGGTCTTCCTGGAGACCCCGGACGGCCAGCTCCTGTACGCGGCGGCCTGCGAGGCGGGCGAGGCGGCCGCCGATCCGCTCCAGGTCTGGGAGGGGCTGCGCGGCCAGCGCGAGGCCCGAGCGTCCGGCCCGCCGACGGGTGCGGTCCTGGTCGACGTGCCGGGCGGCGGCCACGGCGTGGGCGCGGTACGGGCCCGCCTCGCGCTGCTCGCGGTCGGCCCGCCCCTGCTGCCGGTGCACCGCATGGCGGCCGAGCGGGCCGCGGGCATCCTGGCGGTCGTCCTCATGCAGGCCCGCCAGGAGGAGGAGCTGGCCGCGCGCGGCCGCGGCGACTTCCTGACCGATCTCGCCGAGGGCCGCATCACCCCCGAGGACGCGCCCGGCCAGGCCAAGGTCCTCGGCTTCAGACCCGGCGAGGGCCCGCTGCTCCCGGTGGTGATGCGGCTGGCCTCCGAGCTCGCCCCGACGGGCAACTGGGCGGTCCTGGCGCGGGCGGTCCTTGAAGAACTGTCCTCGGTGGGCGTGCCCGTCCTGCTCGGCGTACGCCCCGTCGAGGGCCGGGTGCCGCTCCTGCTCGGCCTGCGTTCGGAGTCGGAGCGTACGGCGGTGGCCGACCGGGTCGCGGCGGCGCTGCGGGCGGGCGTCGAGCGGGCCGGTCTGATGGGGGCGCGGGCCGGGGCCCAGCCGGTGGTCGTGGTCGGCGTCGCGGGCGGCTGGGCGGCGGCGGGCGCCGGGCTGCGGCACGCGGCGGAGACCGCGGCGGCGGCCCGGGGACTGCCGGAGCGCGCCTGGTACGACGCCCGGCGCCTCGACATCGATCTGCTGCTGTGGCGGCTGCGCGAACACCCCGATCTGGCGGCGTTCGTGGAGCGCGCGATCGGCCCGCTCCAGGCCCACGACCGCGCGGCCCGCCCGGCCCTGATGCCCACCCTGGAGACCTATCTGGCCCACGCGGGACGCAAGGCGGAGACGGCCCGCGAACTCCACCTGAACCGCCAGACCCTCTACAACCGCCTGGCCCGCATAGCCGACCTCCTGGGCACGGACCTGGACGACCCGCAGACCGTCCTGGCGCTGTCGCTGGCGCTCCGGGCGCGCAGGCACGCTTCGGGCTGACGTAGGAACGTTTCGCGCCAGGGGGTGTCCGGTGGGTCAGGGTCGGACCCGGCCATGATCCGCCGGACACCCCCTAGTTGCCCGCCAACTCGTCGTAGACGGCGAGGACTTGAGCCACCGTTTCGTCCTCGGTGGGCCAGCTCCCGGCCTGGGCGTGCCCGGCCGCGGCCAGCGCACGACGCGACTCCGGGTCCCCGAGCAGCCGCAGGACCGCGTCCGCGAGCGCCCCGGCGTCCCCGTACGGCACGAGCACGGCCGCCTCCCCCACCAGCTCCGGCACCCCGCCCACCGCCGTGGCGACCAGCGGCACCCCGAGCCTCAGCGCGTCCTGGGCGAGCAGCGAGCGGGCCTCCCAGCGGCTCGGCAGGACCGCGATGTCGGCGGCGGCGAGCAGTTCGGTGATGTCGTCGCGCCGCCCGACGAGCCGGACCGGCAGGGACTCCGCCTCGATCCGCCGTTGCAGCGCGGCCCGCCCGCGCCCCTCCCCCGCGATGACGAGCAGCGGCGCGGGGTCGAGGTCCCGCCAGCTGCGGGCCGCGTCCAGGAGCACGTCGTAGCCGCGGTGTTCGACCAGGCTGCCCACCGCCATGAGCAACGGGCGCTCCACGGCGCCGAGTTCGGCCCGCGCCTTGCCGTCGGGCAGGCCGGGCGCCAGGCGCGGCGCGGGCACCGCGACGGGGGCGAGCCGGGCGTCCCTGGCGCCGCGCCCGCGGGCCCGGTCGACCAGGTCGGAGGAGGCGGCGAGCACCACCGCGGCGGCCTTCGAGACCCGGCGCTCCAGCAGCGCGAGGACCTGGCCGCGGGCGCCCTCGGCGTGCGAGCGGGTGTGCCAGCTGACGACCAGCGGCACGCCCTTCCTGCCGCGCAGCGCGAGGGCGGCCCGGACGGCGGCGTGCAGCCCGTGCGCGTGGACGACGTCGGCACCCGCGCAGGCGGCCCGCAGCGCGCCGACCGCGACCGGATCGCCCCGCCGTGAGACCGGCACGAAATGGGCGCCGACCGCGGGGAAGTCGTACTCCCGCTCCAGTTCGGCGGGGGCGCAGACGGTGACGTGCACGCCCCGCGCGGCCAGGCCCGCCGCGAGCGACCTGACATGCGCGCTGCTGCCCGCGCTGCCGCCGCCGAGCACTTGGACCGTACGCAGCTGTGACACGTGAACAGGCTCCCGGAGCGGCCGAGTCGGCGGTGGAGGTCGATGGTTCCAGGCCAAGGATGCCAGTCCGTACGGGCGTTCCGGGACCGTCCGGAGGTTCCTTCCGTGTCGCGCCCGGCGGATTCCCGCACCCGAAGCACCCACACGGGTGAACGAACGCACACGCTGAACGCCCGGTCGGGTCCGGAACGGTACGCGCCCGGCCACCTACCGACCGCAGCCGAATCACCACCCGCCCGCGGAGCGCTCAGCGCGGAATGCGGGACTCCGCCCAGGCCGCCGCGGCGAGCAGACCGGCGGCGTGCACGGCGAGGCCGGTCCGCCCGTTGCCGCCGGCGATGGCGACGCCGAGCGCCGCGCCCAGCGCGTGCGCGCCGCTGTCGCCGATCATCGTGCGCTCGCCGAGGTCGTCGGCGAGCACGGCGGCCGCGGCCCCCATGGGGACGGCCGCTTCGGGCCCGCGCAGCAGCCCCGGGGCGCCGAGCGCCAGTACGGCGCCGGTGGCGCGGCCGGGGCGCACGTCGAGGAGGTTGACGAGGTGCGCGGTCCCGGCCACGACCACCCCGGCGAGCACCTTGTCGACGGGCCGCTCCTTGAGCAGCGCCCCGGCGACCAGACCGGCTCCCCCGATCCCGATCAACTTGACGGCGCCGCTGGTGACTTCGCCGCCCCGCAGCGCCGCGAGATGGGCCCGGAACCCCCGCCGGTGGTCCTTGCGGACATCGTCGTACGCCCCGCACAGCGCGCCCGCGCCGACGGCGACGAGCCCGGCCGCCCGGGTCCGCAGCGTCGCCGCCCCGGCGAGGGCGCCGAGCGCGACGGCGGGTCCGGAGTACAGGTCGACGGTCCGCCCGGCGTAGTTCTTGCGCTCGAACCGCTCGTCCCGCCGCGTCCCGAGCCCCGCGTAGACGCCCCGCGCCACCGCCCCGGCCACACCGAACGCCCTGATCCCCCGCGTCACTTCAGCCATACGGGTCACCCTACGAGAGCCGCCGGGGTGACCCGTCGCCCGGCTATCCGTCCGCGCGGGCCGCGGCGAGGAGTTCCTCGGCGTGGGCGCGGGCCGTTTCGGAGTCCTCCTGGCCCGCCAGCATGCGGGACAGCTCGCGCACCCGGTCCTCGCCCTCCAGGACCGTGACGCCGGACCGCGTGACCGTGCCGTCGTCGGTCTTCTCGACCAGGAGCTGGCGGTCGGCGAACGCCGCCACCTGCGGCAGGTGCGTCACCACCACGACCTGTGCCGACTTGGCCAGCTTGGCGAGCCGGCGGCCGATCTCGACCGCCGCCTTGCCGCCGACGCCCGCGTCGACCTCGTCGAAGAGGTACGTCGGCACCGGGTCCGTGCCCGCGAAGACGACCTCCACCGCGAGCATCACGCGGGAGAGCTCACCGCCGGAGGCGCCCTTGGCGATGGGCCGGGGCGGCGCGCCGGGGTGCGGGGCGAGCAGCAGCTCGACCTCGTCGGCGCCGGTCGGGCCGTACGCCACGGTCCGGCCGCCGACCTGGACGCCCGAAGCCTCGTCGACGGACTCGCTCTGGCCGACCGCGAACGACACCCGGGCGTGCGGCATCGCGAGGGAGGCGAGCTCGGCGGTGACGGCCTCGGCGAACCGGGCCGCGGCCTCGGTCCTGGCGTCCGTCAACTCCTGGGCCAGGACGGACAGTTCGCCCCTCAGCCCGTCCCGCTCGGCGGTGAGCTCCTCGATCCGGCCGTCGTCGCCGTCGAGCTCGGTCAGCCGTGCCGCACCCTGCTCCGCCCAGCCGAGCACGGCCGTGATGTCGTCGCCGTACTTGCGCGTCAGGGCGGTCAGGGCCGCCCTGCGCTCCTCCACGGCGGCGAGCCGCAGCGGGTCGGCGTCCAGGTCGTCGGCGTATCCGGCGAGTTCGCCCGCCACGTCGCCGAGCAGGATCGCGACCTCGCCGATGCGTTCGGCGAGCGCGGCGAGCGCCGGGTCGTGGGAGCGTACGGCCTCCAGGGCCCGGTGCGCGCCCGCGACCAGCGTGGCCGCGTCCACGCTCTCCGGGTCCTCGGGATTGCCGGCCAGCGCGGCGTGCCCGACGGCTGCCGCCGAGGCGAGCGCCTCGGCGTGTCCGAGCCGTTCGGCCTCGGCCGCGAGCTCGGCGTCCTCGCCGGGCAGCGGCTCGACGGCGGCGATCTCGTTCAGGCCGAACCGCAGTAGATCGGCCTCCTGCGCACGCTCGCGCGCCCGCGTGGTCAGCTCCTCCAGCTCCACGGCCACGGCCCGCAGCCGCCGGTAGGCCCCGGCGTACTTGGCCAGCGGCCCGGCCACCGCGTCACCGGCGTACCGGTCGAGGGCCTCGCGCTGTCTGGCCGGGCGCAGCAGGCCCTGCTGGTCGGTCTGGCCGTGCACCGCGACGAGTTCGTCGGCGAGTTCGGCGAGCACCCCGACCGGCACCGAACGCCCGCCGAGGAACGCCCGCGAGCGGCCCTCCGCCGAGACGGTGCGGCTCACCAGGAGCGCACCGTCGTCCAGCTCGGCCCCGGCCTCCTCGGCCCGGAGCACCGCCGAGGTGCCGGGCCGCAGCGCGATCCGCCCCTCGACCACCGCCGCCTTGGCGCCGATCCGCACCAGCGCGGGGTCGGCACGCCCGCCGAGCAGCAGCCCCAGGCTCGTGACGACCATGGTCTTGCCCGCGCCGGTCTCGCCGGTCACCGCGGTGAAACCGGGCGACAGCTCGACCACCGCGTCGTCGATGACCCCGAGCGACCGTATCCGCATCTCCTCCAACACGGACATGACCTTACGAGGTCCGGGGCCCTGTGTGCGACGCCCCCCGTGCCGTCACCCTCTCGTGGCGCCCGAACCCTCGCTGCGGGGAGAGCCCCGGCGGGATCCGGCACCGGGAGCCGGCGCTGGTCCTGGTCACCGGATTCGGCCTCACCAAGATCGCGACGCATACGACGGCGGCCCACCGCACGGGGTCGGCGGGCACCCCCTGCCGGCCACGGGGTTTCCGGTGCGGGCGATCACGGCGCCGCCCGCGTCCTGGGACCCGCCGCGCCCGGATCCGTCAGTGCGGCGCGCCGCGCCAACCCGACACCGGCAGGGCGAACTTGGCCACGAGCCGGTCGGTGAAGGAGGCGTGGTGCAGCCGGGCGAGCCGGACGGGAACGGCGCCCCGGCGCACCTCCACCCGTGCCCCCGGCGGGAGTTCGACCGTACGCCGCCCGTCGCACCAGAGCACGCCGTGCGGCGTGTGCGGCTGCACCTCGACCGCGAGCACCGAAGTGGGCGAGGTGACCAGGGGCTTGGCGAACAGCGCGTGCGCGCTGATCGGCACCATGAGCAGCGCCTCGACCTCGGGCCACACCACGGGCCCGCCCGCCGAGAAGGCGTACGCGGTCGAGCCGGTCGGGGTCGCGCACACGATGCCGTCGCAGCCGAAGCCGGTCACCGGGCGGCCGTCGATCTCCAGGACCACCTCCAGCATCCGCTCGGGCGAGACCTTCTGGACGGCGGCTTCGTTCAGCGCCCAGTCCTGGTGCACCACGTCACCGTTGTTGCGCACGACGACATCGAGGGTCATCCGCTCCTCGACCTCGTAGGCCCGGGTCACCACCCGGTCGACCACCTTGTCCAGGTCGTCGCGCTCGGCCTCCGCCAGGAAGCCGACCCGGCCGAGGTTGACGCCGAGCATGGGAACGCCGGAGGCGCGGGCGAGCTCGGCGCCGCGCAGCAGGGTGCCGTCACCGCCGAGAACGATCAGCAGCTCGCAGGCGTCGAGGCACTCGGGGGTGGCATCCTCGACGATCTCCGCCTCGGCGGGCAGCGGCAGATCGGCCGCCTCCGCCCGCAGGACGCGCACGCCGATGCCGCTCCGCAGCAGGCCCCGTACGACCAGTTCGGCACTGCGGATGGCGGCCGGCCTTCCGGTGTGCGCGAGCAGGAAGACAGTGCGTGCCGCTGTGTTCTCCGACGAGCTCAACGAGGTCCCTCCGCCACTGCGCGGTCGACGTCCGCGGGATCGAGCGCGGGCGCCCCGGCCCGCAGCCACAGAAAGTACTCGACGTTGCCCGAGGGTCCGGGCAGCGGGCTCGCGGTGACACCGACCACCCCGAGCCCCAGCGCGGCGGCCTGCGCCGCCACGGTCCGTACGGTCTCGGCACGCAGCTCGGGGCTGCGCACCACACCGCCGCTGCCGAGCCGCTCCTTGCCGATCTCGAACTGCGGCTTGACCATGAGGACCAGGTCCGCGTCGGGCGCCGCGCACCGCACGAGGGCGGGCAGCACCAGGCCGAGCGCGATGAAGGAGAGGTCGCCCACGACGACGTCCACGGGCTGCCCGTCGATGTCGTCGAGCGTCAACTCGCGTACGTTCGTACGGTCCTTGACGGTGACCCGGTCATCGCTCTGAAGAGACCAGGCGAGCTGTCCGTAGCCGACGTCGACGGCGACGACGTGTCCGGCTCCGGCGCGCAGCAGCACATCGGTGAAGCCGCCGGTCGACGCCCCGGCGTCCAGCGCCCGCCGGCCCTCGATCTTCAGCCCCCGCGGAACGAAGGCCGCCAGCGCTCCGGCCAGCTTGTGGCCGCCGCGCGAGACGTAGTCCGGATCGTTGTCGTCCTGGACGACGACGATGGCGGCGGCCGTCTCGACCTGGGTGGCGGACTTGGTGGCGACGGTCTTGCCGACGGTCACCCGCCCCGCGGCGATCAGCTGGGCGGCGTGCTCGCGCGACCGCGCGAGCTTCCGGCGCACCAGCTCGGCGTCGAGGCGGCGGCGTGCCACTCCTGCCACGTTCGGTTCAGCTCCTGTTGTCGTAGTGTCACGGCGGCCCGGCGGGCCGCTAGGGGCGGTGGTCCGCCAACGGGTGAGCGGGCGCGGAGGTTCCCGGCACTCCCGGGGCGGGTGGCCCCTGGCGGGCGTCCAGCGCGGTCAGTGAGTCGCGCAGCCCCCGGTGTACATCCTCGTACACCTCCAGATGGCCGTCCGTACCGAGGTGGTCGACGTCCCCGAGCCGCTGGATCAGGGCGTCGATCCCGGCGTCGCCGGTGGGGGTGCGGGGTACGTCCAGGGGCGAGGGGCCGGCCACCTCGGGTTCCGCCGCGGGGCCCGGCATCGAGTCGCTCATGCCAAGACGCTACCGCGAAGCCCTGAGGTACGGTCCATCACGATGGCGACCATGGAGGAGCGCCGCAGCGCACTCGACAAACTTTCGGACAATCTGGCGCGGGCCGAGGGCGACGTTCACGCGGCGGCCGCGCTGGACCGCTCGCTGAGCTGCCACATCACGGATCTGGACAGCACGTTCGCGGGCCGCCTCCATGGCGGCCGGATCGAGGTCCGCACCACCGCGCCCGGCCCGCCCCGCGAGAAGGCCCAGATCCGCCTCGCGATGAAGGGCGACGACCTGGTGGCCATGGTCAACGGCGAACTGAACTTCGCGAAGGCGTGGGCGTCGGGCCGGGTGAAACTGGAGGCGGGCCTGAGAGACTTGCTTCGCCTGCGAACCCTGCTTTAGGGGTGTCCCGCGCCCACCGGCTCGGAAACCCGCCGCCGAGCCCCCGGCACCACCAGCGGAGTCCCCGTCTCCGGATCCGGGATCACCTGGCACCGCACCCCGAAGACCCGCTCGACCAGCGAAGCCGTGACGACCTCCGAGGGCGGCCCCTCGGCCACCACCCGCCCGTCCCGCATCGCGATGAGATGCGAGGCGTAGCGCGCCGCCTGGTTGAGGTCGTGCAGCACCGCGACCAGCGTCCGCCCCTGCTCCTCGTGCAGCTCCGCACACAGGTCGAGCACCTCGATCTGATGCTGGATGTCGAGGAACGTCGTCGGCTCGTCGAGCAGCAGCAGCGGCGTCTGCTGGGCCAGCGCCATGGCGATCCAGACCCGCTGGCGCTGCCCGCCGGACAACTCGTCGACGTACCGCTCTCCGAGCCCCCCGACGCCGGTCGCGTCCATGGACTCCTGGACGATCCGCTCGTCCTCGGGCGACCACTGGCGCAGCAGCCCCTGGTGCGGATAGCGGCCGCGCGCAACGAGGTCGCCCACCGTGATCCCGTCCGGCGCGATCGAGGACTGCGGAAGCAGCCCGAGCGTCTTGGCGACCTTCTTCGCGGGCAGCGAGTGGATCGACTGCCCGTCCAGCAGCACCCGCCCCAGGCTCGGCTTGAGCATCCGCGAAAGCGCCCGCAGCAGCGTCGACTTGCCGCAGGCGTTGGGCCCGACGATCACCGTGAAGGAGCGGTCCGGGATCTCGACGGACAGGTCCTCGGCGATCACCCGCTGGTCGTAGCCGAGGGTGACCGATTCGGCACTGAGTCGCTGCATGCTCGTACTCCTGGAAGAGGAACGGGACGAAGAACCGCAATCCGCAAGGGAGTTGGGGTTCGCGGACGAGGTGCGGCCGCTCATATCCGCCCCGCCCTGCGCTCGGTGACGAGGAGCCACAGCAGATAGACACCGCCGACCATCCCGGTCAGCACCCCCACCGGCAGCGTGCTCTCGCCGAACAGCTGCTGTGCGGCCCAGTCGGCGACGACCAGAAGCGCGGCCCCCATACAGGCGGAGGCGAGGATGTTCGGCCCGCTGGCCCGGGTCAGCCGGCGGGCCAGCTGCGGCGCGGTCAGCGCGACGAAGGAGATGGGCCCGGCCGCCGCGGTCGCCGAGGCGTTGAGCAGGACGGCGGCGAGCATCAGCACGGTACGCGTCCGCTGCACCGGCACCCCGAGCGCGTACGCCGCGTCGTCGCCCATCTCCAGCATCCTCAGCGGACGTCCGTACGCGAGGACCACCGGCAGCAGCACCGCGAACAGCGCGAGCAGCGGCCAGACCTGCGCCCAGTCGCGCCCGTCCAGCGAGCCGGTGAGCCAGACCATCGAACGGGTGGCGTCGACCAGACTCGACTTGGTCAGCAGATAGTGGATGCAGGCGGTGAGCATCGCGGCCGCGCCGATGCCCACGAGCACCAGGCGGTAGCCGTGCACGCCCTTCTTCCACGCCAGCAGATAGACGGCGACCCCCGTCGCGAGCCCGCCGGCCAGCGCACCGAGGGAGACGGCGACCGCGCCGCCGTGGAAGAACACGATGACCGTGAGCGCGCCGACCGAGGAGCCCTGCCCGAAGCCGATGACGTCCGGACTGCCCAGCGGATTGCGGGAGATGGACTGGAAGAGCGCCCCTGAGATGCCGAGCGAGGCACCCACGAGCAGCGCCACGAGCACGCGCGGCAGCCGCAGTTCGTTGATGATGAAGTCCTGCGCGGGCGTGCCGGATCCGAACAGGGTGCGCACGACGTCGGCGGGCGCGATCGTGAAGTCGCCGGTGCCGACCAGGACGACACCGGCCGCGAGCGCCAGCACGGCGAGCCCGCCGACCACGGCCAGCGCACGCGGCTCGGCCCGGAAGGAGAGCCCGCCGGGGGTACGTATCGCCTTCACAGCTGGGCCATCCTCTTGCGCCGTACGAGATAAATGAACACGGGGCCGCCGATGAGCGCGGTGACGATGCCGACCTGGAGTTCGGCGGGCCGGGTGACGATCCGCCCGATCACGTCGGAGCCGAGCAGCAGCACGGGCGAGAGCACGGCCGCGTACGGCAGGATCCACCGCAGGTCGGGTCCGGTGATGGCCCGGACGATGTGCGGAACCATGAGCCCGATGAACACGATCGGCCCGCAGGCGGCGGTCGCGGCCCCGCACAGCAGCGTGATCACGGCCATGGACGTGATCCGGGTCCGGGTGAGGTGGGCGCCGAGCGCGCGTGCCGTGTCGTCGCCCATCGCCATCGCGTTGAGCGGCCGGGCGAGCAGCAGGGCGACGACGAGCCCGACGAGGATGAACGGCGCGACCTTGCCGACGGTGGCCATGTCCGCCGCGGCGAGCGAGCCGACCTGCCAGAACCGCAGCCGGTTCAGGGCGGCGGAGTCGGTGAGCTGGACGGCGTTGATGTAGCCGTACAGCGCGGCGCTGGCCGCCGTCCCCGCGAGCGCGAGCCGCACCGGCGTCGCGGCCCGGCTGCCGCCGAGGAGGTACACCGCGGCCGACACGACGCCCGCGCCGAGAAACGCGAACCACACATATCCGGTCAGCGAGTTGACGCCGAGGAAGCTGATGGCGGAGACGACGGCGGCCGCCGCTCCCGCGTTGACCCCGAGGATGCCGGGTTCGGCGAGCGGGTTGCGGGTGAGCGCCTGCATGACCGCTCCGGCGATCCCGAGCGCGGCCCCGACGAGCAGACCGAGCAGCGTCCGCGGCACCCGTACGTCATGCACGAGTACGTCGTTGGCAGTTCCGGAGGCGTGGAAGAGGCCGTGCCAGACATCGCCGAGGGGCATGGGTTTCGCACCGACCGCGATGCTCGCGACGGCGACGAGCGCCAGCGCGCCCACGGACACGAACAGACCGGCGGCGCGCAGCGTTCGACGCTTCGCGGCCGGGGCCGAGGGCGCGGAAGTGGTCCCGTCGCGCGGCTGAGGAGGACTGTCTACCAACACGCAACTTAGGTTAGCCTACCCTGCGCTAACCCGAAGTCGCCCCTCGCCCGGCCCCCGCGCTCAAAGCCCCAGCCGCGCCAGCGCCTTCGCCGGATCCAGCGCACACACCCCGTCCCCGGCATGCGTCCAGGCCGCCGCGCACAGCGCCCGGAGCCCGTCCAGCGCCTCCCCGTCGCCGTCGAGCACCAACTCACCCGACTCCGCCCGTACGGAAGCGACCCACCCGCCGCACGCGAACCCCCGGTCATTTTCGGCCACTTCGGGCTGCCCGGTGAGCAGGCCCCGCAGATCCGCGTCGACGAAGGTCGGCCGGTGCTCGGGCCGCGCGGCGAGGAGCTGGGCGCCGTCCGTCACCCCGGTCAGCACGAGCAGCGAGTCGACACCGCCGTTGAACGCGCCCTCGATGTCCGTGTCGAGCCGGTCCCCGACCACGAGCGGCTTCCGCGCCCCCGTCCGCAGCACCGTCTCGCGGTGCATCGGCGGCAGCGGCTTCCCCGCCACCTGCGGCTCGGCGCCCGTCGCGATGCGTACGACCTCGACGGCCGCGCCGTTGCCGGGCGCGATCCCCCGCCCGCTCGGAATCGTCAGATCGGTGTTGGACACGAACCACGGCACCCCGCGCGCCACCGCGTACGAGGCCTCCGCGAACCGCCCCCACGTGATGTCGGGCCCGCCGTACCCCTGCACCACGGCCGCCGGATCGTCATCGGCGGACTCCACCGGTACCAGCCCGCGCTCGATCAGCGCGACCCGAAGACCCTCGCCGCCGATCAGCAACACCCTTGATCCCTGCGGCAGTTGCTCGGACATGAGCCGGGCCACCGCCTGTGCCGAGGTGATCACATCGCCCGGCTCCGCGGGCACCCCGAGCTCGGTGAGGTGGGCGGCCACCGCGTCCGGCGTCCGCAGCGCGTTGTTGGTCACATACGCCAGGTGCATCCCGCCGTCCCGGGCCGCACCGAGCGCCTCCACGGCATGCGCGATCGCGGCACCGCCCGCGTACACCACCCCGTCCAGATCCAGCAGAGCCGTGTCGTACACCTCGCTCAGCGCCTCCGCGCTGCCGCGCGGCATGGTCCGGCCGGTCTGGCTCATCTTCATCCACTCCTCGTTCGATGCCTTCCCCCGATCATCGCGCATGCCCGCACCCCACTTACCATGCACAGATGAGCACAACTGGGCGTGCGGACCTCGGGCTGCGCCTGATCCCGTTCCGCGGACTGCGCTATGTTCCCGAGCGGGTCGGCAGCCTCGCCGCCGTGACCTCCCCGCCGTACGACGTGGTCGTACGCCCCGACGGACTGCTCCACCTGGAGTCGGCGGATCCGTACAACATCGTCAGACTGATCCTTCCGCAGGCCGCCTCCCCCGCGGCCCGCAACCAGCAGGCCGCCCAGACCCTGGGCGACTGGCTGGACAAGGGCGTCCTCGCCCCGGATCCCGAACCCGCCCTGTACGTCTACGAGCAGGAGGGCGACGGCATACTGCAACGCGGTCTCATCGGCGCCCTGGCCCTCTCCGAACCGGCCGCCGGCGTCGTCCTGCCCCACGAGGACGTGATGCCGCACGTCGTGGAGGACCGCGCGGCCCTCATGCGGACCATCGCCGCCCACCTCGAACCCCTGCTCCTGACCTACCGCGGCAGCAGCGCCCCGGCCGGCGCGACCGCCGTCATCGACCGCACCGTCCAGCGCGAGCCGCTCCTGCGCACCACCACGGAGGACGGGTTCCACCACCGCCTGTGGGCGCTCACGGACCCGGCCGATCTCGCGGAGGTCCAGTCGGACCTGGCGGCCCACCAGGCGGTCATCGCCGACGGCCACCACCGCTGGGCCACCTACCTGCGCCTGCGCGGCGAGCAGGCCTCGCCGGGCCCCTGGGACTTCGGCCTCGTCCTCCTTGTCGACACGGCCCGCTACCCGCTGCGCGTCCGCGCGATCCACCGCCTCCTGCACCGCCTCCCGGTGTCCGAGGCCCTCGCCGCGGTCGCCGAAGCCGGGGCGTTCCGCATCCGTACGCTCGAAGTCCCGCTCGCCCGCGCCCTGGAGACGCTCGCGGAGGCGGCATCCGAGGGCAACGCCTTCCTGCTCGCCGGCGACGGCCGCTTCCACCTCCTGGACCAGCCGGACGAGACACTGCTCACCCGCACGATCCGCAAGGACCGGCCGTCGGCCTGGCGCTCCCTGGACGCCACGGTCCTCCACTCGACCCTGCTCGACGCCATCTGGCGCATCCCTGACACGCCGGACGACATCGCGTACATCCACGACACGGCGGCCGCCGTCGAACAGGCGGAACGGCACGGCAAGACGGCGGTTCTGATGCATCCGGTACGCGAGGAGGTCGTACGGGACCTGGCCCGACAGGGCGTGACCATGCCCCGCAAGTCGACCTCCTTCGGCCCGAAACCGGCCACGGGCCTGGTCCTGCGCAGCCTGACGGTGAGCTGACGGGCGACCGCGACCGGCGACAAAGAAGGCGACAAAAAGAGGCGGCACCCCCGGTGTGGGGGTGCCGCCTCTTTCAGAAATCAGACGCCAGCGATCAGACTTCAGACGTCAGCCCTGAGATTTCAGATCTCAGATCAGATCTGGGACTTCGGATCTGGGACTTCGGATCTGGGACTTCGGATCTGGGACTTCGGATCTCAGACGTCCTTGTGGGCCGGCGGGAGGGGTTCGTCCTGCGCGGGGCCCTCAAGGTCGACGTCAACGACCTCGGCCTGGACCTCGGCCTCGCGGACGACATCGGCGTCGTCGCCCTCGAAGTCGTCCTCTTCTTCGCCCTCGTCGTCAAAGTCGGGCTCGTCGTCACGTACGTCCGCCTCGCGAGGCGCTGCCGCGTCCTCATCCAGGTCGGCGACATCGGCGACGTCCTCGACCATGGCGTCCACGAAGTCGACACCGTCCAGCTCGGCGAGCCGGTCGGAGGCGTCGGTCGAGCCGTCCTTGTCCGCTTCGAGCGCCTTGGCGAACCACTCACGGGCCTCGTCCTCGCGGTCGGCGGCCAGCAGTGCGTCGGCGTACGCGTAGCGCAGTCGCGCGGTCCACGGCTGTACGGAGTTCGACGCGAGCTCCGGGCTCTGGAGGGTCACGATGGCGGCGTCCAGCTGCCCCTGATCCCGGCGCGCCCCGGCCGCGACCAGCCGCATTTCGACCTGGCCGGCCTTGTCGAGCTTCTGCACCTCGGGCTCGCCGGCCATCGCCAGCGCCCGCTCCGGACGGCCGAGGCCGCGCTCGCAGTCGGCCATGACGGGCCACAGCTCGACGGAGCCGGTCATCCGACGCGCGGCACGGAACTCCGCCAGCGCCTCCGAGTACTTCTGCGTCGCGTACGCGGCGAACCCTGCGGCCTCGCGAACGGCGGCCACACGGGAGGCGAGCCGCAGCGCGATGCGCGAGTACGCGTATGCCTGCTCGGGCTCCTCGTCGATGAGCCGCGCCACCATCACCAGGTTGCTCGCCACCTCTTCGGCGAGACCCTTGGGCAGGCTCATCAGCTCCTGGCGCACATCCGCGTCGATCTCGTCGCCGGTGACGTCCTCGTCGATCGGCAGCCGCTTGACGGGCTCGCGGTCACGGTCCCGGTCGTCCCGACGCCCGTAGCCGCCGCGGTCATCACGACCCCGGTCGTCCCGCCCGCGGTAGCCACCCCGGTCACCCCGGTCGTCGCGACGGAAACCACCACGGTCGTCATCGCGACGCGGCGCCGGACGGTCATCACGACGCCCGTAGCCCCCACGCTCGTCGTCACGACGCGGCGCGGGCCGCTCATCGCGACGGAAACCGCCGCGGTCATCGTCACGGCGCGGCGCCGGACGGTCGTCCCGGCGGAACCCACCGCGGTCGTCATCACGACGCGGGGCCGGACGGTCATCGCGACGCCCGTACGAGCCGCCACCACCGCGATTGTCGTCCCGACGGAAACCGCCCCGGTCGCCCCGGTCGTCGCGACGGAAACCGCCGCGGTCGTCATCGCGACGGGGAGCCGGACGGTCGTCACGACGCCCGTACGAGCTGCCACCACCACGGTTGTCGTCCCGACGGAAACCACCGCCGGAAGAACCGCCACGGCTGTCATCACGACGGAAACCACCGCCACCGCCGCGGTTGTCGTCCCGGCGGAAGCCACCACGATCGTCATCACGGCGCGGCGCGGGCCGCTCATCACGACGGAAGCCACCGCGGTCATCGTCCCGGCGCGGAGCCGGACGGTCGTCACGACGCCCGTAACCACCGCTGGAAGACCCACCACGGCTGTCATCACGACGGAAACCGCCGCGGTCGTCATCGCGACGCGGGGCCGGACGGTCGTCACGACGCCCGTACGAGCTGCCACCACCACGGTTGTCGTCCCGACGGAAACCACCGCCGGAAGAACCGCCACGGCTGTCATCACGACG
>NZ_JBIWHT010000004.1:0-648 GCF_044764265.1 Streptomyces sp. NPDC094147 | reverse complement strand
ACGACGGAACCCACCGCGATCGTCGTCCCGGCGCGGAGCCGGACGGTCGTCACGACGCCCGTAACCACCGCTGGAAGACCCACCACGGCTGTCATCACGACGGAACCCACCGCCACCGCCGCGGTTGTCGTCCCGGCGGAAGCCACCACGATCGTCATCGCGCCGGGGCGCCGGACGGTCATCACGACGACCGTACGAGCTGCCACCGCCGGCCGGGCGACCACCACGGTCGTCGCGACGGGCGTGGCCACCGCCGGAGGAGCCACCACGACTGTCGTCACGACGTCCGCCGTAGCCACCTCGGTCGTTGTCCCGACGCGGGCCGCGATCGTCTCGACCACCGCGGTAGCCGCCCCGGTCACCACCGTCCTGACGGCGCGGCTCGCGCTCCGGACGATCGTCGGGAGAGTTGGTGGACATCGTGACTCCTAGTCTTCGGGTACTGCAGTCATTCTCGCGCAGTCGGCTGCCCGACGCGCTTCGGAAAAAGCAAAGCGAAAAACAAAAGGACCCTTGGTCCCAGCGTGAACGCTGGGACCAAGGGTCCTGAAATATTGTTCGGCGGCGTCCTACTCTCCCACAGGGTCCCCCCTGCAGTACCATCGGCGCTGAAAGGCTTAGCTTCCGGGTTCGGAATGTAACCGGGCG